>NZ_JBIWFT010000040.1:0-84629 GCF_044763205.1 Kitasatospora sp. NPDC096204
GCCGCCACCTCACCGATCGAATGCCCCGCCAGGAAGTCCGGCACCACACCCCAGGACTCCAACAACCGGAACAGCGCCACCTCGAAAGCGAAGAGGGCGGACTGGGCGACGGCGGTCTGGTCCAGCGGCTCGGCGTCGGCACCGAAGACCAGGTCCTTGAGGCCGCCGTCGAAGTGAGTGCAGACCTCGTCGAAGACCTGCCGGAACGTCTCGAACTCCTGGTACAACTCCCGGCCCATACCCGGGCGTTGCGAGCCCTGGCCGGTGAACAGGAAGGCCGTCAGCCCCTTGACGGTACGACCCTGGAGCACCCCTGGCGCACCCTCGGCCAGCGCGTTCAGGCCGCCGCGCAGTTGTTCGCGGTCCCGGCCGAGCACCACGGCCCGGTACTGCTGGGCGGTCCTGGTGGTGGCCAGCGAGAAGCCGGCGTCCACCGGGTCCAGCGTGTCCGCCACAGCGGCCAGCCGCCGCGCCTGCTCGCGCAGGGCCTCGGGGGTGCGCCCGGAGAGCAGCCACGGGATGGTCGAGGGCGCACTGCCCGGCTCGCGCTCGGCGGCCTCCTCCAGGGGGGCCTGCTCGATGATGGTGTGCGCGTTGGTGCCGCTCGCGCCGAAGGAGGAGATCCCGGCCCGGCGCGGCCGCTCGACCTCGGGCCAGGCCCGGGCCTCGGTCAGCAACCGGACCTCGCCCGCCGACCAGTCCACCTTGCCGGAGGGCTCGTCCACGTGCAGGGTCTTGGGCAGCACACCGTGGCGCATCGCCTGCACCATCTTGATCACCCCGGCCACACCGGCCGCCGCCTGGGTGTGACCGATGTTCGACTTGACCGACCCCAACCACAACGGCCGATCCGCCGAGCGGCCCTGACCATAGGTGGCCAGCAGCGCCTGCGCCTCGATCGGGTCGCCCAGCATGGTACCGGTACCGTGCGCCTCGACCACGTCGACATCGGCGGCCGACAGCCCCGCGCTCGCCAGCGCCTGACGGATCACCCGCTGCTGGGACGGCCCGTTGGGCGCGGTCAGCCCGTTGGAGGCACCGTCCTGGTTCACCGCGGAGCCACGGATGACGGCCAGCACCTGGTGCCCGTTGCGCCGGGCGTCCGAGAGCCGCTCCAGCAGCAGCATTCCGGCGCCCTCGCCCCAGCCGGTGCCGTCCGCCCCGTCGGCGAAGGACTTGCACCGGCCGTCCGGGGAGAGCCCGCGCTGACGGCTGAAGGCGATGAACGCTCCCGGGGTGGACATCACCGAGACACCGCCGGCCATCGCCAGCGTGCACTCGCGCTGGCGCAGCGCCTGCACCGCCAGGTGCAGCGCGACCAGCGCCGAGGAGCACGCGGTGTCGATGGTGACCGCGGGCCCCTCGGTGCCGAGGGTGTAGGAGATCCGGCCGGCCATCACCGCCGCCAGCACGCCGGTGCCGAGCGCCGCCTCGGGGTCCTTCGGCAGCTTCGCCAGCACGTCGCGGTAGTCCTGGCCGTTGGTGCCCGCGAACACCCCGATCCGGGCGCCGCGTACCGAGTCCGGCGCGATGCCGCCGCGTTCCAGCGCCTCCCAGGCCACCTCGAGGAGCAGCCGCTGCTGGGGGTCCATCAGCAGCGCCTCGCGCGGCGAGATGCCGAAGAAGTCCGGCTCGAAGTCGGCGGCGTCGTGCAGGAACCCGCCCCGCAGCACATAGCTCTTGCCGGACGCGTCCGGATCGGGGTCGTAGAGCGCGGCGCCGTCCCAGCCGCGGTTGTCCGGGAAGTCCGTGACGGCATCGGTGCCCTCGTCGACCAGCCGCCAGAGCTCCTCGGGAGTGCTGACGCCACCGGGGAACCGGCAGCTCATCGCCACGATGGCGATGGGCTCCTTCTCCTCGGTCTCCACGTCGCGCAGCCGCTGCCGGGTCTGGGCCAGATCAGCGGTGACCCTCTTGAGATAGTCGAGCAGCTTGTCATCGTTGGTCATCGAGTGTCGCCACTTCTGTGCGGAAGATTCAGCCTGGCGTGCGGGGCGGGGTCGGCGGTCGTGCTCACGTCGTCACGCCGTGCCGAGCTCGTTGTCGATGAAGGCGAAGACGTCGTCGGCGGAGGCGTTCTCCAGCCGCCCTGCGACCGACTCGCCGCCGGCCGCGGACAGGGTCTCGGTCAGCCCGTTGAGCATCGCCTGCAGGCGGGCCGTGAACCGGCCCTGCTCGATCTCCTCGACCTTCAGCCCGCCGAACGCGGCCTCCAGCCGGTCGAGTTCGGCCAGCAGCAGGTCGGCCGAGGAGCCGTCCTCGCCCTCGCCCAGCTCGGTTCCGAGGTGCTCGGCCAACGCGGCGGGCGTCGCGTAGTCGAAGACCAGCGTGGCCGGCAGGGCCACTCCGGCGGCGGTGCTGAGCCGGTTGCGCAGGTCCACCGAGGTCAGCGAGTCGAAGCCGAGGTCGCGGAAGGCGGTGCTGGGATCGATCCCGCCGGCCGCGCCGTAGCCGAGCACGGTGGCGGCCTGGGTGCAGACCAGGTCCACCAGGGCGCGCTTGCGCTCGCCGCCGGTCAGGGCGGCCAGCTTCTGGGCGAAGCCGTCGGGGACCGCGTTGCCACCGCCGCCGGCCGCCGCCAGTCCCTGGACCTCGGGCAGGTCGGCCAGCAGCGGGCTGGGCCGGGCGGCGCCGAAGGCGGGCGCGAACCTGGTCCAGTCCACGTCGGCCACGGTCAGCGTGGTCTCGCCGCTCTCCAGCGCCCGGCGCAGCGCGGTCAGCGCCTGGTCGGGGTTCATCGCCGAGATGCCGAGGTTGCGGCCCGCGTCACGCACGGCGCCGTGGTCGGCCATGCCGCCGCCACCCCACGGTCCCCAGGCGATCGAGGAGGCCGCCAGGCCCTCGCCGCGCCGGTACTCGGCCAGCGCGTCCAGGAAGGCGTTGGCGGCCGCGTAGTTGGCCTGCCCGGCGCCGCCGACGGTGGCGGTGAGCGAGGAGAACAGGATGAACGCCGACAGGTCCAGCTCCGCGGTGAGCTCGTGCAGGTTCAGGGCGGCCTGCGCCTTGGGCCGCAGCACCGTGGCGAAGCGCTCGGGGGTGAGCGCGTCCAGCACGCCGTCGTCCAGCACGCCGGCCAGGTGGATCACGGCGGTCAGCGGATGCTCGGCCGGGACGGTGGCCAGCAGCGCGGCCAGGCTCTCGCGGTCGGCCGCGTCGCAGGCGGCGAAGGTGACCTTGGTGCCGGTCGCGGCCAGCTCCTGCCGCAGTTCGGCGGCGCCGGGCGCCGCCTCGCCACGGCGGCTGGTGAGCAGCAGGTGCTCCGCACCCTGCTCGGCCAGCCAGCTCGCCACCCGGGCACCGACCGCGCCGGTGGCGCCGGTGACCAGCACCGTGCCGGTGGGCTGCCACGGGGCACCGGGCCGCACCGGCGCGTGCTCCAGGCGGCGGGCGAACAGGCCGGACTCGCGCAGGACCAGCTGGTCCTCGTCGCCGTAGGCGGTGAGCGCGGTGGCGAGTCGGGCCAGGGTGAGCGGGCCGAGCTCGGCGGGCAGGTCGAGCAGGCCACCCCAGCGCTCGGGGTGCTCCAGCGCGGCCACCCGGCCCAGGCCCCAGACCTCGGCCTGGCTGAATCCGCTCGGACGAGCCGAGGACTCGTGGGCCATCGCGTCCCGGGTGACGGCCCACAGCCCGGCCTCGATGCCGGCGTCGCCGAGTGCCTGGATCAGCGCGGCGGTCACGGCGGCCCGGGTGTCGAGCGCCAGCAGGGAGAGAACGCCGTCCACCGCACCGTGACCATCGAGCAGTTCGGCCAGGGCGGTGCGCTGCTGCGCGGCCGTGGGCACGGCGAGCAGCTCGACCTGGTGGCCGCGCTCGCGCAGCGCGGCCAGCGCGGCCTCGACCCACGGGTCCTGGGCCAGGTCCTCGGAGACCACGGCCAGCCAGCGGAACGCGGCGGCGCGGTCCTCGGAGCCGGGCAGCATCCGCCAGCCGACGCGGTAACGCCAGCCGTCCACCGTGGCGTTGGCCTGCCGCTGGTCGTACCAGGAGGCCAGCGCCGGAATCAGCGCGGCCACCGGGGCCTGGTCGTCCACGCCGAGGGTGGCGGCGACCGCGGCCACGTCCTGCTCCCGGACCAGCTCCCAGAACTCGCCGCCTCCGTCGCCGCCGCGGCCCGGGGCGGTGGCCGCCGTGATGGACGGGGCGTTCTCCCAGTGCCGGTCGCGCCGGAAGGGGTAGGTCGGCAGGTCCACCACGCGGGCGCCGGTGAACAGCGCCGACCAGTCCGGGCTCAGGCCGCTGACGTGCAGTCGGCCGAGCGCCGTCAGCAGCGCCCTGGCCTCGCCCTGGTCCCGACGCTGGGTGGCGACCACCTCGGCCACGATGTCCTGGGACATGCCGGTGAGCACCGAGTCCGGGCCCACCTCCAGCAGCCGGGTGACGCCCTCGGCGGCCAGGGTGCGTACACCGTCGTGGAACCGGACGGCCTCGCGTACGTGGCGCACCCAGTAGTCGGGCGAGGTCAGCTCGTCGGCGAGCGATCCGGTCAGGTTGGAGACGACCGGCAGCCGCGGCTGGTGGAACTCCAGCTTGTCGAGCACGGCCCGGAAGGACTCCAGCATGTCGTCCATCCGGTGCGAGTGGAACGCGTGCGAGACCTTCAGCCTGGTGGTCTTCTCGAACCGGGCGGCAACCGCGAGCACCGCCTCCTCGTCGCCCGAGACGACCACCGCGCGCTCGCCGTTGACCGCGGCGAGGTCGGCGCCCTCGGTGAGCAGCGGGGCGACCTCGGCCTCGCCGGCCCGGATGGCGACCATCGCGCCGCCGGTGGGCAGCGCCTGCATCAGCCGGCCGCGCGCGGCGACCAGGGTGACG
This sequence comes from Kitasatospora sp. NPDC096204, assembly GCF_044763205.1. NCBI lineage: Bacteria > Bacillati > Actinomycetota > Actinomycetes > Kitasatosporales > Streptomycetaceae > Kitasatospora > Kitasatospora sp. NPDC096204. The sequence continues at coordinate 4,813 of NZ_JBIWFT010000040.1, forward strand.
GCGTCGCTCAGCGAGAGCACACCGGCGACATGGGCGGCGACCACCTCGCCGATCGAGTGCCCGCCGAGCAGGTCGGGGCGGATGCCCCAGGACTCCAGCAGGCGGTAGAGCGCGACCTCGAAGGCGAAGATGCCGGCCTGGGTGAAGACGGTCTGGTTCAGCAGCTCGGACTCGGTGTCCAGCACCACCTCACGCAGCGGCCGCTCCAAGTGCTGGTCGAACTCGGCGCAGATCTCGTCGAAGGCACGGGCGAACCCGGGGAAGCTCTCGATCAGTTCGCGCCCCATGCCGGGGCGCTGGGAGCCCTGGCCGGAGAAGACCACGGCGAGCTTACCGGGGCCGGCGGCGACCTGCGGCAGCTCCCGGCCCTCGGCCAGCGCGCGCAGCCCCTCCAGCAGTTCGGCGCGGTCGTGGCCGACCACCGCGGCGCGGTGGGTGAGCTGGGCGCGGGTGGTGGCCAGCGAGAAGCCGACGTCCAGCACATCGAGGTCATCGGCCGCGGCGACCAGCCGGCTCGCCTGGTCCTTGACCGCCTCCGCGGTCTTGGCGGAGAGCACCCAGGGCACGGCCGGCAGGGCGGCGCGCGGCGCCCGCTCCGCCACTTCCTCGGCCGGGGCCTCTTCGAGGATGGTGTGCGCGTTGGTGCCGCTGATCCCGAAGCCCGAGACGGCGGCGCGGCGCGGCTGACCGTAGGTCTGCCACGTCCGGGCCTCGGTCAGCAGCTCGACGTCGCCCGCCGACCAGTCCACCGCGGAGGTGCGGCGCTCGGAGTGCAGCGACTTGGGCAGCACCCCGTGGCGCATCGCCATGACCATCTTGATCACGCCCGCCACGCCGGCGGCGGCCTGCGGGTGGCCCATGTTGGACTTGATCGAGCCCAGCCACATCGGCCGGCCCTCGGGCCGGTTCTGCCCGTAGGCGGCGATGACCGCCTGGGCCTCGATCGGGTCGCCGAGCTTGGTGCCGGTGCCGTGCGCCTCCACCACGTCGATCTGGTTCGGCGACAACTGGGCGTCGGCCAGCGCCGACTGGATCACCCGGATCTGGGCCGGGCCGCTGGGCGCGGTCAGGCCGTTGGAGGCGCCGTCCTGGTTGATCGCGCTGCCCCGGATCACCGCGAGCACCCGGTGCCCCTTGCGCCGGGCGTCCGAGAGCCGCTCCACCAGCAGCACACCCGCGCCCTCCGACCAGGCGGCGCCGTCCGCGTCCTCGGAGAAGGACTTGCAGCGTCCGTCGGCCGACAGCGCCCGCCGCTCGCTGAACTCGATGAACATCTCGGGGCTGGCCATCACCGCGGCACCGCCGACCAGGGCGAACTCGCACTCGTCGCGGCGCAGCGACTGGGTCGCCTGGTGCAGGGCCACCAGCGATGCGGAGCACGCGGTGTCCATGGTGACCGCGGGTCCCTCAAGGCCCAGCGTGTAGGCGATCCGGCCCGAGACGATGCTGCCGGAGATGGTGCCGCCCACGTAGTCGTGGTGCATCAGGCCGACGAAGACGCCGGTCCGGGTGCCCTTCATCGACTGCGGGTCGATCCCGGCCCGCTCGAATGCCTCCCAGGAGGTCTCAAGCAGCATCCGCTGCTGCGGGTCGGTGCCGGGCGCGTCCTTGGGGCTGATGCCGAAGAACGCGGGGTCGCACTCGGCGGCGTCGTGCAGGAAGCCGCCCTGGCGCACGTAGCTCTTGCCGGGCTTGCCGACCTCGGGGTCGTAGAGGTTCTCCACGTCCCACCCGCGGTCCACCGGGAAGCCGGAGATCACGTCGGCGCCTTCGCTGACGATCCGCCAGAGGTCCTCGGGCGAGCGGATGCCGCCGGGGTAGCGGCAGGCCATCCCGATGATCGCGATCGGCTCGCGGTTGAGCTCCTCCAGCTCGCGCACCCGGCGGCGGGTGCGCTCCAGCTCGCTGGTGGCCCGCTTCAGGTAGTCGCGGAGCCTGTCGACGTTGGCCGGGTCTACCATCACTGGACTCCAGATTCGTTGTCGATCGTCGCGAAGAGTTCTTCGTCGGTGGCGGTGTCGAAGTCGTCCGGCGCCTCGCCGCCCGCGCTGTGGGTGTCACGCCAGGTCCGCAGCAGCGCTTCGAGGCGCGCGGTGATCCGGGCGTGTGAACCGTCCTGGTCCGGCAGTGCGGTCAGCGCGACTTCGAGCCGGTCGACCTCGGCGACCATCAGCCGGGCCTGGTCGGCCGGGCCGGGGACGAGTTCGGCCTTGAGGTAGGCGGTCAGGACGGCCGGTGCCGGCTGGTCGAAGACCAGGGTGGCGGGCAGCGAGAGGCCGGTGGCCGTCCCGAGCAGGTTGCGCAGTTCGACCGCCGCCAGCGAGTCGAAGCCCATCTCCTGGAACGCCTTGTTCGGGTCGAGCGCCTGGGCCGAGGTGTGGCCGAGTACGGCGGCCACCCCGGTGAGCACCAACTCCAGCAGCAGGCGGTCGCGATCGGCGTCCGGCAGCGGGGCGAGGCGCTCCCGCCAGCCGCTCTGCGCATCGGCGCGGGAGGTGCCCGCGGCGCCGGCGGCGCGGCGCGAGGCGCCGCGGACCAGTCCGCGCAGCAGCGTCGGGACGCCGTCGGTCCTGGCCCGCACCGCGGCGACGTCCAGTCGCATCGGCACCACGAGGGCGTCCTCGGCGGCCAGGGCGGCGTCGAACAGCTCCAGGCCCTGGGCGGCGGGCAGCGGTGGCAGGCCCATCCGGTGCATCCGCTCCAGATCGGCGGCGTCCACCTGGTCGGCCAGGCCGCCGACCTCGGACCACAGGCCCCAGGCCATCGAGACGGCGGGCAGCCCGACGGCCCTGCGGTGGGCCGCGAGGCCGTCCAGGAAGGCATTGGCGGCCGCGTAGTTGGACTGGCCGCCACCGACCAGCAGGCCGGCGGTGGAGGAGAACAGCACGAAGGCGCTGAGCTCGCGGTCCTGCGTGAGTTCGTGCAGGTTCCAGGCGGCGTCCACCTTGGGCCGCAGCACCCGCTCGACCTGCTCGGGGCTGAGCGCGGCGAGCATCCCGTTGTCGACCACGCCGGCCGAGTGCACCACGGCGCCGACCTGGTAGCGGCCCAGCAGCTCCGCGAGTTGGCCGCGGTCGGCCGCGTCGCAGCTCGCCAGCGCGACCTCGGCGCCGAGCCCTTCGAGCTCGGCCCTCAGCTCGGCCGCGCCGGGGGTGTCCGCGCCACGCCGACTCGTCAGCAGCAGCCGCCGGACGCCGTGGGAGCCCGCGAGGTGACGGGCGATCAGCTGCCCCAGGCCGCCGAGGCCGCCGGTGATCAGCACGTACGCCTCGGGGTCGAACTCCGGCGGTTGCGCCGGATTCGCCCTGGCGAGCCTGGGCACCGACAGCTCCCCCTCGCGCACCACGACCTCGGGCTCGCCGCAGGCCAGCGCGGCGGCCAGGCCCGCAGTGCCGTCGCTGTCCACCAGCAGGAAGCGACCGGGGTTCTCCGACTCGGCGGCCCGCACCAGTCCGGCCAGCGGCGCGTGGGCGAGCTCACCGGCCCGGATCACCACCGCCAGCCGGGAGTGGTCGAAGCGCCGGTCGGCGAGGAAGGCCCCGAGGACGGCGAAGGTCTCGCCGACACTCCCGTGCACCGCGGCGGGCACCTCACCGGCGACCGTGGCCGCCGGCAGGACGATCAGGCTCGGCGCTGCCTCGATCGACGCCAGGTCCGGGTGGACCGGCACGCCGAGAGCGAGGTCGTCGGGGCCGCAGACCACGACGTCCGCGGGCAGGGCTTCGGCCGTGGCGGGGTCGAGCGGAACCTGCTCCAGGCGGAAGAGCGACTCCCCCGGGCCGGCGGCCAGTTGCCCCGCCGAGACCGGGCGGGCCACCAGCGTGCGAACGGTGGCCACCGGCGCGCCGGTGCCGTCCGCGACCGCCAGCGAGACCGCGTCCTGGCCGGCCTTGGCGACGTGCAGCCGCAACTCACCGGCCCCGCCGGCGTGCAGGGAGACCCCGCCCCAGCTGAACGGCAGCACCGCCTGGCCGTCCCCCAGGTCGATCAGGTTGACGTGCAGGGCCGCGTCCAACAGCGCCGGGTGCAGACCGAAGGCGGCGGCCGTGGCCCGGGCACGGTCGGGCAGGGCGGCCTCGGCGAACAGGTCCTCGCCGCGCCGCCACGCCGCGCGCAGTCCCTGGAACACCTCGCCGTAGCCGTAGCCGACCCCGATGAGCCTGGAATAGAGCTCGCCCAGCTCAACGGGTTCGGCCCCTTCGGGCGGCCAGACCCGTAGGTCGAACTGCGGCTCCTCAGCGGCGCTGGTGAGCAGTCCGCCGGCGTTCTGGCTCCACGGAGCGTCCGGCGCGTCCGCGGGCCGGGAGTACACCGCGACCGTGCGCCGCCCGGCGTCCTCGGCGCCGACCGCGACCTGCACCGCCACCGCGCCCTGCTCCGGCAAGGTCAGCGGCGCCTGGAGCGTCAACTCCTCCAGCAGGGCGCAGCCGACCCGGTCGCCGGCCTGGATCGCCAGCTCCACCAGGGCCGTACCGGGCAGCAGCACCGTGCCGTGCACGGCGTGGTCGGCCAGCCAGGGCTGGGCTGAGCGGGAGAGCCGCCCGGTCAGCACCAGCCCGCCCGAATCGGGCAGTTCGGTCGCCGCGGCCAGCAGCGGGTGCTCGACGGGGAGCTGACCGAGGCCGCTCGGGTCGCCGCCGGCGGCGGTGGCCTCCAGCCAGAGCCTGGTGCGCTGGAACGGGTAGAGCGGCAGGTCGACCCGGTTCGGGCGACGGCCTTCGAAGAGTGCGGCCCAGTCGACCGGCACGCCGTCGGCGTGCAACCGCCCCAGGCCGCCCAGCAGCTCCCTCGTCTCGGCCGAGTCCCGGCGCATCGTCGCGGCGGCCGCCACGTCACCGTCGAGGCAGTCCTGCGCCATAGCGGTCAGCACCGCGTCCGGTCCCAGTTCCAGGAGCCTGCGCACGCCCAGGGCCGCAAGCGCGCGCAGCGCCGGCTCGAACCGCACGGGTCGGCGGACGTGGTCGACCCAGTAGTCCGGCGAGCCGAGCTCCTCCGCGCCGGCCAGGGCGCCGGTCAGCGTGGAGACGATCGGGATGCCCGGCGCGCCGTAGGACTGCGCCTTGGCGACGAGGGCGAACTCGGCCTGCATCGGCTCCATCAGCGGGGAGTGGAAGGCGTGCGAGACGGTCAGGCGGGTGCTCTTCCCGAACCGGGCGGCGAGCGCCAGCACCGCCTCCTCCTCGCCCGAGACCACCACCGAGCGCGGCCCGTTGACCGCGGCCAGGCCCACCCGCTCGCAGAGCAGCGGCAGCACCTCGGCCTCAGTGGCCCGGATCGCCACCATCGCGCCACCCGCGGGCAGCCGGCTCATCAGGCCGCCGCGCGCCAGCACCATGGCGGCCGCGCCCTCCAGCGACAGCACGCCGGAGACGTGCGCGGCGGCCAGCTCGCCGACCGAGTGGCCGACCAGGTAGTCGGGGCACACGCCCAGCGACTCCACGAGTCTGAAGAGTGCCACCTCGACGGCGAAGATCGCCGCCTGGGCGTAGTCGGTGCGGTTCAGCAGCTGCGGCTCCGCCTCGATCACCCGGGCAAGCGGGATCTCCAGCTCCGGGTCCAGCAAGGCGGATACCTCGTCGAAGGCGGCCGCGAAGACCGGGAACGCCCGGTACAGCTCCCGCCCCATGCCAAGGCGCTGGGAGCCCTGCCCAGTGAAGAGGAACGCCAGTTTCCCGTTACCGACCGCGGTGCCCGCAGCCAGGACCAGGGCTGCCAGCAGCTCCTCGGTGGAGCCGCCGACGGCCACCGCACGGTGCTCCCAGGAGGAGCGGGTGCAGGCCAGCGAGAAGGCCACCTCGGCCGGGTCCAGCTCGGGGCGGGCCTCGACCCAGGCGTGTAGCCGGCCCTTCTGCTCGGCAAGCGCCTCGGGGGTGCGCGCCGACAGGAGCCACGGGACGGCGTCCAGTCGCGGTGCGGGGGTCACCGCCGGGGCGTCGGCGCTCTGCGCCTGGCTCTTCGCGGTCTCCGCCTCGTCCTGCGCCCCGGCCTGCGGCTCGCTGTCCGCCTCGGTCTGCGGTTCGAGCGCCGGAGCCTGTTCGAGGACCACATGCGCGTTGGTGCCGCTGATCCCGAACGAGGAGACCGCCGCTCGCCGGGGCCGTCCGCTCTCGGGCCACTCCTGGGCCTCGGTCAGCAGCCGGACCTCGCCCGCCGTCCAGTCCACCTGGGTGGAGGGGCGGTCCACGTGCAGGGTCTTGGGCAGTTCGCCGTGCCGCATCGCCTGCACCATCTTGATCACCCCGGCCACGCCCGCGGCGGCCTGGGTGTGCCCGAGGTTGGACTTGATCGAGCCGAGCCACAGCGGCCGGCCCTCGGGCCGGTCCTGGCCGTAGGCCGCGAGCAGGGCCTGGGCCTCGATCGGGTCGCCCAGCGCGGTACCGGTGCCGTGCGCCTCGACCACGTCGACGTCCGCCGGGGAGACGCCGGCGCTCGCCAACGCCTGCTTGATCACCCGCTGCTGGGAGGGGCCGTTGGGTGCGGTGAGCCTGCTGCTGGCTCCGTCGGAGTTGATCGCGGTGCCCTTGACCACGGCCAGCACCCGGTGGCCGAGCCGCTGGGCGTCGGAGAGCCGCTCGACCAGCAGCATGCCCGCGCCCTCGCCCCAGCCGGTGCCGTCGGCACCCTCGGCGAAGGCCTTGCAGCGGCCGTCGGGGGCCAGGCCGCGCTGCCGGCTGAAGTCGACGAAGGTCTCGGGGGTGGACATCACGGTCACCCCGCCCGCCAGCGCCAGCGTGCACTCGCCCGACTGCAGCGCCTTGACCGCCCAGTGCAGTGCCACCAGCGAGGACGAGCAGGCCGTGTCGACGGTGACGGCGGGCCCTTCCAGGCCGAAGGTGTAGGCCACCCGGCCCGAGGCCACGCTGGCGGCACTGCCGTTGGCCAGATAGCCGTCGAGGTCGTCCGGAACCGAGAGCAGCCGGGTCGCGTAGTCGTTGTACATGACGCCGACGAAGACGCCGGTACGAGAGCCGCGCAGCGCCGTGGGGACGATGCCGGCGTCCTCGAAGGCCTCGTGGGAGGTCTCCAGGAGCAGCCGCTGCTGCGGATCCATCGCCAGCGCCTCGCGCGGCGAGATGCCGAAGAAGTCCGGGTCGAAGTCGGCGGCGTCGTGCAGGAAGGCCCCGGTCCGGGCGTAGGTCTTGCCCGCCCGCGCGGGGTCGGGGTCGTACAGTGACTCGACGTCCCAGCCCCGGTCGGCCGGGAAGTCCGACACCGCGTCGGCACCGGCGGCCACCAGGTCCCACAGTTGCTCGGGCGTGGCGACCCCGCCGGGATACCGGCAGGCCATCCCCACGATCGCGATCGGCTCGTGCGCGCGGTACTCCGACTCGCGCAGCCTGCGCCGCGTCTCGCGCAGATCCGAAGTGGTTCGCCTGAGATAGTCGAGCAGTCGGTCCTCGTTGTTCGCCAACGCAGTCATCCGATCGGGATCGATGCCTTCGGAAACGCGGGATCCCGGCTCGTCGGTCCATGTCCCCGCCTTTGGGAGGCTAGGGATCAGGGGGTGTCGGGGTCACCCCCTACTGCCCCCTGGAGCGAACCGGCCCCCACTTTCCGAAGCATGTCGATTGCCGCGCCGATTGGCCCGCCGACATGGCGGCCACCACCAGCGGACCTGCGCGGATCGCCCGCCGCCGACCAGCCGGCGAGACCGATGTTGACAACACTGGTGTACCAAACATAACGTCAAGTCGACTCTGGGGAAGGGGAAGTGTTCCCCTGAGCAGCCACAAGTCCACGATCGACCCGGAGCATCCGGGCAAGCCCGCCCGACCCCGGGAGGTCTGGACCAGTCCGAGACAACAGTGCCATCCATGCCGCCCACGCCGACGGGGCAGGCAATTCCAATGATGGCAGCAGGCGACTTTCTGCTGTAGGGAAGATTTCACTTCCGCGTTTCCAGCAATTGTCGTCACACAGCAAAGATATTACCCAAGGGGACCCATAAGGGTGGGCGTCCCCGGTAAAGTCTTTCGCGGATTCAATTCAAGAACAATGGCCACGGGGGAGGCCATTACGGGGGAGGTCATGGTGCGCCTATTCGAGCGCCATCGAGAACTTGAGACCTTACGCGACGCGTTCGCCGAGTGCGTCGCCGGAGCGGGGCAGCTCGTCATCGTCACCGGCGGCCCGGGGGTCGGAAAGACCAAGCTGCTCCACGAGTTCGCAAACGCCGTGGGCAAGACCGGCGCCGGGCTGCTGACCACCCTCGGCTCCCCTCAGAAGCGGGCCCAGCCGATGAGCGCCATCCGGGAACTCCTGCACAGCGGCGAGCTCCCGACGGATGTCCTGGAAGGCTCCTTACAGCCTGACATCGAAGTCAACTCAGCGTCAGGTGCCGGATACCGAACGGCATCGGGTCGACCGGACCACGGCGGCACACAATACGCCCCGGAAGCCCTTCTCCAAGCCGTGTCCGCACCGATCTTGGAGTTAGCCAGGGAACGTCCCCTGGCCATCGTCATCGACGACGCCCACCTCCTGGACACCCAGTCCCTTCAGACCCTGCTGTACCTCCTGCGGCGGATCAGGAACAAGCGGATCACGGTGCTCTGTGCCGGCTGGGAGCAGTGCGCGCTGCCGAACCCGCTCATCCACGACGGCCTCAGCCGCCAACCACACCACCGGGTCCGGCTGGCGCCACTGTCCGAGCAGGGCGTGGCCCGGATGCTCGCCGCCCAGGCCAACCGGTCGGTGCCCGCCGAGATCAGCGCCACCTACCACCAGGTGACCGGCGGAAACCCCATGCTGATGCACGCCCTCCTGGACGACGGCACCCAGTTCGGCACCGAACTCGGTGAGCCCGTGCCGAGCATCGCCTACCGGCACGCGGTGCTGGCCTTCCTCTACCGAGGCGAGCCCAGACACCTCTCCGTCGCCAGGGCGCTGGCCGCGCTCGGCGACCACGCCAACGCCCGGACCGCCGCGCTGCTGCTGTCGGCCGGCCCTGACGCGGTGCAGGTCGTGGTCGACGTGCTGAGCTCCACCGGCCTGCTCGACGGCTACCGCTTCCGCCTGCCCGCCGCCGCCAACGCGGTGTTGAGCGACCTCGATCCCCGCGAGCGCTCGCAGCTGCACGGCAGGGTCGCCCGACTGCTCTATCTGGACGGGGCGCCCGCACCCGTGGTGACCCACCACCTGATGGCCGCGGGCCGGGTCGACGAGCCCTGGGGCTTGTCGGTGCTGCGGCTGGCCTCCGAGCAGGCGCTGGCCGCGGACGACGTCGAACGGTCCACCGGCTACCTGCGCCTGGCCCTGCGCGAGTCCGCGGACGAGCACGAACGGCACGCCCTCTCCACCGCGCTGGCGCGGGCGGAGTGGCGGGTGAACCCTGCCGCCGTGACCCCGCACCTCAATCCGCTCCACCGGCGCGTGCTGGGCGATGACCTGGAAGCGCGGGACGCGGCCACCGTGGTGCGGCACATGCTCTGGCAGGGCGAGACCGGCCTCGCCGACGAGGCCGTGACCGCGTTGGCCGCCTCGCTCGCCCCGGGCGACGCCCACGTGCTGGCCGAGGTGGAGTTCGTCCGGCACTGCTTCTTCGGCGTGCCCCAGGTCAGCCACCGCAGTGACCTCGCCAAGATGGCCACCCTGGAACAGGCCACCACGGGCAAGGTGAACACCCTGTGGGCCACGGTGGCCCTGCTGGTCGGTGGAAGCGTCAGCGCCGCGTCGGTGGCGCAGCTGACCGAGGCCCTGTACAGCGACCAGGTCAGCGACCTGAAACTGGAACTGACGGTCGTCTCTCTGCTGGTCATCGCCTTCACCGGCCAGGTCCAGACCGCGATCGAGGTCTGCGAGGCGCTGCTGAGCGACTCGGTGCGGCGCGGGTGGACCACCTGGCAGGCGCTGCTGCTCGGCATCCGAGCCGAGATCGCCCTGCTGCAGGGTGATCCGGGCACCGCGGAGGCCAAGGCCACCGAGGCGCTCGAACTGCTGCACTCCCAGGCCTGGGGTGTCCTGATCGGCCTGCCGCTGTCGACGGCGATCTCCGCCAACACGGCCATGGGCCGGCACGAGACCGCGGCGCAGCTGCTGCGGCGCAAGGTGCCGGACAGCATGTTCAACACCAGCTTCGGCGTGCAGTACCTGCGCGCCCGGGGACACCACTACCTGTCCACCGACCGGCCGTTCGCGGCGCTGAACGACTTCGAGACCTGCGGGCACCTGATGCGCGACCGCAGCCCCTCCCTGCAGCCGATGGTCCCCTGGCGCACCGACCTCGCCCAGGCCAACCTGCGGATCGGCAACACCCGGGTCGCCAAGGAGCTGGCGGAGGAGCAGGCCGGGCAGCGCCACCCACTGGGCACCCGCTCGCGGGCGATCGCCCTGCGGGTACTGGCCGGCACCAGCCAGCCGCGGCATCGCACCGCGCTGCTGCGCGAGTCGATCGACCTGCTGCAGGCCTGCGGCGACCGGCTGGAACTCGCGCTGGCCTTCGCCGACCTGTCCGCCACCTACTACGAGCTGGGCGACTACGCCAGAGCCCGCCTGATGGAGCGTCAAGCCGCCCAGGAGGCCGGCGACGGTGAGCCGCAGGCGGCGGCGGACGGCGGGATGCCGCAGAACGAACCGGTGCCCGCCGACTCCCCTGCCACCCCCTCGCCTGCCGCCGGCCCCGCAGCCACCCCGATTGCCGACCTCGCCTCGCTGCTCAGCGACGCGGAGAGCCGGGTCGCCGTCCTGGCCGCGCTCGGATACACCAACCGTGAGATCAGCGGCCGCATCCATGTGACGGTCAGCACGGTCGAACAGCACCTCACCCGCGTGTACCGGAAGTTGAACGTCGCCAGCCGCACCGAACTGCCGTCCAAGCTCCTGGAACGACAGATCACCGCGCTGCCCGAGCACCAGTCGGCCACCAATCACCGCCCTCGCCAGCGCGCCGTGGCCACCAAGGAACTCCCGGTGCTCTGGCGCCGGTTGGCGCTGTAAGGCCGGTTGGACCTGCTGCCCGGCGCCGAAGCCGCCGCGTCCGAACCGCCCCGCGGGCGGTCGGCGGCGGCTTTGGCGTTGGTGCATCGGGAGGGCTCCCTTCGGGTGTCGGGGTGGGCCGGGGATTCCGAGCTGCTCGTGCTGAGGCGGGCGGCCGGGAGGGCGGTGCCGGTGATGCCACCGGCACCGCCTCGCGGCCTCCGGGGGGTCTGCTCGGCGCGATCCCGCCGGGCAGACCCCCGGTCCTGCTAGTCGAACTTGCCGAGCTCGTCGTCGAGGAGATCGAAGAGCTCGTCGGCGGTGGCCGTGTCCAGCTCCGGGCCGCCCTGGTCGGCTGCCTCCGGGTGCGGGTCGCCGGCCCACCTGGCGGTCAGGGCGCGCAGGCGCAGGGCCACCCGGGAGCGCTGCTCCTCGTTGACCGAGCTGGCCGAAGCGGCTGCTTCCAGCAGGGACTCCAGGCGGATCACCTCGGCTTCGACGTCCGGCACACCGTCCACGTCTTCGACCAGCTCGTCGAAGAGGTGGTCGACGATGGCCACCGGGGTCGGGTAGTCGAAGGTGAGGGTGGAGGACAGGCGCAGGCCGGTGTCGGCGCTGATCCGGTTACGCAATTCCAGCGCGGAGAGCGAGTCCACACCCAGCTCACCGAACGCGCGCTCCGGATCCACCGCCTCGGCGCTCGAATGTCCGAGCACCTCGGCAACGTGGCCGCGCACGACCTCCAGCAGCAACTGCCTGCTCTCCACCGGGGAGAGCGCCGCGAGCCGCTCGGGCAGCGGACTGAGCTGCGGCTTGTCGGCCGCGGCCGGCCCCGCCTGGGCGGTGCGGCGGGCCGGGGTCCGGGCGGCCAGCGCGCGGACCATCGGGGGCGCCTGCTCGGTCGGCCGCACCCGCATGGGCAGGAGCAGCGACTGGTCCGAGGTCAGCGCCCGGTCGAAGAGCGCGAGCGCCCGGTCGACCGACAGCGGCTGGATGCCGTCCCGGGAGAGCCGGCGCAGCTCCGCCTCGCCGAGCGAGCCGGCCATCCCGGAGCCGGTGTCCCACAGGCCCCAGCCGAGCGAGAGCGCGGGGAGTCCGGCCGAGCGCCGCTGGGCGGCCAGGGCGTCCAGGAAGGCGTTGGCCGCCGCGTAGTTGCCCTGCCCGGCCGCCCCGAGGGTGGCGGCGGCCGAGGAGAACAGGACGAAGGCGGCCAGGTCCAGGCCCGCAGTCAGCTCGTGCAGGTGCCAGGCCGCGTCCGCCTTGGGCCGCAGCACCGCGTCCAGGCGCTCATCGGTGAGCGCCGAGATCAGAGCGTCGTCCAGGACCCCGGCGGCGTGCACCACCGCCGTCAGCGGGTGCTCGACGGGGATGTCGTCGAGCAGCGCGGCCATGGCCTCACGGTCGGCCGCGTCGCAGGCGGCCACCGTCACGGTCGCGCCCAGCTCGGCCAGGTCCGCCAGCTCCGTTGGCAGGACCCCGGTGCGGCTGGTCAGCACCAGGTGCCGGACGCCGTGCTCGCCCACCAGGTGCCGGGCGAGCAGGCGGCCGAGGCTGCCGGTACCGCCCGTGATGAGCACGGTGCCCTGCGGGTCCAGCGGGCTGACGCGCTCGAAGGCCGTGGCCTCGGCCAGCCTCGGGACGTACGCCTGACCGGCCCGCAGCGCCAACTCCGGTTCCCCGGTGGCCACCGCCGCCGCCAGGGCCGCCTCGGAGGCGGGATCCCCGTCGAGATCGGCCAGGACCAGACGGTCGGGGTGTTCGACGGCCGCCGCGCGCACCAGACCCCAGATACCGGCCTGCGCCGGGTCCGGCGCGCCGTCCACCCCCACCGCACCCCGGGTGACGACCACCAGCGGCGCGCCCTCGGCACGGTCCTCGGCGAGCCGCTCCTGGAGGACGGCCAGGGCGCGGTGAGCAGCCTGACCGGCCTGGGCCGGAGTGTGCGGAACGCCGTCGACGATGATGGTCACGGTGTCCGGTTCGAGCTGCGCTTCGTCCTGTCGGAGAGCCGCCAACGGCACCGGCACCCAGTGCAGTTCGAACAGGTCGCCGGAGCCCGAGGCGGCCGTGACCGCGGCCGCGGCCGCGTTCAGCTGCTCGGCGAACACCTGCCGGATCCGCAGCGCCGACACCACGGCGACTGCTGCGCCGGCGCCGTCGAAGAGCTGCAGGCTCAGCTGCTCGGTGCTCTGCGGGGTGAGCCGCAGCCGCAGGGCCGAGGCACCCGCCGCGTACAGCGCCACGCCCTCCCAGGAGAACGGCAGGGTCATCACCGTCGGGTCCTGGCCGTCCAGCAGGTCGATGGCGTGCAGCGCGGAGTCGAGCAGCGCGGGGTGCAGGCCGAACCCGGTCTGCTCGGCCTCCTCGGGCAGGGCGAGCTCTGCGTAGACCTCCTCACCCAGCCGCCAGGCGGCCCGCAGGCAGCGGAACAACGGGCCGTAGCCGTAACCCTGGTCGGCGAGGCGGTCGTAGCTGCCGTCGAGGTCGACGGGCACGGCACCGGTCGGCGGCCAGGCCTGAAGCGCGGCGGGTTCCGGCGCGCTCAGCGGGGCCAGGACGCCGGTGGCGTGCCTGGTCCATGCGGCGCCGCTCTCCTCGATGCGGGCGTGCACGGTGACCGGGCGGCGCCCGGATCCGTCATCGGCGCCGGTGACCACCTGGAGCTGGATCCCGCCCTGCGCGGGCAGCACCAGCGGCCGTTCGATGGTCAACTCCTCGACCAGGGCGTTGCCCACCCGGTCGCCCGCCTGGACCGCCAGTTCCACGAAGGCACTGCCGGGCAGCAGCACCACGTCGGCGACGGCGTGCTCGGCCAGCCACGGGTGGGTGCTCAGCGAGAGGCGTCCGGTCAGCACGGTGGTGTCGCTCTCCGCCAGCCTGAGCTCGGCACCGAGCAGCGGGTGCCCGGCCGCCGCCTGGCCGAAGCCGGCCGCCTCGCTCGGCCCTGACGGTCCGTCCTCCAACCAGAGCCGTCGGCGCTGGAAGGCGTACGTCGGCAGGTCGATCCGGCGCACCGCCGTACCGCCGTAGAGCCGCTCCCAGTCGATCGGGACGCCGCGCACCTGCAGCGCGCCCAACGCCGTGGCCAGGGCCAGGGGTTCCTCCTTGTCCCGGCGCAGCACGGAGATCAGCGCCGAGCGCTCGGGGTCGGCCAGGCAGTGCGCGCCCATGGTGGAGAGCACCGCGTCGGGGCCCAGTTCCAGGAAGGTGCGGACCTGCTCGGCCTCCAGGGTGCGGATCCCGTCGGCGAAGCGGACGGCCTCGCGCACGTGTCGCACCCAGTACTCGGGTGAGGTCAGCTCTTCGGTGGTGGCCCGCTCGCCGGTCAGGTTGGAGACGATCGGCACGGTCGGCGGGGCGAACTCAAGGGTGCGCGCGACCTCGGCGAACTCCGCCAGCATCGGGTCCATCAACGGCGAGTGGAACGCGTGGCTGACCCGCAGGCGCTTGGTCCTGCGGTGAGTGAAGGCGGCCTCGAAGGCGGCCACCGCCTCCTCCGCACCGGACACCACGACGGCGTTCGGCCCGTTGACGGCGGCGATGCTCACGGCCTCCCCGAGGTGCGGCAGCACCTCCTCCTCGGTGGCGTCGACGGCCAGCATCGCACCACCGACGGGCAGTGCCTGCATCAGGCGGCCCCGGGCCGCGACCAGGCGGGCGGCGTCATGAAGGCTCAGCACGCCCGCGACGTGGGCGGCAGTCAGCTCGCCGATGGAGTGCCCGGCCAGGAAGTCCGGCCTGATGCCCCAGGACTCCAGCAGCCGGAAGAGCGCGACCTCCAGGGCGAACAGGGCGCTCTGGGTGTATCGGGTCTGGTCGAGCAGCTCGGCGTCCTGATCGAAGATCAGCTCCTGCAGGGGCCGGTCGAGGTGCGTGTCCAGCTGGCCGCAGACCTCGTCCAACGCGCGTCGGAAGACCGGGTGGCGCTGGTACAACTCACGGCCCATGCCTGGGCGTTGCGCGCCCTGCCCGGTGAACAGGAAGGCGAGCTTGCCGGCCACCGGCTTGCCGCGCAGCACGCCGGGCGCTGCCTCACCGGCCGTCAACGCGGCCAGCCCCACGGCCAGTTCGTCCCGGTCACGGGCTATCAGCGCGGCCCGGTGGCCGAGCTCGGAGCGGCCGGTGGCCAACGAGAAGGCGAGGTCGGCGATCGGCGCGTCCACCAGGGCGGTCAGCTTCGCCGCCTGGGCCGAGAGCGCCTCCGGGGTGGCCCCGGAGAGCAGGACGGGCAACAGCGGGGCCTCGGTACCCGCCGGCTCGGCGACCTGCTCGGTGACGGCCTCGATGATGGTGTGGGCGTTGGTGCCGCTGATCCCGAAGGAGGAGATCCCGGCCCGGCGCGGCCGCTCGACCTCGGGCCAGGCCCGGGCCTCGGTCAGCAACCGGACCTCGCCCGCCGACCAGTCCACCTTGCCGGAGGGCTCGTCCACGTGCAGGGTCTTGGGCAGCACACCGTGGCGCATCGCCTGCACCATCTTGATCACCCCGGCCACACCGGCCGCCGCCTGGGTGTGACCGATGTTCGACTTGACCGACCCCAACCACAACGGCCGATCCGCCGAGCGGCCCTGACCATAGGTGGCCAGCAGCGCCTGCGCCTCGATCGGGTCGCCCAGCGTGGTACCGGTACCGTGCGCCTCGACCACGTCGACATCGGCGGCCGACAGCCCCGCGCTCGCCAGCGCCTGACGGATCACCCGCTGCTGGGACGGCCCGTTGGGCGCGGTCAGCCCGTTGGAGGCACCGTCCTGGTTCACCGCGGAGCCACGGATGACGGCCAGCACCCGGTGCCCGTTGCGCCGGGCGTCCGAGAGCCGCTCCAGCAGCAGCATCCCGGCGCCCTCGGAGAGCGTGGTGCCGTCCGCGCCGTCGGCGAAGGACTTCGCCCGGCCGTCGGCGGCGAGATTGCGCTGCCTGCTGAAGTCCACGAACGTGTCCACGGTGGACATCACCGAGACGCCGCCGGCCAGGGCGAGCGTGCACTCGCCGCCGCGCAGCGACTGCGCCGCCAGGTGCAGGGCCACCAGCGAGGAGGAGCAGGCGGTGTCCACCGAGAGGGTGGGACCCTCCAGGCCGAGGGTGTAGGCGACCCGGCCCGAGGCCACGCTGCCGAGGCTGCCGTTGCCCAGGTAGTCCCGCACGTCCTCCGGCGCGTTGCTGAGCCTGCTGCCGTAGTCGTGGTACATCACCCCGGCGAACACGCCGGTGGCACTGCCCCGCACCGAGTACGGGTCGATGCCGGCGCGCTCCAGCGCCTCCCAGGAGGTCTCCAGGAGCAGGCGCTGCTGCGGGTCCATCGCGATCGCCTCGCGCGGCGAGATGCCGAAGAAGTCCGGCTCGAAGTCGGCGGCGTCGTGCAGGAACCCGCCCTCGCGGGAGTACGTCCGGCCGGCCTTGCCCGGCTCCGGGTCGTAGAGTCCCTCGATGTCCCAGCCACGGTCGGCCGGGAACTGCGAGATGCCGTCACCGCCGTCCGCCAGCAGCTGCCACAGCTCCTCGGGGGTGCTGACACCACCGGGGAAGCGGCAGGCCATCGCCACGATCGCGATCGGCTCGTCGCCGGCCTGCCGCGCGCCGGCGGCGGGTTCGGGGACCGGCTCGGCGGAGCCGAAGAGTTCGGTCCTGAGGTGGCCGACCAGGGCGGTGGGGTCCGGGTAGTCGAAGACCAGGGTGGCCGGCAGCCGCAGACCGACAGCCAGGCCCAGCCGGTTGCGCAGTTCCACCGCGGTCAGCGAGTCGAAGCCCCAGTCCCTGAAGGCCCGTCGCGGGTCGAGCACCATGTCCGAGTCGTGGCCGAGCACGGCGGCGACATGGGTGCGGACCAGCTCGAGGAGGGCCGTGTCGCGCTCGGCCCGTCCGAGGGCGGCCAGCTTGTCCAGCGCGCTGCCCGGTGCCGCGGGTGCCGCTGCCGCCGTGCGCCGGGCGGCCGGACGGAGCAGGCCGCGCAGCACCGGGGAGAGCGTGCCCGCCGAACGCAGCGCGGGCAGGTCCAGGCCGATCGGCACCAGCAGCGCCCGGTCCCCGGCCAACGCGAGGTCGAAGAGCGCCAGGCCCTCGGCGGTGGCGATCGGACGCACCCCGGACCTGGCCATCCGCACCACGTCCGCCTCGCTCAGGTGGGCGGTCATCCCGGTGCGCTGCTCCCAGAAGCCCCAGGCCAGCGAGAGGCCGGGCAGGCCGAGCGCCTGGCGGTGCTGGGCCAGGCCGTCGAGGAAGGCGTTGGCCGCCGCGTAGCCGGACTGGCCCGCACCGTCCACGGTGCCGGCGGCCGAGGAGAAGAGCACGAACGCCTTGAGGTCGAGACCGGCGGTGAGCTCGTGCAGATGCCAGGCCGCGTCCACCTTGGGGCGCAGCACCGCGTCCAGCCGCTCAGCGGTGAGCGCGGTGACCAAGCCGTCGTCCAGCGCGCCGGCCAGGTGCAGCACGGCGGTCAGCGGGCGGTCGACGGGGACGGTGGCGAGCAGGTCGGCGAGCTGCTCGCGGTCGGCCGCGTCGCACTTGGCCACGGTGATCTCCGCGTCCAGGTCGGCGAAGTCGTCCTGGGCGACGCCGCTGCGCCCGGCCAGCAGCAGGTGACGCACACCGTGCTCGGCCACCAGGTGCCGGGCCACCAGCGCGCCCAGCACGCCGGTGCCGCCGGTGATCAGCACGGTGCCCTCGGCATCGAGGGGGCTGACGGTGCCTTCCGGTGCGCTCCTGACCAGCCGGGGCACGTGCACCTTGCCGTCGCGCACGGCGAGTTGTGGCTCGCCCGAGGCGGCGACCGCCGCCAGGGCCTGCTCGACGGTGGTGTCCTGGTCGGCGTCCACCAGGACGAACTGCTCGGGGTTCTCGCCCTGGGCGGCGCGGGTCAGGCCCCAGACGGCGGCCGCGGCGAGGTCCTGGACGCCCTCGGCGCCCACCGCCACCGCTCCCCTGGTGAGCACCACCAGGCGGGAGGCGGCGACCTTCTCGCTGTCCAGCCACTGCCGCAGGGTCTCAAGCACCTGGGCGGAGACGGCCCGGGTGCCGGTGACGGGATCCTCGCCCTGCCGCACCGGCAGGACCACCAGCTCCGGTACGGTCGCCAGCTCCGCCAGGCCGCCCTCGCCGAGTACCACGTGATCGGGTGCGGGTCCCTCCACCGCGAGGACCGGCCAGTCGAGCCGGAACAGGGCGTCGGAACGGGTGGCCGCCCCGAGCGCGGCGGGGTCGGCCGCGCGGGTGGTCAGCGCGTCCACCGAGGCCACCGGGGAGCCGGTGGTGTCGGCGAGCTGGACGGTCAGTGCGTCGGTGCCGGTGATCCGCAGGCGCAGCGCCCTGGCTCCCGAGGCGTACAGCGAGACGCCGTTCCAGACGAAGGGCAGCCGGGCCTGGCCCGGCTCCTGGCCACCGCCGAGGTCCGCGGCGTGCAGGGCCGCGTCGAAGAGCGCCGGGTGCAGGGCGAACCCCTGCTCCTCCACCGGGAGTTCGACCTCGGCGAAGACCTCCTCGCCACGCCGCCAGGCCGCCTTGAGCCCCTGGAAGGCGGGGCCGTAGTGGTAGCCCTGCTCGGCCAGCCCCTCGTACACGCCGTCCACCGGGACCGGCTGCGCACCGGCCGGGGGCCAGGCCGCCAGGTCGAAGCCGGCCTCGGCGGTGTCCGGCTCCAGCAGGCCGCTGGCGTGCCTGGTCCACTCGCCTTCGCCGCCCTCGGGGCGCGAGTGCACGGTCAGCGGGCGTCGGCCCGAGTCGTCCGGCTCGCCGAGGTGGAGCTGAAGCTGGACCGCGCCGCGCTCGGGCAGCAGCAGCGGCACCTCCAAGGTCAGTTCCGACACCCGGCCGCAGCCGACCTCGTCGCCGGCCTTGACGGCCAACTCCACGAACGCGGTACCCGGCAGCAGGACCGTGCCGCCCACCGCGTGGTCGGCCAGCCAGGGCGCGGTGGCGGTGGCGAGCCGGCCGGTGAAGAGCATGCCGCCGCCGTCGGCGACCGTGACCGAGGCGCCGAGCAACGGGTGTCCGGCGGCGACCAGACCGGCCGCGGTCACATCGCCCACCGCCTGGGAGCTGCCGAGCCAGAACCGCTCGCGCTGGAAGGCGTAGGTGGGCAGGTCCACCTTGCGCACGGGCGTCCCGGCGAAGACCGCCGCCCAGTCGACGGCGACGCCGTGCACGTGCGCCTCGGCCAGCGATGTCAGGAAGCGCTCCGGGCCGCCCTCGTCGCGGCGCAGCGAGCCGATCCCGACGACCTCGGCGTTCAGCGCCTCCGCCGTCTCCTCCACGCTGTGCAGCAGCACCGGGTGCGGGCTGCACTCGACGAAGACGCCGTAGCCACTGTCGAGCAGCAGCCGGGTGGCGCCCTCGAAGAGCACGCTCTGGCGCAGGTTGGTGTACCAGTAGTCGGCGTCCAGGCCCGCGGTGTCGAACAGTTCGCCGGTCACCGTGGAGTAGAACGGCACGTCGACGGAGCGCGGGCTCAGCCCGGAAAGCTCCTTCAGCAGCCGCTCGCGGATCGACTCGACCTGGGCCGAGTGCGAGGCGTAGTCCACCGGCAGCCGCTTGGCCCGCACGCCCTCCGCGCGCAGCCCGGCGTGCAGCTGGTCCAAGGCGTCGGCGTCGCCGGAGACCACCACCGAGGCCGCGCCGTTGACGGCGGCCACCGAGAGCCGCCCTTCGTACTCGGCGAGCCGCGCACGGACCTGCTCCGCCGCCAGCGCCACCGACATCATGCCGCCGCGCGCGGACAGGTCGTCCGCGATGGCCAGGCTGCGCAGGGCCACCACCTTGGCGCCGTCGGCCAGCGAGAGCGCCCCGGCCACGCAGGCGGCCGCGATCTCGCCCTGCGAGTGCCCGATCACGGCGGCCGGGCGCACCCCGTAGGAGATCCACAGCTCGGCCAGCGACACCATGACCGCCCAGAGCACGGGCTGCACCACGTCCACCCGCTCCAGCGAGTCCGCGCCGCGGATGACCTCCAGCAGGTCCCAGCCCACGTGCGGGGCCAGCGCCTGGGCACACTCGGTCATCCTGGCGGCGAACACCGGGGCCGTGTCCAGCAGTTCGGCCGCCATGCCGATCCACTGCGAGCCCTGTCCGGGGAAGACGAAGGCGATCCGGGACTCGCTCTGGCGCCCGCCCTGAACCACGCCCGCCGCAGCGCGTCCGGCGGCGAGCTCCCTCAGCCCGGCGGCCAGCGCGGAGCGGTCCGCGCCGATCACCACCGCGCGGTCACCGAGGGCGGCCCGGGAGGTGGCCAGGGTCCAGGCGAGGTCGGGCAGCGGGGCGCTGTCCAGGTGGTCGAGCAGCCGCTGCGCCTGGGCGGCCAGGCCCTGCTCACCCTTTCCGGAGAGCACCAGCGGCAGCGGTCCGGTCGGTTCGGTGGCACGCTGGGGCACTTCGGGCTCGGGCACGCTCTCCAGGATCACGTGGGCGTTGGTGCCGCTGATGCCGAAGGAGGAGACCGCGGCCCGCCGGGCCTCGCCGCGCTCGGGCCAGTCCCTGGCCTCGGTGAGCAGTTCGACCGCGCCATCGGTCCAGTCCACCTGCGGGGTGGGCTCGTTGACGTGCAGCGTCTTCGGCATCCGGCCGTGGCGCATCGCCATCACCAGCTTGATCACCCCGGCGACGCCCGCGGCCGCCTGGGTGTGGCCGATGTTCGACTTGATCGAGCCGAGCCAGAGCGGCTCACCGCCGGCGCGCTCCTGCCCGTAGGTCGCGAGCAGCGCCTGCGCCTCGATCGGGTCGCCCAGCGGGGTGCCGGTGCCGTGCGCCTCCACCAGGTGCACCTGATCGGCACTGAGCCTGGCGTTGGCCAGGGCCTGGCGGATCACCCGCTGCTGGGACGGCCCGTTGGGGGCTGTCAGGCCGTTGGAGGCGCCGTCCTGGTTGATCGCGCTGCCGCGGACCACGGCCAGCACCCGGTGCCCGTTGCGCTCGGCGTCCGACAGCCGCTCCAGCAGCACCATGCCGACGCCCTCGCCCCAGCCGGTGCCGTCCGCCGAGGCGGCGAAGGACTTGCACCGGCCGTCCAGCGAGAGCCCGCGCTGGCGGCTGAAGTCCACGAAGGTGTCCGGGGTGGACATCACGGTGACACCGCCGGCCAGCGCGTAGGCGCACTCACCGGTTCGCAGCGCCTGGACCGCCAGGTGCAGCGCGACCAGCGAGGAGGAGCAGGCGGTGTCCACGGTGACGGCGGGCCCCTCCAGGCCCAGCGTGTAGGAGACCCGGCCCGATGCGACACTGCCCAGGTTTCCGTTGCCGAGATAGCCCTCGACGCCCTCGGGCACCTCGGCCAGCCAACTGCCGTAGTCGTGGTACATCACCCCGGCGAAGATGCCGGTCCGGCTGCCGCGCAGGGTGTGCGGGTCGATGTTGGCCCGCTCGAACGCCTCCCAGGAAACCTCCAGGAGCAGGCGCTGCTGCGGGTCCATCGCGATCGCCTCGCGCGGTGAGATGCCGAAGAACGCGGCGTCGAAGCGCGGTGCGTCGTAGAGGAAGCCGCCCTCACGGACGTGGGTCTTGCCCGGCGCGTCCGGGTCCGGGTCGTAGAGCCCCTCGACGTCCCAGTCGCGGTCGGCGGGGAAGTCCCCCACCGCGTCCACGCCCTGGTCGACCAGCTGCCACAACTGCTCGGGCGAGCTGACGCCGCCGGGGTAGCGGCAGCTCATCGCCACGATCGCGATCGGCTCCTGCGCCGCGGCCTCGATCCGCGTGTTCTGCTGGCGCAGTCGTTCGTTCTCCAGCAGCGACTCGCGCAGCGCCTCGACTATCTGCTCGACAGATGTATCCACGGTCGGTGTCGCTCCCTGATTACTTGGCGTCGCTACGGTCGAGCGCAGTGCGGATGAGATCGGAGATGTCCATGTTCTTGATGGCCGACGTCCGGTCGGCCCCGGACTCGGCCGGTGCGCCGGGCGCGGCCGGCTTCGGGTCGGCGGGGGCGGTCTCGGAGAGTTTCAGCAGCCGCTCCAGCAGACCCGACTCGCGGAGCCTGGCCACCGGGATGCCGGCCAGCAGCTCGGCCACCCGGGCGTCATCGGGCGCCTCGGCCGCCGGCTCGGTCCGCTCCGGGCGCAACCTGTCCAGCAGGTACGCGGCGAGCGCCGCCGGGGTGGCGTAGTCGAAGATCATCGTGGACGGCAGGCGCAGCCCGCTGACCGCGTTCAACTTGTTGCGCAGCTCCACCGCGGCGAGCGAGTCGAAACCCAACTCGCTGAAGGCACGCCTGGGTTGGACGGATGCCGGACCGTCGTGCCCGAGCACGGCGGCCACCTGCGAGCGAACCGCCTCCAGCACCGCGTGCTCGTGGTCGGCGGCCGGCAACGTGCTCAGGCGCTGGGCCAGCGAGGCCGCACCGCTGGAACCGCCGGCGCCGGTGGCCGCGTCCCGGCGGACGGTGGGCCGCACCAGAGCGCGCAGCACGGCGGGGAGGGACTCGCTGCGCTCGCGCAGCGCCGCCAGGTCCAGACGCGCCGGCACCAGGGTGGCACGCTCGGCGCGCAGGGCTGCATCGAACAGGGCCAGCCCCTCGGCCGGGTCCAGCGCGCCGATGCCGGAACGCTCGATCCGCTCCAGGTCGGCCTCGGCGAGCTGGCCGCCCATCCCGCCGGCTCCCGCCCACAGGCCCCAGGCCAGCGCGGTGGCCGGCAGGCCGGCCGCGACCCGGTGCTCGGCCAGCGCGTCCAGGAAGACGTTGGCGGCCGCGTAGTTGCCCTGCCCGGTGGCGTCCAGGGTTCCGGCCGCCGAGGAGAACAGGACGAACCTGCTGATCTCCCGCTCCAGGGTCAACTCGTGCAGATGCCAGGCACCGTCGACCTTCGGCCGCAGCACCGGGTCGATCCGCTCGGGGGTCAGCGAGCCGATCAGGGCGTCGTCCAGGACACCCGCGGTGTGCACGACGCTTCGCACCGGGTGCTCGGCGAGCAGCCCGGCCAGCGCCGCCCGGTCGGCGACGTCGCAGGCCACCACCGCCACCTGGGCGCCCAGTTCGGTCAGCTCAGCCTTCAGCTCCCGTGCCTCGGGCGCCTGCAGGCCCCGGCGTCCGGCCAGCACCAGGCTGGTGACCGCGTGCTGCCGCACCAGGTGCCTGGCCACCAGCGCGCCCAGGCCGCCGGTGCCGCCGGTGATCAGCACGGTGCCCCAGTCGGGGCCGTCCTGGTCGGCCTGCGGCAGCTGGACCCTGGCCAGACGCGGCACCAGGATCGCGCCCTCGCGCAGCACCAGTTCGGGCTCGCCCGAGTCGAGGGCGGCGGCCAGCAGCGGCAGCGTGAGCGGGTCCTCCCCCGGGCCCGCGGAGTCCACCAGGACGATCCGGCCCGGGTCCTCGGCCTGCGCCGCGCGGACCAGGCCGCGCACGGCGGCATCCGCCAGGCCCTGGGCGGTCAGCACCACCAGCGTCGCCTTGGCGTACCGGTCCTCGCGCAGCCACTCCTGGACGGGGCCGAGCACGGCGTGCAAGGCGGAGCGCACTGCCGTCGGCACCTGGTCGCCGGCAGCCGTCGGCACCGGCAGCAGCACCACGTCCGGGACGGCGTCGCCGAGCGTGGTCAGGTCCGGGTGGACGGGCACGTCGAGGCCGAGGTCGCCGGTACCGAGCACCGCGAACTGCCGGTTGCCCACGCCCTGGGCGGTCAGCTCAGGGCGGGGCGTCAGCTCCACAGTGAACAGCGAATCCTGCTGGGGACCGAGTTGGCCGGCCGCCACCGGCCGGGTCACGAAGGAGGAGACCGAGGCGAGAGGGGTCCCGGCGCCGTCGGCCAGCTCGATCCGGATGCCGTCGCCGTCCTGGCGGGTCAGCCGCACCCGGGCCACCGAGGCGCCGCCGGTGTGCAGTTCCACCCCGTTCCAGGCGAACGGGAGCAGCACCTTGCCCTCCGCCGGTGCCTCCTCGCCCTCCTCGTCCAGCAGGGCGGTGGCGTGCAGGGCGGCGTCCAGCAGCGCGGGGTGCAGGCCGAAGCGGGCGGCGTCGGGCCGTTCGGCGGCGGGGAGTTCGAGCTCGGTGAAGACCTCCTCGCCGCGCCGCCAGGCGGCCTTGACGCCCTGGAAGACCGGGCCGTACTCGTAGCCCTCGGCGCGCATCCGCTCGTAGAGGCCGGTGACGTCGACCTCGGTCGCGCCGGCCGGCGGCCACTGGGTGAACGGCTCCGGGCGGGCGGTGCCTCGCTCCGCGAGCAGGCCGGTGGCGTTGACGGTCCAGCCGGCCTCCTCGGATCCCGCCGGGCGGGAGAAGATCTGCACGGCTCCGCCGCGCCCGGCCACGACCTGGAGCTGCACGGCGGTCGACTCCGGCAGCAGCAGCGGCGCCTGGAGCGTGAGCTCCTCCAGGACCGGCAGGCCGAGCAGGTCGCCGGCCCGAATCGCCAGATCGACCAGCGCGGTTCCCGGCAGCAGGACCGTGCCGAGGACGGCGTGCTCGGCGAGCATCGGGTGGGTGGCTCGCGACACCCGCCCGGTCAGCACCACCTCGTCGGAGGCGGCCAGCCGGATCTCGGCACCGACCAGCGGGTGGTCCACCGGCGCCTGGCCCAGGCTGCCCGCGTCGCCCTTGGCGGCCGGGGCGTCCAGCCAGAACCGCCGATGCTGGAAGGCGTAGGTCGGCAGCTCGACCGCCCGAGCGGTGTAGTCGCCGTAGACCGAGGGCCAGTTCAGTGCGGCGCCGCGGGTGTGCGCCAGCGCGAGGGCGCCCAGCAGCTCCGCCACCTCGGGCTTGTTCTTGCGGGCGACCGAGGCGAAGACCGCCTGCGCGTCGTCGGCCACGCACTCCGGGCCCAGCGCGCTCAGCACGGCGTCCGGGCCCAGCTCCAGGAAGGTGGTGACCCCCTGGTCGGCCAGCGCGGCGATACCGTCGGCGAAGCGCACGCTCTCCCTGACATGCCTGACCCAGTACTCGGGCGTGCACAGCTCCGCCGGGCTCGCCGGCCGGCCGGTCAGGGTGGAGACGATCGGGATGCTCGGCTCGGCGTAGTCGAGTTCGGCCAGCACCGCGCCGAACTCGGCCAGCATGCCGTCCATCCGGGGCGAGTGGAAGGCGTGCGAGACGGTCAGCCGCTTGGACCGATCGAAGCGGGCCGCCAGTTCCAGCACCGCCTCGGTGTCACCGGAGACCACCACGGAGCGCGGTCCGTTGACCGCCGCGATGCCGACCCGCTCGTCCAGCAGCGGCAGCACCTCGGCCTCACTCGCCCGCACCGCGACCATCGCGCCGCCCTCGGGCAGCGCCTGCATCAGCCGGCCCCGGGCACCGACCGCCTTCGCCGCGTCCGCCAGCGACCAGACGCCGCTGACGTGCGCCGCGGCCAGCTCGCCGATCGAGTGGCCCGCCAGGAAGTCCGGGCGCAGGCCGAACGACTCCAGCAGCCGGAAGAGCGCCACCTCGGTGGCGAAGAGCGCGGCCTGGGTGTAGGCCGTCTGGCCCAGCAGCTCGGCGTCCGCGCCGAAGACCACCTCGGCCAGCGGGCGGTCGAGTGCCGGGTCCAGGTGGGCGGCGACGCGGTCGAAGTGCTCGGCGAAGACCGGGAAGGTCTCGTACCACTGGCGTCCCATGCCGGGGCGCTGCGAGCCCTGGCCGGAGAAGAGGAACGCCAGGCCGCCCTCGTCGACCGTGCCGGTGACCAGCCCGGGTGCGCCCGTACCGGCACTCAACGCCGCCAGGGCGGCGTCGAGTTCGGCGCGCTCCGAGGCCAGCACCACCGCGCGGTACGGGTGCGCGCTGCGAGTGGTGGCCAGCGCGAGGCCCAGGTCGGCCAGGGCGAGCTCGCCGGTGCCGGCCAGCCGCTCGGCCTGGGCGCCCAGTGCCTCGGGGCTGCGGGCCGAGATCGGCAGCGCCACCAGGGTGGGCGGGGTGCCGGTGGCCGGGGAGTCCTCGCCGAGCTGCGCCTCTTCGAGGATCACGTGCGCGTTGGTGCCGCTGATGCCGAAGGAGGAGACGGCGGCACGGCGCGGGCCGCCCTCGCTCTGCCAGGGCCGGGACTCGGTGAGCAGCTCGACGGCGCCCGCCGTCCAGTCCACCTGGTCCGAGGGTGCGTCCACGTGCAGGGTCTTGGGCAGCACGCCGTGGCGCATCGCCTGCACCATCTTGATCACCCCGGCCACGCCGGCGGCGGCCTGGGTGTGGCCGAAGTTCGACTTGATCGAGCCCAGCCAGAGCGGCCGGTCCGCCGAGTGCTCCTGGCCGTACGTCGCGAGCAGGGCCTGCGCCTCGATCGGGTCGCCCAGCGTGGTGCCGGTACCGTGCGCCTCCACCACGTCGACCTCCGCCGCCGACAGCCCGGCACTGGCCAGGGCCTGGCGGATCACCCGCTGCTGGGAGGGGCCGTTGGGGGCGGTCAGGCCGTTGGAGGCACCGTCCTGGTTGATCGCGCTGCCCCGCAGCACGGCGAGCACCCGGTGCCCGTTGCGCTCGGCGTCCGACAGGCGCTCCAGCACCAGCATGCCGACGCCCTCACCCCAGCCGGTGCCGTCCGCCGCGGCCGCGAAGGACTTGCAGCGCCCGTCGGCGGCCTGGCCGCGCTGGCGGCTGAAGTCGATGAAGGTGTCGGGGGTGGACATCACGGTGACACCGCCGGCCAGCGCGAGCGTGCACTCACCGCCACGCAGCGCCTGCGCGGCCAGGTGCAGGGTGACCAGCGAGGAGGAGCAGGCGGTGTCGACGGTGACCGCCGGTCCTTCGAGTCCGAGTGCGTAGGCGACACGACCGGAGACCACGCTGCCGAGGGTGCCGTTGCCGAAGTAGGCGGCCACCTCCTCGGGGGCGTCGGTGAGCCAGCTGCCGTAGTCGTGGTACATCACCCCGGCGAACACCCCGGTCGCGGTCCCTCGGACCGTCGCCGGATCGATGCCCGCGCGTTCGAAGGCCTCCCAGGAGACCTCAAGGAGCAGGCGCTGCTGCGGGTCCATCGCGACCGCTTCGCGCGGGCTGATGCCGAAGAAGTCGGCGTCGAACTCCGCCGCCCGGTAGAGGAATCCACCCTCGCGGGAGTAGGTCTTGCCAGGCGTGCCCGGCTCCGGGTCGAAGATCGTCTCGGTGTCCCACCCCCGGTCGGTGGGGAAGTCCGCGATGGTGTCGACGCCGTCGGCAACCAGGCGCCACAGGTCCTCGGGCGACTCTACGCCGCCGGGGTAGCGGCAGCTCATCCCGACGATCACGATCGGGTCTTCCCCGGCCTGACGGCTGGTGGCCGCCCCCGCGGCCAGGCCGACGGGCGCGGCCGGCGCTGTGGGCTCGCCGCCGAACAGGGTGTCGCGGATGTGCTCGGCCAGCGTCTTCGGTGACGGGTAGTCGAACACCAGGGTGGCCGGCAGCCGCAGCCCGGTCGCCGAGTTGAGCCGGTTGCGCAGCTCCACGGCGGCCAGCGAGTCGAAGCCGATCTCGGTGAACGCCCGGGCCGGGCTGATCGCCGCCGCACTCTCGTGCCGCAGCACGGCCGCCACCTCGGTGCGGACCAGCTCCAGCAGCGTGCGGTCCCGCTCGGCGGCGGGCAGTGCGCCCAGCGCGCTGTCGGCGGCCAGGTCGCGGGTGCCACGGGCAGCCGACGCCCGACGGTTGGCCGGCCGCACCAGGCCACTGAGCAGCGCGGGGATGCCGTCCGCGCGGTCGCGCACGGCGCCGGCGTCCACCTCGACGGGGACCACCCTGGCTTCGCCGGTGCGCACGGCGGCGTCGAACAGGCGCAGCGAGTGCGCCGCATCCAGTCCGGGCAGTCCGTAGCGGGCGATCCGGGCCAGTGTCGCCTCGTCGAGCGCGGCGCCCATACCGACCTCGCCCGTCCACAGGCCCCAGGCGAGGGCGGTGGCGGGCAGGCCCAGCGAGGCGCGGTGCTCGGCCAGAGCGTCCAGGAACGCGTTGGCCGCCGCGTAGTTGCCCTGACCGGCGCCGTCGAGGATGGCGGCGAGCGAGGAGAACAGCACGAAGGCCTTCAGGTCGAGCTCGGCGGTGAGCTCGTGCAGGTGGCAGGCACCGTCCACCTTGGCCCGGAACACCTCCTCCAGCGTCTCCTCGGTGAGCGAGCCGATCACTCCGTCGCGCACCGTGCCGGCGGCGTGGATCACCGAGTCGACCGGGTGGGCGGCCAGCAACGCGGCCACCGAGGCGCGGTCGCTCACGTCGCAGGCGACCACGGCCACATCGGCACCCAACTCCTTCAGTTCGGCCTCGATTTCGGGCGCCGAGCCGCGGCGTCCGGCCAGCACCAGGCTGCGCACACCGTGCTCGGTGACCAGGTGCCGGGCCAGCAGTCCGCCCAGGCCGCCGGTACCGCCGGTGATCAGGACCCTCCCCCACTGGGGCTTCGGGTTCGCCGCCGAGGGCAGGACGGCCAGCCGGGGGGCTTTGAACTCACCGCCCAGCAGTGACAGTTCGGGCTCGCCGGTGGCCAGAGCGGCGGTCAACTCGGCGTCGGTGGGCAGGTCGGCGTGCTCGATCAGAACGAAGCGCCCGGGGTTCTCCGCCTGCGCCGAGCGCACCAGGCCGCGGATCGGCGCCTGGGCGAGTGCGGGCGAAGTGACCACCACCAGCGTGGAGTCGGCGAAGCGGTCCTCGGCCAGCCAGGCCTTGAGGACCCGCAGCACCCGGGCGGTGGCGTTCCTGGCCGCGAGCGGCAGGGCCTCGGCCCCGGCCACCGCGTGCAGCACGACTGCCTGCGGCAGCGGGTCGGCGAGCCCGGTCAGCTCGGCCGGGTCAGCGAGGTCGCCCTCCAGCGCCGCAATCCGCAGCAGCTCCGGCCCACTCGGCACGCCCAGCGGCAATTGCCGTACCGCATAGAGGACTTCGTCGTCCGACACCGGGCGGGAGACCAGGCCCCGCACGGTGGCCAGCGGCACACCGGTGGCGTCGGCGAAGTCGAGCGCGAGGGTGTCCTTGCCCGGGTGGGAGATCCGCACCCGCACCGAGGCGGCACCGGCGGCGTGCAGCGACACTCCGGTCCAGGCGAACGGTACCAGCACCTCGGCGCGGGGCTCGGCACCCAGGTCCGCGGCATGCAGGGCGGCGTCCAGTAGCGCCGGGTGCAGCCCGAACTCGGTTGCCTCAGAGGTGAGTTCGACGGGCAGTGCGACCTCGGCGAAGACCTCGCCGCCCTGCCGCCAGGCCGCCCGCAGCCCCTGGAAGGCCGGGCCGTAGCCGTAGCCCTGGGCCGCCAGGGTCTCGTAGACACCCGCGAGGTCGATCTCCTCGGCACCCTGCGGCGGCCAGCTGTCCAGCGGCTGCGGCAGCGGCTCGGCGGCGGGTGCCAGCACACCACTGGCGTGCTGGGTCCACTGCCCGGCGTCCGCGCCGTCCGCCCTGGAGTGGATGGTCAGCTGTCGGCGCCCGCTCTCGTCCGGCTCGCCCACCGCGACCTGGATGCCCACGCCGCCCTCGGCCGGCAGAACCAGCGGGGCGCCCAGGGTGAGTTCCTCGATCGCGCCCGCGCCCACGTGGTCGCCCGCACGCACGGCCAGCTCCACGAAGGCGGTGCCGGGGAAAAGCACCCGTCCGGCGATGACGTGGTCGCCCAGCCAGGGCCGGGCCCGCAGCGAGAGGTGTCCGGTCAGCACCACGCCGTCCGCGCCGACGGCCACCACCGCACTCAACAGCGGGTGGCTGGCGGGAAGTTGGCCGAGGTCGGTGAGGTCGGCCCGGGCCGATCCGGGCTCCAGCCAGAACCGCTTGCGCTGGAAGGGGTAGTGCGGCAGGTCGATCCGGCGCCGGTCGCGACCGGCGTGGAAGCGGGCCCAGTCCACCCGAACACCGGCGCAGTAGGCCGCCGCGAGGGCCAGCACGGCCTGCCGCGGCTCGGGGTGCTCGCGGCGCAGCAACGGCGCGAAGACCGCCGCGGCGTCCTCCAGGCACTCCTGGCCCATGGCGCAGAGCACGCCGTCCGGGCCGATCTCCAGGAAGGTGTCGACCCCGGCGCCGGCCAACCAGCCCATGGCGTCGGCGAACCGCACCTGCGCGGCCACGTGCTCGACCCAGTACTCGGGCGTCGCCAACTGCTCGGTGCACAGCTCGCCGGTGACCGTGGAGATGATCGGGATCTTCGGCGCGGCGTACTTCAGGACCTTGGCGATCCGGCGGAACTCGGCAAGCATCGGCTCCATCAGCGGCGAGTGGAAGGCGTGGCTCACCCGCAGCCGCTTGGTCCGGTGCCCTGCCGCGGCCAGCTCCCCGGCGATCCGCAGCACCTCCTGCTCGGCGCCGGAGAGCACCACCGCGCGGGGGCCGTTGACCGCCGCGAGGCCGACCTGGCCGGTGAGCAGCGGCGCCACCTCGGCCTCGGCAGCCTGCACCGCGACCATCGCGCCGCCCGCCGGCAGCGCCTGCATCAGCCGGCCGCGCGCGGCCACCAGGATGGCGGCGTCCTCCAGCGTGAGGACCCCTGCCACGTGCGCGGCGGCCAGCTCGCCGATGGAGTGCCCGGCCAGGTAGTCGGGGCGCAGGCCCCAGCTCTCGGCCAGCCGGAACAGGGCGACCTCTATCGCGAACAGCGCCGGCTGGGCGTACTCGGTGCGGTCCAGCAGCTCGGCCTCGGCCGAGCCCTCGGCCGCGAACAGCACCTCGGTGAGCGGCAGCTCCAGCTGGAGGTCCAGGTAGCCGCAGGCCTCCTCCAGGGCTTCGGCGAACACCGGGAAGACGGGGAGCAGTTCACGCCCCATCGCCAGGCGCTGGCTGCCCTGGCCGGTGAAGAGGAAGGCGAGCTTGCCGGGGCCGGCGACGCCCGTGGGGGTCGCACCGGAGGCGATCGCGCTCAGGGCGGCGCGCAGCTCCCCGCGGTCCGCTGCGACGATCGCGGCGCGGTTCGTCAGACCGGCCCGGGTCGTGGCCAGCGAGTAGGACAGGTCGGCGAGTCGGACCTCGTCGCGGTCCAACAGCGGGAGCAGGTCCGCGGCCCGTTCCCGCAGGGCCTGCTCGCCGCGCGCCGACAGGACGTAGGGCAGCACACCGGAGTCGGCGGGACCGGGGGGGTCGGTGGGGTCGGCGACGGGCTCCTCGGCCTGGGCGTCGTGTTCCAGCAGGACGTGCGCGTTGGTGCCGCTGACGCCGAAGGAGGAGACACCGGCACGGCGCGGCGCTCCGGTCCGCGGCCACGGCCGGCCCTCGGTGAGCAGTTCGACCGCGCCGGCCGACCAGTTGACATGCGGGCTCGGGGCGTCGATGTGCAGGCTCTTCGGCAGGTAGCCGTTGCGCATGCTCAGCACCATCTTGATCACGCCGGCCACGCCGGCGGCCCCCTGGGTGTGGCCCAGGTTCGACTTGGCCGAGCCGATCAGCAGCGGTGCGTCCCCGGGCCGGTCCTGCCCGTAGGTGGCGATCAGCGCGCTCGCCTCGATCGGGTCGCCGAGCGTGGTGCCGGTGCCGTGTGCGTCGACGGCGTCCACCTCGGCGGCCCGCAGACCGGCGTTGGCCAGGGCCTGGCGGATCAGCCGCTGCTGCGAGGTGCCGCTGGGTGCGGTGAGCCCGTTGCTGGCGCCGTCCTGGTTGACCGCCGAGCCGCGCACCACGGCCAGCACCTGGTGGTTGTTGCGCCGGGCCTCGGACAGCCGCTCCAGGACCAGGACGCCGACGCCCTCGGCGAAGCCCGTACCGTCGGCCGCGGCCGCGAAGGCCTTGCACCGGCCGTCGGGGGCCAGGCCGCGCTGCCGGCTGAAGGCGGTGAAGACGCCGGGTCCGCCCATCACCGCGACGCCGCCGGCCAGCGCCAGCGAGGACTCGCCCGCGCGCAGCGACTGGCAGGCCAGGTGGATCGCGACCAGCGAGGCCGAGCAGGCGGTGTCCACGGTGACCGCGGGGCCGACCGCGCCGAGCACATAGGCCACCCGCCCGGAGATGACGCTGGGCGCGTTGCCGGTCATCAGGTAGGCGTCGAGGCCGTCGGGGGCCTCGTGCAGCCGCGGGCCGTACTCCTGCACCTCAGCACCGAAGAACATCCCGGCCTCGGTGCCGCGCAGCGCCAGCGGGTCGACGCCGGCGTGCTCCAGGGCCTGCCAGGCGGTCTCCAGGACCAGTCGCTGCTGCGGGTCCATGGCCAGCGCCTCGCGCGGGCTGATGCCGAAGAAGTCGGCGTCGAACTCGGTCGCCGTGTCGAGGAATCCGCCGCTCCTGACATAGCTGCTGCCGGGGGTCTCGGGGTCCTCGTCGAACATCCGCTCAAGGTCCCAGCCGCGGTCCTTCGGGAAGTCCGAGAGCACCTCGCCGCCGTCGAGCAGCAGCTGCCACAGGTCCTCCGGCGAGTCCACCCCGCCCGCGAACCGGCAGCCGATGCCCACGATCGCGATCGGCTCGTCCGCCGCACCGAGGTTGGCGGTCGGGGCCGGTTCCGGGGTGACGGCGCCGAGCGCCGCGGCGAGCAGCCGATCGACCAGCGCGGCCGGGGTCGGGCACTCGTAGACCACGGTGACCGGCAGGTCGAGACCGGTGGCCGCGACCAGGCGGGCCTGAAGGTCGACCGAGGCCAGCGAGTCGAAGCCGAGCTCGGTGAAGGCACGCGCGGTGTCCAAGGTCTCGGCCGCCTCCGGGCGTGCGGCCTTCAGCGCCGCGACCGCCGCGCTGCTCACGAGGTCGAGAACCAACCTCCGGTGCTCCGACGGCGCGGCAGCGGCCAGCAGCCGGGCCAACACTGAATCGGAACTGGACTCATTCATCCGCGCATCTCCCACATCCGGCCAAGACCGTTTAGCAAACGAACAGTTACGCGGGGACGGCTGCGCCCAGCCGCGCATCGCCCCCGTCACGCCGCGCCACTCTCAGCGCCTGGCTGGGCTCAGGCAGCACCGCCGGAGAACGCACGGTTCCGCCCGGCGGCAATCGCTTCGCTGTCGAACTTCCAGCGGACGTAGGACAGTGACCCCAGCAGCTCGCCAGAGGTGACGGTGTGGGACTCACCGGCCTCCACCACCCCGGCCAGCGGCAGCCTGCCGATGTTCGCCCAGCGCAGCCGCCCCTCCCCGTCCAGGTAGCTACGGGTGCGCCCCTGGTTGTCGGGGTGCAGGCAGTAGGGGATGTCCAGGTACCCGCGCTGGAACGCCAGCAGCATCGCCCGCCCGACGTCCGGGTCCAGGTTCAGCACCGCGGAGACCAGCGCCGCGGCCTCCGCGTAGGTCTGCGAGTCGGCGCCGTCATCGGCGACCCGCTCGGTGCGGGCCGCACGCGCGGCCGCGTGCTCCAGCGCGCTGACGTTCTCCGCCACCGTCGGGATCCGCACGGACTCGGCGACGGTCTTCACGATCAGCCGCTCCGAGCCGGTGGAGGCCGCCAGCTCGGCCGCGTCGCCGAGCAGCGCCAGCGCCCCGTGCGGCGTGGTGGGGTAGACGCCCATGTAGGCGTAGATGACGACATGCCAGTCCGCCTCGGGCAGCAGCTCGGCGCAGAGCCGGCGCAGCGCGAACACGGCCTCCGTGTCCTGGCCCTGGTGCGTCTGCTGGGCGTAGCTGGCCGAGATCGAGCGCAGCCCGTGCTGGTAGAAGAACAGCGCTTCGAGCGCGCTGATCGCCACCAGTTGGCTGGGCGGGCAGAGTTGGCCGAGCATGCAGCCGCCGAAGGTCTCCAGGTGCGGATCCCGCCCGAGTTCGCGCAGCCGGCTGAAGAGGTCGCAGGAGCGCGACCAGTTCTCCACCGACTCGCGCAGCGGGATGCGCCCGTACGGAAGGCAGTAGGAGACCGGACCGCCTTCCGAGGCGTCCAGTCCCACCGTCATCAGCGCCCGGAAGATGTCCAGCGGCGCGGCCGAGCCGTGCCGGACCTGCACCGGGAAGTCCGCGCCGTGGATCCCGTCCAGCACCCGCCTGGTGGTCTCCGGATCATGGCTGACGATCGGGTAGCCGTTGAGCGATACGCCTTCCAGCAGGGCGAGCTCGGCGGAATCCAGGTCGTTCACCCGGGTGTAGCTGTCCAGGGTGACGGTGCCGACCGTACGGCCGGCGGCACCCTTGGTGGCCAGCAGTCCGGCCCGCATCAGCTCCGGATCGCTCATCCCCATCCGGGGCTGCACCACGAGTTCGCCCGCCCGGTGCGCCCGGCGCACGAACGCGCCCAGGCCGCCGAACCCGGCGACCTCGCCGTACCCGCCGGACCCGACCACCTCGCCGAGCCCGCCGACCTCGCCCCCGGTCACGTCAGCACCCGCTGCGGGAGCGAGTCGAGCAGCCGCCGGAAGGAGGCGATCCCCTCCGCCCCGTCGTCGAAGACCGCGTCGTAGCCGGCCGCGATCAACTCGGCCAGCTGATCGGCGCTCTGGGCGCCCGCGATGGCCAGCTTGCCGCCGATCACCGCCGGGACGGCGCTCAGCTCGTCTCGCTCGCGTACCTTGCCGATCATCCGGATGCCGTCCTGGAAGCCGTGCCCGTTGACGCTGCTGACCACCAGCAGCACCGGACGGCGGGCCAGGCTCTCGCTCACCAGCAGGTCGGTGGGCACGCAGGGGCCCAGGTTCACCACGTCGAACCCCATCTCCTCCAGCAGCAGCTGCAGGAAGACCAGATTCCAGGTGTGCGAGTCGGAGGTGCCGCCCGCGACGATCACCGTCGCGTCCCGTCTGACCACGGCGGGAAGGTTCTGCGCGGCGGCGACGGCCTTGTTCTGCTCTGCGGGCAGCGACATCACAGCTCCTGGCCGAGCTCGTAGGCGCGGACGTGCTCGATCCGCGACACCGAGACCAACTCCTCGCCGCGGACCAGGATCTCGGTCGGTGCCGGGCGTCCGAGGAACATCAGCAGGCTGGCCGTCGGACCGTAGGCGCCGGCGTTGGGGATGCTCACCACGTCCCCGGGCGCCAACGCGGGCAGCTCGATGTCGCGGCCGAGCACATCGCCCGGAGTGCAGAGCGGTCCGACCAGGCTGGCGATCTGGTCGAGCGGGACCCCCTCGTCGTCCAGGCGCACCGAGACCGGCATGATCCGGCCCAGCCCGGACATGCCGCCGAAGGTGTTGATCCCGCCGTCCAGGATCACGAAGCGCCGGCCGCGGCTCTCCTTGAGGTTGACCACGCCAACCATCAGAGTGCCGCTGTCACCGACCAGGTAGCGCCCGGACTCGACCGCGATCCTCACCTCGCCGCTGCGCCAGCCGGGGAACGACTCGTCCAGCGAAATCGCCATCGCCTCACGCAGGTTGCCGTACACCGTCCGCTCGCCGCGGACCGCGTACGGCACCGAGAAGCCGCCGCCGATGTCGACGAAGCGAAAGCGCGTGCCGAGCTCGTCCTGCACTCGGGCGGCCACCGCGATGGTGTGCTGGAACTCCCCGATCAGGCTCGCCTCGTCCTTGGCGTTGCTGAGCGGGAAGAAGTGCGCGCCCGCCACGTCCGTGCCCGGCACGTCGAAGACCTGCTCGCGCAGCTCGGGCAGTGTCTCGCTGTCGAAGCCGAACTGGGACGGCACCCCGGTCATCCGGATGCTGGACGTGGCGCTGGCACTGGCGCTGTTGACCCGCAGAAGGCAGGTGGCGACCACGCCCAGCCGGGTGGCGACCGCGCCGACGTTGCGCAGATCACCCAGCGACTCGACCGAGAAGAGCCGCACCCCGGCGCTCAGCGCCTCGGTCAGCTCCCCCTCGGTCTTGCCGGGGCCGGTGTAGAGGATCTCGCTGCCCTGGAAGCCCGCGCTCAGCACCGCGGCGAGCTCACCGGTGGAGCTGATCTCCGCCCGGCAGCGCCGGCCCTCGCCGGCGCGCATCTCGCGCAGCAGCTCGGGGTGCGGGTTCGCCTTCGCCGCATAGAAGAGCTCGACCTCCTCGGGCAGCGCGGCGAACAGGTCGCGTCGGGCGGCCGCGACGCGGTCCAGGTCGTAGACGTACGACGGAGTACCGAAGCGCTTGGCAAGATCGGCGTAGCCGGTCACGGGGTGGCCCCTTCGAAGAGTAGAGCGAGCTTCCTGCGATCGTGCTTGCCGTGCAGCGTGAGCGGCAGCTCCTCGACCATCCGGCACAGGCCCGGCACCTTGGCCGGTTCCAGGCGCAGCGACAGCTCTCGCAGCACGGTGTGCGGCGCCAGGTCGTCGCCCACCACGCAGACCGCGAGGTCGCGGTCCTCGGTCGGCGGCAGCACCGCTGCGGCCCGGACACCGGGGATGTCCATCGCGGCCGCCTCGATCTCGATCGTGCTCATCCGCACGCCCTTGCGCTTGAACATGTCGTCCCGACGGCCCTCGTAGTAGAGGAACCCGTCCTCGTCCACACTGCCGAAGTCACCGGTGTGCAAGCGCCGTTGCCCACTGACCGGGTCGGTACGGAAGGCCTTGGCGGTGAGCTCGGGCGCCCGCCAGTAGCCGGGCATCACGTGCGGGCCCTCGACCACGATCTCGCCGGCCACGCCGGTGGGCACCTCATTGCCGTCCTCGTCGAGGATCAGCACCCTGGTGCCCGGTAGCGGACGGCCCACCGAGGTGGGCTTGGCGTCCTCGAACTCGGGCGGCAGCACCGAGATGCGCTTGCACTCGGTCTGGCCGAACTGGCGGACCACCTCGACGCCGGGGAAGGCCGTGCGCAGCGCGTCCACCGTGGTCTTCGGCAGCGCGGCGCCGGTGTTGGTGAACAGTCGCACCTTGGACTCGCCGCCCGGGTCGCGCTCGGCGAGGGAGCAGATCATCGCCGCCAGCGAGGGCACGATCGGCACCACGGTCGCGCCGCTCTCACGGATCCGCTTGAGCAGCACCAGGTCCGAGTCGGTGTCGGCCAGCACCAGTTCCGAGCGGCCGAGCGCGGCGAGCAGGATCTTGTAGAGCCCGTAGTCCCAGGAGATCGGGAACCGGCAGAACACCACGTCGTCGGGGCGGTAGCCGAGTTCCTGGTTGATCGCCCTGGAGGCGAAGACCATCTGACGGTGCGGGCAGATCACACCCTTGGGCGCGGCGGTACTGCCGGAGGTGTAGACCAGGACGGCGACCGCGTCGGCGTCGACCTCCTGGACCGAGGCCCGCGCGCCGGCACCGCGCAGAGCCGTCACCTCGGGCCAGACCTCGTCGAAGCCCAGCACCTCGACCGGCGAGAGCCCGGAGATCCGGTCCACCGCAGTGTCGGCGACGATCACCAGCCGGGGCTCGGCGTTGGCGAGCACCGAACGCAGGTGGTACTCCTTCATGCCCGGGTTCAGCGGCACCAGCACCGCACCGCGCCGGGCCGTGCCGTAGAACAGCGCCACCAGCGCCCGGTTGCTCGGCAGTTGAACCAGCACCCGGTCACCGGGGCGCACGTCGCGCGACTCCAGCCACGCGTCGACCGCGTGGCTGTACTCGCCGAGCTCCTGGTAGGTCCATCGCCCGTCCCGGTCGCTGACCGCGACGGCACCGGCCGCGACGTCTGCCGTCGCCTCGTCGAGCACACCGTGCACCAGCACGGCGGGCGCGGCCTGCGGTATCGCGTCACCACTCACGGCGTGTGTCCGTCCTCTCCATCGTGAGCCTCAATCGGATGTCGTCGCGGCCTGGAGTGCGAGCTGCTTGCGGTCGATCTTTCGGTTCGGGTTCAGCGGGAACTCGGCCAGGTGCCGGTAGCGCTTGGGGACGATCGCCACCGGTAGCACCTTGCGCAGGTCACGGGCGAGTTGAGCCGGCGGCACGACCTCGCCGGTGTAGAAGACCACCAGCTCCACCGAGCCCTGAGCCGCGATCGCCACGGTGACCGCGTCCTGCACGCCGGGGCAGCTGCGCACCGCGGCGTCCACCTCGGCCAGCTCCACCCGCACCCCGAGCACCTGCACCTGCGCGTCGTCCCGGCCCAGGTAGAGCAGCTCACCACCGTCCGCCCGGCGAACCCGGTCCCCGGTGCGGTAGAAGCGCCGGCCGTCGCGGTCGAAGAACCGCCCCACGTCGTCGCCGGGATCGAGGTATCCGGCAGTCAACTGTGGTCCGGCAATGCACAGTTCTCCCTCGACGGCATCGTCCTCGCCGCCGGGGCCGAGCAGCAGGACCTGGTGTCCGCCGTGCACCGAACCGATCGGCACCATGCCGTTGAGCGCGTCCTCGCCCGCCCAGCGGTGGGCGGCGACGGTGATGGTCAGCTCGGTCGGCCCGTAGAGGTTCTCCAGCGTCGAATCCGGCGCCGCCGCCAGCCAGTCGCCCGCATCCTGGCAGCTCAGCGCCTCTCCGGCGAAGAAGCTCCAGCGCAGCGAGGGCATGCCGGCGGGCCCGAGACCCCCCATCCGCCGCACCAGCGCGATCGCGCTGGGGGTGGAGAACCAGACGGTCAGGCCGTTGTCCGCGATGAACCGCGGCATGTCCCGGTAGGCCTGCGGCGGCGGAACGACCAGCGTGCCACCGGCTCCCCAGGCGCAGAACAGGTCGAACATCGCGCAGTCGAAGTTGAGGTCGAAGTTCTGCGAGAAGACGTCCTCGGGACCGAAGTCGTACCGCTCGTCGAGCAGGCCGAAGTAGTGATGGGTGTTGGTGTGGGTGACCGGAACGCCCTTGGGCCGGCCCGTCGAGCCCGAGGTGAACAGGACGTACGCGGTGTCCTCACCGCGCACCGGCATCGGCGCGGGCAGCGCGCTGCCCGCCGCCGGCGGTACGGCCGGCTGCGGCTGACCGCCGGGGGCGAAGAGCACCGGGAGGTCGACGCCCTCCGCCCGCAGCCCGACCAGGGCCGGCAGCGAGTCGTCGTCGGCGATGAGCGCACCGACTCCGCTCGCCTCGATCATCTGCCGGGTGCGGGCGGCGGGGAAGGCCGGTTGCAGCGGGACCACGGTGATCCCGGTGTACAGGCCGGCCAGGATCGACGCGTACGCCGAGGGGCCCTTGCCCGCCAGCACGCCGATCGCCGCCGGCCGCGACGGCAGGTGGGCCAGCAGCGAACCGGCCAGCAGCAGCGCGCGCTCGTGCAGCTCCCGGTAGGTCAGGCTGGTCCCGCCCGCCAGCACTGCGGGGCGGTCCGCCGACTTGGCGAGTCCGCGCAGGAAACGCCCGGACAGCGCGAGGTCCACGGTGTCATCCATCGTGGTGGCCCTTTCGTGCCCCTCCCCGCCCCGTCAGGCCTCGGTGCCGATCAGCATGCCCGCCATGGCCTTCCAGAGCACGGCGGGGGTCTCGAAGGTCTCCGGGGTCAGCGCGTCGTCCAGGAAGCGGACGTCGTAGGCCGCCTCCAGGTTGCCCAGGAGCTCCACGGTGCCGAGCGAGTCCAGGCCCAGCTCACGCAGCGGGGTGTCGCTCTCCAACTGCTCGCCCGGGGGCAGGAAGGGCAGGAAGCGGCGCAGGGTCTCTTCGAACTTCTCGTCCCACATGGTCACTCCATCACTGTCGTTGCTCGTCGTAGTGTGCTCGGACGGCGCCGAAGCGGCGCCGGTGTGCTCGGGCGGCGCCGACCGGCGTCGGCGCGTTCTGCCAGGTGCGTTCCAGGAGGGGCCGGACCCTCGCCTCGGCGCTCAGCCGACGGCGGACCGGCGCCTGGGGGCCATCGCCAGCCGGGGGTTGGCCGGCACGACCTCGAAGTTCCCCGTGGTGCACGGGACTCGGCCGAACAGGCTGTCAGGGCCCGCGACACAGACCCGCTCGACGCCGAGTCGCTTGAGACCGGCCACCGCGTCCGGCCAGCGCAGCGGACGCACGATGCTGTCCAGCAGCATCGTGCGCACCTGCTCGGCCGTGGTGAGCAGCGCGCCGTCCTGGTCGGCCACCACCGGCAGCTTCGGGTCGGTGAAGTGCAGGGTGGACAGCACCTCGCGCTCGGCCTTGTCCCGCAGCCCGGCGAAGGCGCCCGAGTGCAGCGGCGGACGCATGGTGTAGAGCGGCATCCCACCGATCGCGCGCAGCCGCTGCTGCATCCACTCCACCCGGGACTCGCGCAGCGAGAGCATGTAGAAGCCCTCGTCGATGTAGCAGGAAATGTCGTGCCACTCGCCCTGCTCGTCCAGCTCGGCGAGGATCTCGCCCAGTTTCTCCCCGGGAGTACGGACGAAGGAGAGCACCACGATGTCGGTGTGCTCCCGGCTGAAGTACTCGTCCATGCAGCGCGCGAGTTCCGCGGTCATCCGCACGGCCTCGGGCATCGAGAGCGACTGGGCGAAGGCGACCGCCGCCTTCTCGCCGAAGCTGGGGCCGAGGACGGCCTCGGCTTCGACGCCGAGGGCATCCTGCGCCCAGTCGGCGCTGGCCAGGCAGTTGACCAGGAAGGCCACCTGGGCTGCCTCGGAGTAGTCGCCCTCGGCCTCGCGGAAGGCGTCCACCAGGGAGTAGCCGAGGACCTCGTCGGCGACCGTGACCAGTTCCCTGGCGAAGCGGTTGGCCACCATGAACCGGCCGACGTCGTCGAAGGTGGCCGGGCCCATACCGGGGAAGATCATCGCTGTTCGCTTCGTCATGACCGGCTCCCCCGCACCGGCTGCGCCAGCTCCTTCAGGAAGCCCACCATCACCTCGGTGAAGCGATCCGACTCCTCCAGGTGCGGGCAGTGGCTCGAGTTCTCGAAGATCTCCCAACGCACGTTGGGGATGCGGTCGAAGTAGGGCTGCATCGTCACCGGGGTGGCCTCGTCGTACCTGCCGCTGATCAGCAGCGTCGGCGTCCGGATCGCGTCCAGTTCGTCGATGATCGACCAGTCCTTGAGGGTGCCGATCACGTGGAACTCGTTGGGCCCGTTCATCGTGTAGTACACGGTCGGGTCGTTGTAGATCTCCATGAAGGAGGAGAGGAAGTCCTTCGGCCAGGGCAGGATCCGGCACACGTGACGGTCGTAGAAGACCCGCATGGCGGCCAGGTACTCGGGCGACTCGAAGGTCTCGGCCGCCTCGTGCCGCAGCAGGGTCTCCTGCACGTCCGGCGGCAGCTGCGCGCGCAGCACGGCCATCTCACTGAGCCACAGCGGGTAGGAGGCGGGCGAGTTGGCCACCACCAAGCCGCGCAGTCCGGCCGGCCGGGTCATCGCGTGCTTCGCGGCGAGCAGGCCGCCCCAGGACTGGCCGAACAGCACGTAGTTGTCGGCGATGCCCAGTTCGCTCAGCAGGTTGGCCAGTTCGGCGGCGAAGAGGTCGGTCTTCCAGAAGTCGGCGCCCTTGTCGGGCAGATGGGTCGAGCCACCGTTGCCGAGCTGGTCGTAGTGCACCACCGGCCAGCCCCGCTCGGCGAGTTCGGTCAGCTGCAGCAGGTAGTCGTGGGTGCTGCCGGGACCGCCGTGCACCACCACCACGGCCGGTTTCTCCGCTCGGAGGTCGCCGGTGACCCGGTACCAGGTTCGGTACTCCCCGAACGGGACGGTTCCCTTAGCACTGGGCTCCAGGGGCACGGTAACCACCTCAGTCGACAGACGTGTTCGGGGTGCATGGAAAGTGATCCGGTCCCGACGCTAACGCGCTGCGACGGCCCGACTGGACCCCTAGCGGCCCCTAGCCCAGCAGGGGCGCGAGCCGGATCGGCCCGGGTCGCGACACAGGCCACGCGGTAGGGGTCGGCAGGGGGTGTGGTGCGGTGATCGGGCCGCCTAACGTGCGAACAGCGGTCGAATGCGCCGTACGGGTGGCCGCTCCACGCGCCCGGGTTCTCCTCGCACCGGGGCCTTCCTCGCGCGGAGGGGCGGAGGGCTTCTTCGCACCGGGGGCCTTCCTCACACCGGGATCAGCGTGCCCGGATCAGCGTGCTCGCGCATGCGACGCACGCGAGTTCCGACGTATGCGGGTTCGAATGAGTTCGTTCCAGTGAGTTCGAGAGGGCACCATGACCCAGACTGCCGACCAAGACCGTCCGGCCATCCAGCCGCCGGCCTTCCCGATGCCGCGTTCCTGCCCTTTCAGCCCGCCGGCACAGTACGCCAAGCTCCGTGAGAGCGAGCCGATCTCTCGGGCGGTCCTCAAGGTCAACGGCAAGCCCACCTGGCTGGTCAGCACCTACGAGAGCATGAAGAAGATCCTCGGCGACTCCCGGGTGAGCGCCAACCTCAAGCTGCCCG
Source organism: Kitasatospora sp. NPDC096204 (assembly GCF_044763205.1). Lineage (NCBI taxonomy): Bacteria > Bacillati > Actinomycetota > Actinomycetes > Kitasatosporales > Streptomycetaceae > Kitasatospora > Kitasatospora sp. NPDC096204. The sequence continues at coordinate 46,523 of NZ_JBIWFT010000040.1, forward strand.
GCTACCCGCTGCAGGTGCCGGTGCCCGAGGAGATGCTGCAGGCCGTCCCGCTCACCTTCCTCTCCATGGACCAGCCCGAACACACCGTCCAGCGCCGGCTGCTGGCGCCCGAGTTCAGCCTGCGCCAGATTCGCGCGCTGCGCCCCCGGATCCAGCAGATCGTGGATGCCCGGATCGATGCGATGCTGGCCGAGGGCGGCCCGCTGGACCTGGTGGCCGCACTCGCGCTGCCGGTGCCCTCGCTGGTGATCTGCGAGCTGCTCGGCGTCCCCTACGAGGACCACCCGCGCTTCGAGCACTGGGCCGGCCAGATCATGAACCATGACATCAGCGACGCGGAGCGCGGCCTGGCGCACTACGAACTCGACCAGTACGTCGACCAGTTGGTCACCAACAAGGAGACCACGCCGGGCGACGACATGATCAGCCGGCTGATCGCGGCCAACCGCGCCGAGCCCTCCGTCGAGCACGCCGACATCGTGAGCATGGCCCGGCTGATGCTGGTCACCGGCCACGAGACCACCGCCAACATGATCGCGCTGGGCACTCTGGCCCTGCTGGAGCACCCCGACCAGCTCGCCGCGGTCAAGGCCGACTCCACCCTGCTGCCCAAGGCCGTCGAGGAGTTGCTTCGGTTCTTCAGCATCTCCGACGCCGGCACCGCCCGGGTCGCACTGGAGGACATCGAGATCGACGGAGTCGTCATCAAGGCGGGCGAGGGCATCCTGCCGCTCAACAACTCCGCCAACCACGACGAGAGCGTCTTCCCCGACGCCGACACCCTCGACATCCGGCGCGAGGCCCGCAGCCACCTCGCCTTCGGCTACGGCATCCACCAGTGCATCGGCCAGAACCTCGCCCGGATCGAACTCGAAATGGTCTACGAGACCCTCTTCCGGCGCATCCCCGGCCTCAGGCTCACCGTCCCGATGTCCGAGCTCAAGTTCAAGGACGACGCCATCGTCTACGGCATGTACGAACTGCCCGTCACCTGGTGACCCAGGCGGATCGATCCGACCAGTCGAACCCGACTCCGAGAGGGCACCATGACCCAGGACCACCTGGCGACCGAACTGCCGAACTTCCCGATGACCCGCACCTGTCCGTTCAGCCCGCCGGCGCAGTACGCCAAGCTCCGTGAGAACGAGCCGATCTCCCAGGCGGTACTCAAGGTCACCGGCAAGCCGGCCTGGCTGGTCACCACGCACGAGCACGTCAAGACGGTGCTCGGCGACTCCCGCGTGAGCTCCAACCTCAAACTGCCCGGCTACCCGCACCAGTTCCACATCCCCGAGGAGATGCTCCGCGAGGTCCGCCTCATGCTGCTCTCCATGGACCCGCCGGAGCACACCGCCCAGCGCCGCTACCTGATCCCCGAGTTCACCGCCCGCCGAATGCGCGCGCTGCGCCCCCGGATCCAGGAGATCGTGGACGCCCGGATCGACGCGATGCTCGCGGCCGGCGGACCGGTCGACCTGGTGGCCGCACTCTCGCTGGCGGTGCCCTCGCTGGTGATCTGCGAGCTGCTCGGCGTCCCGTACGAGGACCACCCGCAGTTCGAGGAGTGGTCGGCGCTGATGATGAACCACGACATCAGCCCGGAGGAGTACGGCGCCGCGGTCGTCGGCCTGGACACGTACCTGGACAGGCTGGTCACCGCCAAGGAGGCCGAACCCGGCGACGACCTGATCAGCCGGTTCATCGAGAAGAACCGCGAAGAGCCGATCGCCGACCACACCGACATCGTCACCATGGCCCGGCTGATGCTGGTCGGCGGGCACGAGACCACCGCCAACATGATCTCGCTCGGCGTGCTCGGCCTGCTGGAGCACCCCGAGCAGCTCGACGCCGTCAAGGCCGACCACGAGCTGCTGCCCGGCGCGGTGGAGGAACTGCTGCGGTTCTTCAGCATCTCCGACTCCGGCACCGCCCGGGTCGCACTGGAGGACATCGAGATCGACGGCACCGTCATCAAGGCAGGCGAGGGCATCCTGCCGCTCAACAACTCCGCCAACCACGACGAGAGCGTCTTCCCCGACGCCGACACCCTCGACATCCGCCGCGAGGAGGCCCGCAGCCACCTCGCCTTCGGCTACGGCATCCACCAGTGCATCGGCCAGAACCTCGCCCGGATCGAACTCGAAGTCGTCTTCGGCACCCTGTTCCGGCGCATCCCCGGCCTCAAGCTGGCCGTCCCGGTGTCCGAGCTCAAGTTCAAGGACGAGGCCCTGGTCTACGGCGTCCACGAGCTCCCCGTCACCTGGTGACCGTTCAGCCCACAGAGGTCCACTCCACCGAAGTTCACCCCACAGAGCGAGGTACAACCACTATGCGTGTCAGCGTCGACCCCGACCGGTGTGTGTCGGCCGGCCAGTGCGTCATGCGCGCCCCCGACGTCTTCGACCAGGACGACGACGGCATCGTGACGCTGCTCCAGGAGGAGCCACCCGCGGAGCTGCACACGCTGGTCAGGCAGACCGCCTCGCTCTGCCCGGTGCGGCTCATCCAGATCACCGAGTAGCCGAAGGACGGCTGAGCGAACACCCCCACCGATCGCCGCACACGCCCGGCGGGGCGTGGCGCGTTTGCGGGGCCCCGCTCCCTGGACCGGGCCGGCGTTCGCCGCTCTCCGGCGTGGTCGGGGCCCCGACCACGCCGCTCACCGCAGCGTCCCGGTCCCGGGAGAGCTCCGTCGACTGCGCCGCTCCCACCCCGGTCGGAAGCCGGAACCGCAGCACGCTCGCCGCGCGAACCGGAGCGCCCGGCAACGATCCCGTTCGGCATCGCGTCGTTCCGGCTTGCCGGGTTCATCCTGTGGCCGTTCGGGCGGACGGCGGTGGAGTGGCCGGATGACGGTGGAGCGGCCGGACGCGGGGCCGGCGTCCTGCGTGGGGAACGTCATCTGGCCGGTGTTCGCCGGCTGGTGGCTGGCTCTCGGGCACCTGATCACGAGCATCCCGCTGTTCCTGTCGATCATCGGCATCCCCTTCGGGTGGGCCAACCTGAAGATGATCCCGGTCTCGCTGATGCCGCTCGGCCGCGAGATCGTGCCGACCGACCAGGAGTGGGGCGCGCGGTAACCGTCACGGACCTCGACGGCCGGCGGAGGGCAGCAGCCCTCGCCGGCCGTTCGCGTTTCCGGGGGTCAGGCGCGGCGGGTGAGGGCCTTGCGCGCCGCGTAGGCGGCGGCGCCGAGGGCGAGGACGGCAGCGCCCCAGAGGACGGAGCCGGCGGGGAGGGCGAAGGCGAGGACGAGGCAGCCGGCCGTGCCGAGGACGGGGACGGCCCGCGGGGGGCGGCCCTCGGCGGGGGTGAGGGTCCAGGCGGAGGCGTTGGCGACGGCGTAGTAGGCGAGGACGCCGAAGGAGGAGAAGCCGATCGCGCCGCGGATGTCGCCGAGGGCCGCGACGAGGGCCACCACCGCACCGACGGCCAGCTCGGCGCGGTGCGGGACGCCGAAGCGGGGGTGGACGGCGGCGAGGGCGTGCGGGAGGTGGCGGTCGCGGGCCATCGCCAGGGTGGTGCGGGAGACGCCGAGGATCAGGGCGAGCAGCGAGCCCAGGGCGGCGACCGCCGCGCCCGCGCGCACCACCGGGACGAGGGCGGGCGCTCCGGCGGCCCGGACGGCGTCGGCCAGCGGAGCGGCGCTGTGGGCGAGGCGGTCGGGGCCGAGGACGGCCAGGACGGCGAGGGCGACGGCGGTGTAGACGACCAGGGTGATGCCGAGGGCGAGCGGGATCGCCCGGGGGATGGTGCGCTGGGGGTCGCGGACCTCCTCGCCGAGGGTGGCGATCCGGGCGTACCCCGCGAAGGCGAAGAACAGCAGGCCGGCGGCCTGGAGCACGCCGTGGAAGCCGGCGTCCGCACCGACGGCCCAGTGGCCGGTGTCGGCCGCGCCGCCGGCCAGGCAGGCGGTGACCACGGCGGCGAGCACCGCCAGGACGACGGCCACGATCGCCCTGGTCAGCCACGCGGCCTTCTGCACGCCGACGTAGTCGACGGCGGTCAGCGCCACCACGGCGGCGACCGCGACGGCGTGGGCCTGGGCGGGCCAGACGTAGGAGCCGACGGTGAGGGCCATCGCGGCGCAGGAGGCGGTCTTGCCGACGACGAAGCCCCAGCCGGCCAGGTAGCCCCAGAAGTCGCCGAGCCGCTCGCGGCCGTAGACGTACGTACCGCCGGACTGCGGGTAGCGGGCGGCGAGCCGGGCCGAGGAGGTGGCGTTGCAGTACGCCACCACGCCGGCCAGCGCCAGCCCCACCAGCAGTCCGGAGCCCGCTGCCCCGGCGGCGGGCGCGAGCGCGGCGAAGACGCCCGCGCCGATCATCGAGCCCAGCCCGATGACCACGGCGTCGAACACCCCCAGGTGCCGCCGCAGCTCCCCCGGGGCGGCCACCGTCGGCGACGAACTCATGCGCTGTACCTCTCTCGATCCGGCTGTGGTGTCGGCGCACCCTACCGGAGGGAGGGGAACAGGGGGTGCGGGGCCGGAGCGCCGCGGAAACCCCTGGTCAGCGGCTGAGCCTGGCCTCCAGGGCGCGCAGGTCCGCGGTGAGGGCGGCGCGCACCTGGCAGAACATCAGCGGGCCGACCAGGAGGGGGCCGCCGCGGACGCGGATGCGGGCGAAGGTGCCGGCCTGGGTGGGTTCGAAGGTGTAGGTGACGCGCATGGGCATCGGCCCGGCGACGGAGACCATGTCGAGCACCGTCGGCGGGCGGTGGCGCGCCACGCGCAGCACGTACCGGAAGGGCCTGCCGAGGAAGTGCGCGGTCCGGGTGACCTCGGCGCCCACGCCGAAGCCGCCGGTGTCGGCCTCCCGGGTGAGGGCGGCGGTGCGGATGCCCCCGGTCCACTCGGAGTCGTGGCGCCAGTCCATCGCGTAGGCGGCGACGGTGGCCGGCGGGAGGGGGATCAGGCGTTCCACTGTGACGTCGAGGGGCATGATCACACTCTCCCGCCGGGCGGGCCACCGCGCTCCCTGGACCCGCCCGGGGGAAGGGCCGAACGGGTGGATCCGCCGGAGCTCCGGGGTCAGGGTCCCGTGATCAGAGCCCCAGGATCCGCTGGGCCTGTGCCCGCATCTCGACCTTGCGGATCTTCCCGGTGACCGTCATCGGGAACTCCTCGACCACGTGCACGTAGCGCGGGATCTTGAAGTGGGCGAGCCGGCCGGCGCAGTACGCTCGGACGGCCTCGTCGGTGAGCGGTTCGGCGCCCTCCCGCATCCGGATCCAGGCCATCAGCTCCTCGCCGTACTTGGCGTCGGGGACGCCGATGACCTGGACGTCCAGGATGTCCGGGTGGGTGTGGAGGAACTCCTCGATCTCGCGCGGGTAGAGGTTCTCGCCGCCGCGGATCACCATGTCCTTGATCCGGCCGGTGATGGCGAGGTAGCCGTCCTCGTCCATCACGGCGAGGTCCCCGGTGTGCATCCAGCGGGCGGCGTCGACGGCCTCGGCGGTGCGTTCGGGCTCGCCCCAGTAGCCGAGCATGACGGAGTAGCCGCGGGTGCACAGCTCGCCGGGTTCGCCGCGCGGCACGGTACGGCCGGTGGCCGGGTCGACCACCTTGACCTCCAGGTGCGGGCCGACCCGGCCCACCGTGGTGACCCGGCGCTCGACCGGGTCGTCGACCCGGGTCTGGGTGGAGACCGGCGAGGTCTCGGTCATGCCGTAGCAGATGGAGACCTGCGCCATGCCCATCCGCCCGATGACCTCCTTCATCACCTCGCTCGGGCAGGGCGAGCCGGCCATGATGCCGGTGCGCAGGCTGGTGAGGTCGTAGCGGTCGAAGTCCGGGTCGGCCAGTTCGGCGATGAACATGGTCGGCACGCCGTACAGCGAGGTGCAGCGCTCGGCGGCGACGGCGGCGAGGGTCGCGCCGGGCTCGAAGGACGGGGCGGGGATGACCATGCAGGCGCCGTGCGAGGTGGCGGCGAGGTTTCCCATCACCATGCCGAAGCAGTGGTAGAAGGGCACCGGGACGCAGATCCGGTCCCGCTCGGTGTAGTCGAGCAGCTCGCCGACGAAGTAGCCGTTGTTGAGGATGTTGTGGTGCGAGAGCGTCGCGCCCTTGGGGAAGCCGGTCGTCCCGGAGGTGTACTGGATGTTGATCGGGTCGTCGGGGGCCAACTCGCCCTGGAGTTCGGCGAGTCGGGCGGGGTCAGCGCGCCGTCCGGCGGCGGTCACGGCGTCCCAGTCCGGACCACCGATCAGCAGGACGCGCTCCAACTCCGGGCAGCGGGGCCTGACTTCCTCGATCATTCCGGCGTAGTCGGAGGTCTTGAAGCGCTCGACGGCGACCAGCAGTCGGATGCCGGACTGGTTCAGCACGTACTCCAACTCGTGGGCCCGGTACGCCGGGTTGACCGTCACCAGGATCGCGCCGAGCTTGGCGGTGGCGTACTGGGTGAGCGTCCACTCGGCGCAGTTGGGGGCCCAGATGCCGACCCGGTCCCCCTTGGCGATCCCGAGTTCCAGCAGGCCGAGCGCCAGGGCGTCGACGTCGGCGGCGAGTTCGGCGTACGTCCAGCGGCGGACGGTGGCCCGGTCGACCAGGGCGTCGCGCTCGGGGAAGGCGCGCACCGCGCGGTCGAGGTTCTCCCCGATGGTGTCACCGAGCAGCGGGACGTCCGCCGTGCCGGAGGCGTAGCTGCGTGGGGTCGGCGTGGTCGGCACGGGCTGGCTCCCGGGGACGGCGGTGCGGGTCAGGGACCATGGTCGCCGTCGCGACTCCGCGCCGCTACCCCCGAACGGGGGTGCGGACACGGCGCTGGGGCCGCCCGTCGGGTTCGACGGGCGGCCCCAGCGCGCAGGGTCACTCGTTGACGCAGATGTTGCCGAAGGCCGGGTTGAGCAGGCCGATGATGTCGATCGAGTTCCCGCAGATGTTGGCCTCGAGGTTGATCGGGATCTGGATCTGGTTGCCGGACAGGACGCCGGGGCTGTTGGCGGCGATGCCGTTGGCGGTGGCGTCGCCGGCGGAGGCGGTCCCGGCACCGGCGAGGACCGTCACCGCGGCGAGGGCGGTGGCGGCGAGGGTGGTACGCATACGCATTGCGTCGCTCCTTGTGAGCATGGCGGTTCGAAGTGTGACGATCACACTCGCCCACGATCACAAGCGATCCACCCCGCCGCACGCCGGATTGACCCGTCCTAGGGCGTGCCGCCCTCCCACCTCTCCCCCGGCCCCGCCGGCGCAGCGCCCCCGGGACCGGCCACGCTCAGTGATTCCAGCAGCTCCCGGGCCGGACGCAGCCCGGGCTCGGCCGCCACCGCGCGGTACAGCAGTCCCAGCGCGAGCGCCTCCTCCCCGGCCGCCAGGGCGTCCAGCGCCCGGTTGTAGTCGATCCGACCGGCGTAACGCAGCCGGAACAGCACCGACAGGTCCTCCCGACAGGAGGGACAGCGCAGGGTCTGCCGGTCCGCCGGCACCCTGCACAGCGGGCACGGCACGTCCAGGGCGTTCAGGGCGTCCGGCGCGCCCTGGGCGCCCGGTGCCGCCGGTGCGTCCGCGGCGCTCATCGCGGCCCCGCCTCCTCCGGGCGGACCGGGCCGAGCGACTCCGGGGCCGGCTCGCTGCCCAGCTCCCGCTGCGCCTGCGCGTACAGGGCCAGCAGGTTCGACATGTGGGTGTTGACCGCCGCCATGTTCGGCGCCTCCACGGCCGCGTCCAGACCGCGCAGCTCGGCCATGATCAACTGGGCCAGGGCCGGCGAGACCATGTTCTGGGTCACGTAGACGTTGCACATGGTGATCATCCGCATGGTGTGCCCGAGCGAGTCGCACAGCTCGTCCGCCTTCCGGGCCGCGCGCACCGCGCCCTCCCAGTCGGCGGCCTCGCGGCGCAGCCGCAGCTCGGCGGCCACCGAGCGCAGCCGGTCCAGGTCACTCGGGTCGAGGTGCTTCTCGCAGTAGTGGATGAACAGGCTCAGATACGCCTCGGAGCCGCGCACCCAGCGCTGCGCCTTGAGCTGCTGCTGGGCCCGCTCCAGCGCCGCGTCCACCGACTGGCCGCGGGTCTGCCCGGCCGCCAGGTCGTCCAGGGTGTCCATCAGCCGCTGCGCCTCGCGCCGCTCGGCCTCGGTCAGCTCGCCGCCCCAGCGGTCGGTGAAGGACTCGATCTGCCGCTGCTGCTCCTCGACCTGCACCTTCAGCTCGGGGTCGAGGGTGACCCGCTCCAGCTTGACGGTCTTCTCGGCGCCGCCCTGGATCCGCACCGACAGGGTGATGGTGCGGTCCCGGTCGAGGCCGAAGGAGACCTCGACCGGGGTGCGGCCGCCCAGGCCCTCGGGCAGCCGCAGGGTGAGGTGGCCGATCAGCTCGTTCTGCTGGGCGATCTCGTGCTCGCCCTCGTAGACCGCGATCTCCAGCCGCTGGCGCCCGCTGCCGGAGACCACGAACTCCCGGCTGACCGGCGAACTCGTCGGGTAGCTGCTGTTCTTGGGGATGATGACGGCGAGGCGGCCGTCGTTCAGCTCGATGCCGAGGTTCTTCGGGGTGATGTCGAACGGGTTGGTGACCTGCGCCAGTTCGCCGCAGCCCGGGCAGACCTCGCAGCCGGGCGGGTTCACCACTCCGCAGGAGGCGCAGCGCAGACCGACGTCCTCGGCTGCGGTGGTGGCCACCCTGGTCCGGCCGGGGGCGGCCGAGTCGAGCGGCTCGCCGCACAGTTCGCAGGCGGTGACGCCGGGGGCGGCCGGGGTGCCGCAGCGCGGGCAGTTGCCGCCGTGCACCACGGCGGTGGCCCCGGTCCGCTGCGGGGCCGTCGTGCCACCCGCTCCGCCCGGGCCGGTTCCGGTGGCTCCGGTGGCTCCGGTGGCGCCCGAACCGTCCAGCGCCCGCTCGCACTTGGGGCAGGCGGCGGCGTCGGCGTCGACCGGGATGTGACAGGTCGGGCAGGAGACCCGGGCGCCGCCGAGCAGGGTGGTGGCGCAGTTGGCGCAGTTGGAGGCGGACAGGTCGCCGGGGGCCCGGCACTCGGGGCACTCCACCTCGCCGACCAGCGCGGACTGCACGGCCGCGCCGAGCGCCACGCACTGCATCGGGTTGACGCCACGCCTGATCCGGCGCGGGCCGAAGACCTCGCCGAGCCGGCGGGCGACCAGCGGGATCGCGGTCGAGCCGCCGACCAGCACCACCTCGTCGATGTCCCCGACGGTCAGGTTGGCCTGCATGATGGCCTTGTGGGTCAGCTCGATGGTGCGCTCGATCCGGCCCTCGATCAGCTCCTCGAACCGGGCCCGCTCGAACTCCGTCTCCAGCACCAGCTGCCCGGCGCCCAGGCCCGGCAGGATGACCTCGGAGGACTCCTGGTTGGAGAGCTCGATCTTGATGGTCTCGGCGGTGGCGGCGATCTTCGGGCGGTCGCGCAGGTCGGGCTGGTACTCCGCGCCGTACTCCTCGCGGATGTCCTCCAGCAGCGCGGTGGTGATCCCGCGGTCGAAGTCGTCGCCGCCGAGCAGGTTGTCGCCCTCGATGCCGAGCACCGAGACCGAACCCGGCACCAGCAGCAGGATGGAGATGTCGAAGGTGCCGCCGCCGAGGTCGTAGACCAGGACGGTCTTCCCCTCGTCGCCCGCCTCGGAGGTGATGCCGTAGGCGAGGGCGGCGGCGGTCGGCTCGTTGATGATCCGCAGCACGTGCAGGCCGGCCATCCGGCCCGCCTCCTGGGTGGCCGCGACCTGCCGCTCGCCGAAGTACGCCGGGACGGTGATGACGGCCCGGTGGAAGGGCTCGCCGAAGCGCTGCTCGGCGTCCTCCTTGAGGCGGTGCAGGATGATCGCGGAGATCTCGATCGGGGTGTACGAGCGGCCGTTGAACCAGACGTTCACGTCCCCGTCGGTGCCCGCGGTGACCTTGTAGTCCACCTCCTTCAGGGCCGCCTGGACCTGCGGGTCCTTGAACTTGCGGCCCATGAAGCGCTTGACCGAGCGGATCACGTTGACTCCGTCGACGGCGATCCGGCTGCGCGCGGTGGAGCCGACCAGCAGCTCGCCCTTGCGGCCGCTGCCGACCACGGAGGGTGTGGCCTCCTGGTTCTGGCGGTTGAAGATGATCTCCGGCTCGCCCCGGCGCAGGTGGGCGACCACGGAGTTGGTCGTGCCCAGGTCGATGCCGAGTGTGCGGTACATGTCGTTCCCCTCTTGCCCCTCGTGGTCCTGGTCCTGGCTAGTTCTTGCGCTTGGCCTGTTGGGCCTGTTGGGCCTCCTTGGCCTGTTGGGCCACGGCCTTGGCCCGGCGGCGGGCCCGGGGCGGGGCCGCCTTGGGCTGGACGCGGATGACCGGCGCGGTGGCGACGGCGGTGGTGGCCTCGGGTGTCTCCGGCGCCTCCAGCGCCTCGGGCTCGACGGCTTCGACGGCTTCGGGCGTGCCGGGTTCGACGGCTTCGGTGGCCTCGGCTTCGGCGGCCTCGGCGGCCTCGGACGGCTCCGGCGCCGTTTCGGGCTCCGGGTCCGGCTCCGGCGCGGCGACCACCACCTGGGCCCGGCGCAGCACCTCGTCCTCCCAGAAGAACCCGGTCACCACCGTCCGTACCACCGTCTCCGGCGCCACTCCGGGACGGGACTCGGTGCCCACGATCTCGGTCAGGTCCGGGTCGGCCGTCATGCCCTCCAGCCGCATCGGCCGCACCCTGGCCTTGGCCAGCTGCCCGAGCAGCCGCCTCCGGGTGGCCTCCAGGCCGGCGCCGCGCCCGAGCGCCACCAGTTCGCGGTCCAGGCCGAGGGCGGCGAGCGCGTCGTCCACCTCGACCAGGATGCCCAGGAGTTCGCGCTGCTCGGCCCGGGCCGCCTGCTTCTGCTCCGTCAGCTTGCTCCCCAGCAGCGAGGCCCGGAAGAGCAGCCGGCCGAACGCCGCCGCCAGGTCGACCTCCTCGACGCCGGGCGGGATCTCCAACGGCCGGTGGCCGCCGAACAGTTCGGCGGTCGGGGCGCCGGCGGGCATGTCGGTGGGTGCGTCGGTCATTCGGGTACCTCGATCTGCGGCAGCACGGACAGGTCCGCCGCGTAGCGGGCGGGGACGGGCGGTTCGGGGTCGGCGCCGCCGGGGGCGGGCTCGGCGAAGTCGGCGGCCAGCTCGGCCCGGTGGAGGGCGGGCAGCGTGGCGACGGGCGGCAGCGGCTCGCGCTCGATCACCAGCAGCGGTTCGGCGAGTGCGGGGGCGAGGAGTTCGGCGGCCTGATCCACCGGCTCCGGCGGGAGGGGTTGCTGGATGTCCGCCTCCAGGCGCCGGTCCGGGTTGCGCAGCAACGCGGCGGCCTCCTGGATCTGTTGGCGGCTGTAGCGGCCGGCCCGCATCGCCGGTCCGACGGCGAGGTTGATCTCGCGCACGCCGGCCGTGAGCGGGATGCCCAGGACCTCGTACGGCGACGGTTCGTGCAGTGGCATGGCGGGCGGTCCCTCTCCTCACAGTGGCCGGGGCGGGTGGCTCGGGTGCCGGTACGGTCGGCGGTCCGGCCGGTGGTTCGGCTGCGGCGTACGGTCGGCGGTACGGCTGCGGCGTACGGTCTGGGACGCCTCCCGACCGCCGTACGGTTGCCGTCAGTAGAGCGAGTTGATCCGCATCTGCATGGCTCGCAGCTCAAGGTCGTCCGGGTTGTGCTCGACGGCCTTGCGGGCCAGGTCGCGGGCCTCGCGCAGCTGCCGGGCGTTGGCCCGCTGGACGGCGAACGAGCCGTAGACGATGCCGAGTTCGCGGTGCAGCTTCTCGGTGTCCTCCGGGGTGCGGGACAGGTCGAGGGCCTCCTCCAGCAGCCGGATCGCCTCGAGGTAGCGGCGGGCCTCGTAGTGGCCGATGGCCTCGCCGCGCCAGAGGCTGACCATCAGCCGGCGAATGTCGGGCGAGTCGTCGTAGGACTTGGCCTTCTGCAGCATCGCGGCCTGGACGGTGAACGGCCGGTCCTGCATGGCGTCCAGCACGTGGTTGGCGAGCATCACCGAGACCCGGCGCGGGGCCTCGTGCTCGACCCCGCCCTCCCAGTCCGGGTCGGCGCGCAGCGCCTCGGCCATCCGCTCGACGGCGCGCCGGCGGTCGTCGGCGAAGGCGGCCGAGCGGGAGAGCTGGCGCAACACGAAGGCGAGGCCGATCCGGTGGTCCGGGTCGGGGTTGAGCTCGATCAGCGCCCGCCAGGCGTCGGCGGCCTCCTCCAGTTCCGCGTCGGTGGCGTCGGGGCGGCTGAGCTGGCCCGCCCGGTTGCCGAGGGCGGCCTCCAGGAAGTGCCGGGCGGTCGGGTCGCCGGGGACCAGGTCCAGGCTCTTCTCCAGCAGGGCGAGGGCGCGGGGGTAGTCCTTGTCCTCGTTGTTGATCTTGCGCGCCCACTGGGCGTAGGTGGCGCCGAGGTCGCCCCGCACCTCGGGGTCGTCGGGGGCCAACGCCAGTGCTCTCTCCAGGATTTCGGCGGCTCCGGCCTGGTCGTCCAGGCTGTTCTTGAGCAGCGCGCGGGCGGCCCGGACGCCGGACTCGGCGGCGATCGCGGCGGCGTCGGCGGGCAGCCGGGCGCCGGGGACGGATCGGGCGCGGGTGAGGCTGTCCAGCGCCTCGCGCCAGTCCTGGTTGCGGTGGTGCTCGCGGGCCTGGCTGACCAGGGACTCGCCGAGCAGCGCCTGCCAGTCCTCGCCGCGCCGCTGTTCGGGCACCGCGTCCAGGGCGGCGACGGCGGCGGCCTGCCTGCCCTGGAGCTGCAGGTAGCGCTGTGCGCCGAGTTCCCCGAACAGGCCGAGGGCACGGGTGGGCGCGGGCGCGTCGGGGCCGGCGGGCCGCTGCCAGGGCCGGACGGCCTGCTCGAACGCCTCGGCCCAGCCGGCGAGTTCCGGATCGGCGCGGAACAGCCGGTCCAGGGCGGGGCCGAGCGCGAGGCGGCGGGCCCGGCGGCCGGGCAGGGCGATCCGGACGTCCTCCTGGGCGAGGGCGTCCGCGCAGTACGCCTCCATGCCGAGGCGCAGCGTCCAGGCGGTGACCTCGTCGCCGTCGCGACCGGCGGCCCGGTCCAGCGCGCGCAGGTCCTCGCGGAGGCGGTCGAGCAGGCCGGTACGGGCGGCGGCGAGCCGCTGGGGTTCGACGGTGCGGCCGGTGGTCCGGGCGGACTCGGCCCACAGCTCGGGCTGGTGGAGGGCCGAGACCAGGCAGCCGAGCGTCCAGGCCCAGAGCTCCTCGTCCGGCTCCTGCTCGGGGGTGCCGACGGCGAGCCGGTAGCCGGCCAGCCCGAGCGCGTGCAGCAGCCGGGGGTGGGCCGGGTCCTCGCGCAGCAGCTCCCGGTAGGCCTCCCAGGCCTCCCGGTGGCGGCCGTCGAGGGTGGCCTGGTGCGCCTCGTGCTCGGCGAGCAGGACGAGCGCGCCCGCCGCCTGCGGGTGCCCGGGGGCGAGCCGGAGCGCCTGGCGCAGGTCGACGGCGGCCGCGCCCGGCCGGTCGGCCGCGAGGGCGGCGCCGGCCCGGCGGACCAGGACGGCCGCGCGGGCCGTCGTGGCGTCCTCGGGCAGGCCGGCCAGGGCCTCGTCCGGTCGGCCGAGTTCTGCGCGCAGCAGGGCGAGGTCGAGCCGGACGGGCGCGGCGGCCGGGCCGTCGCCGAGCGCCTCGGCCCAGCGGGCGAGCACGGGTTCGGCCTGTTCGGGGGTGCCGGCTCGGCGGGCGCAGTCGAGGACGGCGCGCAGGGCGGGGGCGGAGCAGCGCACGCAGCGGGGCGAGCCGGCGTCCCGCGGGGTGTGCTGGTGGTCGGTGCAGGCCTCGCGGCCGCAGCCGCCGCAGGTGTCGGCGGCGGGTCGGTCGCAGAGCGCGCAGTCGCCGGTCGGCGCCCCGCCGGCCGCCGTACCCGAGGCCAGGAAGTGCCGGTACCAGTCCAGTGCGGCGGCCCAGTTGCCGGCCCGTTCGGCGAGCAGGGCGCGCAGCCGGGCGATCGCCGGGTCGCCGGCCGGGTCGGGCGGGCCGAGCAGGGCGATCGTCCGGGCCGGACGGCCCGCCAGCAGGGAGACGGCGGCCAGGTGGTAGCGGTCGCGCAGGCCGCTGCCGGCGTCGAGCAGCGCGGCGACCGGTTCCGGGGCGCCCTCGGCCAGGGCGAGCGCGGCGCGCAGCCGGGCCTGGCGGTGGGTGAGGGCGCCGGGCAGGGAGTCGGCGAGGGTGAGCGCGGCGGCGGCGCGGCGGCGCGGTTCGGCCTGGTCGCGGCCGGTGACCAGCAGGTGGGCGGCCTCGCGCAGGGCGGCTTCGCGCAGCGCGGCCCGGTAGCCGGGGGCGGCGGGGTGTTCGGCGGCGGCCTGCTGCCAGAGTTCGCGGGCGGCCGTCGGGTCGGTGGCCAGCCGGGTGCGGGCGAGCCGGTCGCGGGCCAGGGCGCGGCGGGGGTGCAGGTCCTCGTCGTCGAGTTGCTCCCAGCGGGCGAGGGCGCCGGCAGGGTCGTCGGTGCGGGCGAGGGCGAGGCCGTGGTGGAAGGCGGCGACGGCACTCCAGCGGCTGTCCGGTTCGGTGTCGGCCTCGGCGCGCAGGATCGGCTCGGCCTGGCCGGCCTGGCCGGCGGCGAGCAGGGCGGCGCCGAGCCTGACCCGGGCGGGGCGCCAGTCGGGGGCCGTGCCGAGGCCGGCCCGGTAGTCGGCGGCGGCCTCGGCGGGGCGGTCGGCCCGCTCGTGCACCAAGGCGAGGCCGAACCGGGCGGGGGCGAAGTCCGGTCGGACGGTCAGGGCGGCGGTGAACTCCTCCCGGGCCTGCTCGTCGGCGCCGAGCAGCAGGGCGAGCCGGCCGAGGGCGTAGCGGGGGCGGGGGTCGGTCGGGCTCTCCACGGCGGCGGCCGCGAGGTCGCCCCAGGCCCGCTCGGTGTTGCCGGCCCGCTGCCTGGCGAGGCCGCGGAAGAGCAGTGCGTCGGCGCGCAGGGCCTGGCCGCGCCCCCACGGGGAGGGCTCGCCGGGGCCGAAGTGCAGCGCCTCGTCGAAGGCGGCGACGGCGGGCCCGTCCTGGTGCCGGGCGTACAGCTGTACGCCCCAGCGGAACCAGAGTTCGCCGCTGCCGCCGGGAGCCGCTTCGGCGACCAGGCCCTCGGCCTCGACGGCCCGGCCGGTGGCGGTCAGCAGGGCGGCGCGGGCGAGCACCGGCCAGTCCCGGCCCGGCAGGGCGGCGAGGGCGCGGGCGGTGGCGTCCTCGCGCTGCTCGACGGCGCCCTCCCGGCAGCGGCGCTGCAGCCAGTCCAGGGCGCGGGCGGCCGCCTCGGCCTCCTCACCGGGCTCGGCGCCGGCGGCGGTGGCCTGGAGGAAGGCGAGCAGCGGGCCGAGGTCGCCGTCGGGGGCCCGCATCCGTTCCTCGGCGAGGCTGCGCAGGCTCCACCGGGGCAGCTGCCGGGCCGGGTCGGCGAGCAGCGGGTAGGCCTCGCGGTGCAGGGCGAGGGTGGCCTGCTGGTCGCCGGTGGGGATGGTGGCCTCGGCCTGGCCGAGCAGGGCGAGGCCGCGCTGCGGGCGCAACTCCTCGGGTGCGTCGGCGAGTCGGCGGGCCAGCCGGGCGTAGCGGCGGCGGGCCTGGGCGGCCCGGCCGGCGGTGAGCCGTTCGGCGGCCGCGGCCAGGGCCTTCGCCACCGCCGCGGCGTCCGTGACCCGTCGGCGCCGGGCCAGGACGACGGCGGCCGCACCGGCCAGTGCCACCACGACCAGCAGCACCGCTAACAGCGCCATGCACCGTCCCCCTGGTTCGAGTACCGTCCACCCGGATGATCAACTGTCCTGTGGTGGCCGTGATTTGACGTCGTGTCGCGATGTTGCTCGAGTGCCATCAGAATAGGCCCTCGATCGGACAGACGAACAGGAAGGAGCACTATCCTGGGCATCACATCACCAGTGGGACGACAGCACGGCAGCAGCTCGACGGCAGCGCGCCACCAGCGCGTCCACAGTGGTCAGTAGCAGGTCAGTAGCGTCGGGGGTCGGGTGTCGCAGTCACGTTGGGTGCCCGGGCTCCGGTTCGGGCCGGAGTTCGACCCGGAGCAGTACGAGCTCCTGGAGTTCCACCACCGGGGCGGCGAGGCCGAGGTGTGGCGGGCGGTTCGCACCGGTCACAACGGGCGCAAGGAACTGGTCGCCGCGAAGATCATGCTGGAGCGCGACCCGACCGAGGTGCGGCGCTGGCTCGGCCGTTGGGACGACGTCTCGCACAACGCGCACCGGCTGGGCGTCACCGACCTGGTGGTGCCCAGCTTCCTGCTCGGCCCCTCCCCGCACCGGCCCGGCAGCCCGCCCGGCGCCGCGCTGCTGGGCTACCAGATCTCGCCCTGGGTCGAGGGCGTGCCGCTGCACACCTGGGCGCGCGGCCGGCGCGCCGACCCGTCGGCGGTCGCCGAGGTGCTGGCCCGGCTCTGCCGGATCGTCGACGAGCTGCACCGCAAGCGCTGGGTGCACCGCGACATCTCCCCCGCCAACGTCCTGGTGGACGGCCAGGGGCAGGTCAAGCTGATCGACCTGACCTTCCTCGCCCCGCTGGACCACGCCCTGACCGTCGCGGTGTTCACCCCCGGGCACGTCCCGCCGGAGGCCGAGCAGGTCGGCGGCTTCCCGACCACCGCCAAGGACCTGTTCGCGGTCGGCACCCTCGCCCGCACCCTGCTGCTGCCCGACCACGGCCGCCTCGACCACCGGCTGGCCGCCGAGCAGGCCCGCGCCGAGCTCCTCGCGGCCGGCTACGGCGAGGAGTTGGCGCGCTGGGCCTGCGAACCGCTGGCCCGTGAACCGGACCGCCGCCCCTCCCCGCTCGGCCCGTGGGCCGCCCGGGGCCGTGAACTGCTGCGCGCCCACCGGCCGGTGGCCCGCACCGCCGGCCTGGCCGTGCTGCCCGACCCGGACGGGCGGCCGCTGGTGGTCACCGGCGGCGCCGACGGCACCGCGCTGGCCGGCCCCGGCGCCCTCGGCCGGCGGCTTCCGGCGGGGCAGGGGCCATCCGCCGTACGGGAGTTGGCGGCCGGCTGGGCCGGGCAGCCGGGCGAGCTGGTGGTCTGCGCGGAGGACCGCGGCGGCACCCTGTGGGTCGGTACGGCGGCGGGCTGGTGGGAGGCGGCGCGCGGGGTCAACGGGCTGGCGGGCGGGGTCGGTTCGGGCGGATGGGGCGGGCCGGGCGGCTCGGGTGGTTCGTTCGGTTCGGGCGGCTCGGCCGGGGAGATGACGGTCTGGACGGCGGCCGGCGGCGCGTTGCGCTCCTACCGCTGGGCACCCGGCCGCACCCTCACCGGCCAGGAACACCCCGGCTGCCCGGCCGACCGGGTGCTCGCCGCCACGGAGGAGCGGCCCGGCGCCTGGCTGCTGCTGGTCAAGCACCGCGAGCGGGTGCTGAGCTGGCGGCCCGGCACCGCGCAGCCGCCCGTCCCGGTGGGCCCGTCCGGCCCGCTGCGCGCCGGGGCACTGGCCCGCACCTCCGCCGGACCGCAGGCCGCCACGCTCCGGCCGGACGGCTCGGTCCAGCTGCACACCCTCGGCAGGGCCGGGGCGGGAACGGAGATCGGCGACGGTGAGCCCTCGCTCGGGATCGCCATGGTGGGCCACCGCGGTGGCCCGACCGTCGCGCTGGCGGGCGCGGACGGCGTACGGCTGCGGCTGCCGGCCGGCGGCGCCTCGCGCCGGCCGCGCTGGTGGCGGCCCACGCTGCGCCCGGCGACCCGGGTCGCGCTGGCCATGGGCGAGGACTGGCGGCTGTGCCTGGCGGCGGTGGTGGAGGGCGAGTTGCAGGTGTGGCAGGAGGACGCGGCGTACCGCTGGCAGGCGGTGGAGCTGCCCGAAGGGCGTTAGGGCCTGTCTCCTGGTTCCTTGCCGGGTCGGTCCTGCGCCGGGTCGGTCCTGCGCCGGGTCGGTCCTGTGCCGGGGTCAGCCCTCCGCCGGGCAGCCGTGGAGCAGTTCGGCGAAGGCCGCTCCGGCGGCGTCCCGCGGGAGGATCCGCTCCGCCCGGACGCCGTCCGGCGTGCTGATCACGTAGTGCTCGGCGAGGTACGAGAAGTCGTCCCAGGGCTCCCAGCCGTGGGCGCGCAGGAGGGTCCGGCCGCAGCGGGTGCAGCCGATCCACGGCACCAGCACCAGGGCAGCCAGCTCCGGCTCGCTCCAGCCCGTCACCACCTCGGCCTCGTCACGCTCACCGTCCAGCAGCCGCACCGGGGCGGGCGCGCCGTCGCCCGGGCAGCGCAGGAGGCCGGGGGTGAGCCGCTCGCGCACTCCCCACTCCTCGGCGAGCACGGAGATCTGCGCACGGTCCGTGCCGCTGATCGGGATCTGGCGGGCCAGCAGGCCCTCGACCAGCAGACCGAGCCCGCTCTCCTGTTCCCCGATCGCCCAGCAGTCCTTGACTGCGCGGGCGGCGTCGTCCGGCAGGAGATCGGCGATCCGGCTCCAGAGCACGGTGTCTTCGTCCATGGGTCGGACTCTAGCTCGCGGCGGATCGGCGCTGGTCGGCAAGGGGTCCCCCTGGCTGACGGTCCTCGCGCGGGCGCCGTCCGCGACCGGGCCGGAGCAGCGCCGAGGCCCCGGAACCCTGGCGGGGTTCCGGGGCCTCGGCCCGGCGGTGGAGAGTGGCTCGGCTGTTCGGTCCCGCCGAGCGCCCGCGGCCCGACGGTTCAGCGGAAGCGGCGCAGTCGCAGGCTGTTGCCGACCACGAAGACCGAGGAGAAGGCCATCGCGGCCCCCGCGATCATCGGGTTGAGCAGTCCGGCCGCGGCCAGCGGCAGAGCGGCGACGTTGTAGCCGAAGGCCCAGAACAGGTTGCTCTTGATGGTGCCCAGGGTCTTGCGGGAGAGCCGGATGGCGTCCGCCGCGGCCAGCAGGTCGCCGCGGACCAGGGTGAGGTCGCCGGCCTCGATGGCGGCGTCGGTGCCGGTGCCCATCGCCAGGCCCAGGTCGGCCTGGGCGAGCGCGGCCGCGTCGTTGACGCCGTCGCCGACCATCGCCACGACCCTGCCCTCGGCCTGCAGCCGCTTGACGGTGTCGACCTTGTCCTGCGGCATGACCTCGGCGATCACGTGCTCCGGCGCGATGCCGACCTCGGCCGCCACGGCCTCGGCGACCGCCCGGTTGTCGCCGGTGAGCAGCACCGGGGTCAGGCCCAGTGCGCGCAGCCTGCCGACGGCCTCGGCGCTGGTCGGCTTGACCGCGTCGGCGACCTCCAGCACGGCCCGGGCCTCGCCGTCCCAGCCGACCGCGATCGCGGTACGGCCGGCCGCCTCGGCGGTGCGCTTGGCCTCGGCCAGCGCCTCGGGCAGCTGCTGCGACCACTCGTTGAGCAGGGCCTCCCGGCCGGCCACCACGGCGTGGCCGTCCACCACGCCCTGGACGCCCAGGCCGGGGACGTTCTCGAAGCCCTCGACGGCCGGCAGTTCGCCGGCCTTGGCGGCGGCGTTGGCGATCGCCCGGGCGATCGGGTGCTCGGAGGCGTGCTCCAGGGCTCCGGCCAGGCGCAGCGCCTCGGCCTGGTCCACGCCCTCGGCGGTGTGCACCGCGAGCAGGGTCATCCGGCCGGTGGTGACGGTGCCGGTCTTGTCCAGGACGATGGTGTCGACCTTGCGGGTGGACTCCAGGACCTCCGGGCCCTTGATCAGGACGCCGAGCTGGGCGCCGCGGCCGGTGCCGACCAGCAGGGCGGTCGGGGTGGCCAGGCCGAGGGCGCACGGGCAGGCGATGATCAGTACGGCCACGGCGGCCGTGAAGGCGGCGGTCCAGCCCTCGCCGGTGCCCAGCCAGTAGCCGAGGGTGGCCACCGCGAGGGTGATCACGATCGGCACGAAGACGGCGGAGATCCGGTCCGCGAGGCGCTGGGCGGCGGCCTTGCCGTTCTGCGCGTCCTCGACCAGCTTGGCCATCCGGGACAGCTGGGTGTCCGCGCCGACCCGGGTGGCCTCGACCACCAGCCGGCCGCCCGCGTTGACGGTGGCGCCGGTGACGCCGTCCCCGACCCCGACCTCGACCGGGGCGGACTCGCCGGTCAGCATCGAGGCGTCCACCGCCGAGGCGCCCTCGACCACCGTGCCGTCGGTGGCGATCTTCTCGCCGGGCCGGACCACGAAGCGGTCGCCCACGGCGAGGTCCGCGATCGGGATCCGCACCTCGACTCCGCCGCGCAGCACCGTCACGTCCTTGGCGCCCAGCTCCAGCAGCGCCTTGAGCGCGGCCCCGGCGGTGCGCTTGGAGCGCGCCTCGAAGTAGCGGCCGGCCAGGATGAAGGCGGTGACGCCGGCCGCCGCCTCCAGGTAGATGTTGGACGAGCCGTCGGTGCGGGCGATGGTGAACTCGAAGCCGTGCCGCATGCCCGGCATCCCGGCGTCGCCGAAGAACAGCGCCCACAGCGACCAGAGGAACGCGGCGAGGGTGCCGAGCGAGACCAGGGTGTCCATCGTCGCGGCGCCGTGCCGGGCGTTGGTGAACGCGGCCCGGTGGAACGGCCAGGCGGCGTAGGTGACGACCGGCGCGGCGAGGGTCAGCGAGAGCCACTGCCAGTTGTCGAACTGGAGGGCCGGCACCATCGCCATCGCGATCACCGGCACCGCGAGCGCCACCGCGGTGAACAGCCGTTGGCGCAGCGGCGCCAGTTCGTCGGCCGGCTCGGCCTGCCCGGTGCCGCCCGCACCCCCGGTGACCGGGGGCTTGGGCAGCGCGGCGGTGTAGCCGGTGGCCTCCACGGTGGCGATCAGGTCGGCGACCTCGACTCCGCCCTCGAAGGAGACCTTCGCCTTCTCGGTGGCGTAGTTGACGCTGGCGGTGACCCCGTCCATCCGGTTGAGCTTCTTCTCGATGCGGGCCGCGCAGGAGGCGCACGTCATTCCGCCGATCGAGAGTTCCACCTCCGCGGAGGCGGGTGCCTGCGTAGTCATCGTCGCTCCTCGTGACGTCGTCGTGCGGTACGTTCGGCGGCCGGGCCGTCATACCCAGACGGGGTATCGGGCGGTGCCGGGTTCATTTATACCCCCGAGGGGTATCTATCGCAAGGCTTGAGGGATACCCCCGGCAGGTATTTTTTCGAGCCCCGATCCGATTGACTTGATACCCCCATGGGGTATTCACTGAGGCGCGTCCCGTCCGATCCGCACGTCCTTCCGAGGGGAACCCCGCGATGAACACCGCCCTGCGCATCACCGCCTTCACGGGCGGACTCGCCGCCGCCTTCGGCCTCGCCCTCGGCGTCGGCCACGCCACCGGCAGCGGCCCCGCCCCCAAGCCCGCCACGGCACACACCGCACACGCCGGACCCGCCGCGCACGACGGGCACGACGGGCACGACGGGCACGACGGGAAGGCGGACGGCGGCGGCGAGCACCTGCCCGGCGGGCTGCAGGTCTCCGAACGCGGTTACACGCTCAGCGTCGACAACCCCTTCGTGACCGCCGGCTCCCCCACCGACCTGCGCTTCCGCATCCTCGGCACGGACGGCAAGCCCCTCACCGCCTACCAGCAGCAACACGAGAAGGAACTGCACCTGATCGTCGCCCCGCGCGACCTGTCCACCTTCCAGCACCTGCACCCGACGCTGACCGCCGACGGCACCTGGAGCGCCCCCACCGCCGTCCCCGCCGCCGGCGAGTACCGGGTCTTCGCGGACTTCACCCCCGCCGGCCAGAGCGAGGGCCTCACCCTCGGCGCCGACCTGCACGCCGCGGGCGACCTGCGCCCCGCCCCGCTGCCGGAGACCGGACGGACCGTCACCGTCGACGGCTACACCGTCACCCTGGGCGGCGACCTCACCCCCGGGCGCAGCGGCCGGCTCACCCTGAGCGTCAGCAGGGACGGCAAGCCGGTCACCGACCTCCAGCCCTACCTCGGCGCGTACGGCCACCTCGTCGCCCTGCGCGCCGGCGACCTCGCCTACCTCCACGTCCACCCGGACACCAGCGCCCCGGGCCCGGAGATCGGTTTCACCACCACCGCCCCCAGCGCCGGCGGCTACCGGCTCTTCCTGGACTTCAAGCACCAGGACACCGTCCACACGGCGGCCTTCACCGTGACCACCGAGGCCACCGTGACCACCGCCGCCGAACACGCCGAGGAGGCGGGCGCCCACCAGCACTGACCGCCCCCGCCACCCAGAGATGTGCCGGGCGATCCCACCGGGGACCGCCCGGCACTCAGGCGTTCCCATGTGTGCGGGGTCCCGGCATGCACAGCACCCTGACCGACCTCGCCCGCTGCCTGTACGGCGACGAGTACGGCCCCACCGCCGCCTGCGAACTCGCCGGGGAGCACGAGGAGTCCCACTTCATCGAGCGGCTGACCTTCGCCGACGCGGAGGAGATCCTCGCCATGCTGCGCACGCTCTGCCCACAGCTCGTGGACGGCTTCCTGCCGGTCCGGGCCCGCAACCTGGCCTACCGGCTGCTGCTTCTCCAGCGTCCCGACGACCCGGCCCTCATCCGCGCCGCGGCCGACAGCCTCCACCTGCACGGCCCGGACTGGGACGACATCGCCGAGGAACTCAAGCAGCGCGCGGAGGCGCTTGAGGCGCCGTGAGCGTCAGGGGCGGCGAACGAGCCCGAGGCCGCCCTCGGGCTCGCGGGTGAGGACGGCGAGCAGGGCCGGGTCCGCGTGGACCTCGGCGCTGTGCTTCCACTGCGTGAGCAGGAGGGCGATCGGGGCGAGGTTGTCCAGCGCCACGGCACCACGCGCGGTGTGCACCAGCTCGGCAAGCAGGGTGTCGATGTCCTCCTCCGGCAGGAAGGTGCACCACGGCAGGGCCTCGGGCAGCGCCTGGCGCAGCACGGCGACGTTCCCGGTCCGTACCAGCGCCGCGAGCGCCCGGGAGGTGAGGTCCACGACCGACGCGTCGCGCTCCATCTGCTCGACGCGCATCAGCGCCAGGTCCCCTGCGTCACGTCTGCGGAGCCGGAGCGCGCGGTCGCCGGGTATCCGCCGTACGCCGAGTACCAGGAGAAGACCCAGCGCGTGATCCCGGTCTTCGTGCTCGAACCCGGTCAGCGCGCGATCAGCGGCGCCCCGGGCAGCCGGGCCCGGCGGTGCTCCGCGCCGGGTCGCCGGCGGCCGCGACTGTGGCGGCCAGGCAGGCGAGCAGGCAGCGGGTGACGGGGTGGCGTACGGCGCGCAGCAGGACTGGCGTGGCTTCGCGGGGCGTCATCGGGGGGCTCCTTCGCGTGTGGGGGTACGGCCGACGGGGGCCGCGTCGGTTGACGCGGCCCCCGGCCGGGGGTGCGGTCGGCCTCACGGGGCCGTCGCGGACCGCGCCTCGCGGGCTCCGTTCTCGGGGCGCGGGGTGCGCAGGGTGACCACCGCGAGCAGGCCGCCGACCACCGCGACCGCCGCGGAGCCGATGAAGGCGGCGGAGAAGCCCGAGGTCAGGCCCTCGACGGTGGCGTCCGGGGTGCGGGCGCCGGCCAGTGCGGTCATCGCGGCCAGGCCGAGCGCCGAGCCGACCTGGTAGCCGGTGTTGACGATGCCGGAGGCGAGGCCGCCGTCCTCCGGGGGCGCGGCGGAGATCGCGGTACCGAGGGAGGGTATGAAGGCGAGCGCCATGCCGATCGCGGCGAGCAGCGAGGCGGGCAGCACGTCGGTCCAGAAGTTGCCGTCCGGGCGGGCCGGCGAGAGCCCGAACAGGCCGGCGCCGAGGGCCAGCATGCCGGTGACCACCAGCGCCTTGGGGCCGAAGCGGGCGATCAGCCGGGGCGCCGCGGTGATCATGACGGCCATGATGGCGACGGTCATCGGCAGCAGGGCCGCGCCGCTGGCGAAGGCGCCGAGGTGGAGCACCTGCTGGAGGTAGAGGTTCAGGAAGAACCACATCGGCACCCAGGCCGCGGCCAGCAGGAACTGGGCGAGGTTGGCGGCGCCGAGGTTCGGCACCCGGAAGATGCTCAGCCGCATCAGCGGCTCGCGGCGCCGGCCCTGGATGGCCAGGAAGGCGATCAGCAGCACGGCCGCGCCGGCCAGCGTCAGCAGGGTCGGCGCCGAGGCCCAACCCGCCTCCGGGGCACGGACGATGGCGTACACCGCGGCGGCCAGGCCGCCGGTGACGGTGAGCGCGCCGAGGACGTCGATGCCGCCGCTGCGCCGGGGCGCGACGGGCATCAGGGCGGGGGTGGCGACCAGTGCGACCACGGCCACCGGGATGTTGACGTAGAACACCCACGGCCAGCTGATGTACTGGGTGATCAGGCCGCCGAGGAAGACGCCCGCGGTGCCGCCGGCCGGGGCCGCCGCGCCGTACAGGGCG
This sequence comes from Kitasatospora sp. NPDC096204, assembly GCF_044763205.1. Classification (NCBI taxonomy): domain Bacteria; kingdom Bacillati; phylum Actinomycetota; class Actinomycetes; order Kitasatosporales; family Streptomycetaceae; genus Kitasatospora; species Kitasatospora sp. NPDC096204. Next base: position 70,664 of record NZ_JBIWFT010000040.1, read on the forward strand.
AAGGCCCTGGTGAGCTCCTTCGGGTTCCCGCCGAAGAGCGTCATCAGCAGGGTGAGCGCCGAGGGGGCGATCAGTGCGGCGCCGAGACCCTGGACGCCACGGCCGGCCAGTTCGGTCGGGACGTTCCCCGCGAGCCCGGCGAGCAGCGAGCCGGCGCCGAGGATCGCCCAGCCGGCGCTGAACAGGCGGCGGGCGCCGAGCAGGTCCGAGAGCCGTCCGCCGAGCAGGAGCAGGCCGCCGAAGGCGACCACGTACGCGTTGAACACCCAGGACAGGTCCTCCTGTCCGAAGCCCAGGGCGTCCTTCATCTTGGGCAGGGCCACCCCGATGATCGAGGTGTCCATGATCACCACGAACTGCGCGGCGGCGATCAGCGCCAGTGCGCGCCACCTCCGGGGGTTCGGCCCGGTGTAGTCGGTTGCCATCTCTTACTCCCTACCTGTTAGGGGTATATGCCGAGGACATGGGAGTCCCCAGCGATGGTCTGTCGGCCTGACGGTCGTCAACTTCCGTTCAGCACAAGGAAAAAGCACGGCCAGACGTCGATCGACGACCTCGGCGAGGACGAGTCAGAACATACCCTAGGGGGGTAAGGTTTAGTCAACGGGAGCTGGCAGGGGATTCTCGGGTCATGGGGGTGGGGGGTATCCGTCGAGGCGCGGGGGGATCCGTTCGCCGGAACCCGTCCGCCCCACCGCCGACCCCCTCCCGCCCGGCGGCTACCGTGACCGGCATGCCCACCGACCCGCACCGCCGCCTGCTCGCCGCCCGCGCCACCAGCCCCTCGTACCCCGAGGTGGGCGCCACCCGGAACGGGGGCGGGCGGCTGCCGGACGGCTACGCCCACCTGCGGCGGCGGGTCCACCTCGGGCACGGGCGGGAGGTGCTGGAGCGGGCCGGGCGGTACGTGCTCGACTGGGGCAGCCAGCTGGGCACCGGCTTCGCGGTGTTCCCGGCCGGCCCCGCCCGGGAGGGCGAAACGGTACTGCTGCGGCTGAACCTGCCGGGGAGTCGGTGGCCGCGGCTGGTGATCCCGTGCCGGGTGGTGTGGACGGTGGACGAGCCGGACCGGATCGGATACGGGTACGGAACCCTCCCGGGGCACCCGGAATGCGGCGAGGAGGCGTTCCTGGTGTCGATGGACGCCGACGGAGAGGTGTGGTTCGAGGTCACCGCGTTCTCCCGGCTGTCCGCCTGGTACGCCCGGCTGGGCCGCCCGGTGGCCCTGCTCGGCCAGCACCTCGCGATCGAGCGCTACCTCGTCGCGGTGGCCGCGCACGTCCGCTGAGTCCGCCCGCCGGGGCGGCCCTCCGCCGGGTGGCGGGCCTCACACCCGGTTCTCCCCACCCGGGCTCGCTGCCCGACCCGGGCCCGCCACCCGGCCCGGGCCCGCCACCCGCGCCGCTCGGGCGTCAGCCGAGGAAGGACAGCCGGACGGTCCGGCGCGGGTTGTCCCCGTTGGTGTCGACCAGCACCACCGACTGCCAGACGCCGAGCGCCAGTTGGCCGCCGAGCACCGGCAGGGTGGCGTGCGGGGCGACCAGGCCGGGCACCACGTGGTCCCGGCCGTGCCCCGGGCTGCCGTGCCGGTGGCGCCAGCGGTCGTCGGCCGGGAGCAGGTCGCGCAGGACCGCGAGGAAGTCCTCGTCGCTGCCGGATCCGGTCTCCAGCACCGCGATCCCCGCGGTGGCGTGCGGGACGAAGATGTTGAGCAGGCCGTCGCGCCCGACGGCCCGTTCGTCGAGGAACGCGGCGCAGCGGTCGGTGATGTCGAGCGCGACCTCACGGGAGCCGGTGGTGATCTCGAAGGTGCCGCTCTGGAAGATGGTCGTCGGGTACGGGCCGGGCTGGGTGGAGTGGTTGTTGTCCGCCATGGCGCCATCCTGTCCCAGGTCAGCGGGCCGGGCGTACTCCCTCGCCGTCTCGCCGTGCCGGAGGGGCGGACTCGCGTAGGGTGAAAGGTTCAGACCACAGCACCCGGGGCGCCGGAGGGATTCATTCGGGCACGACCAGGGCACGCCCCAGGCAGGGCCCGGGCACACCGAAGACCCGGCGGACCGGATGGCCCACCGGGTCGGTTACCGGCCGGGCGGCGGGAGGGACCCGTACCGCCGGCCGGACCAGGCTCTAGCCGCGGCTGCCGAAGAGGCTCCGGCGCAGCCGACGCAGCGGCGTCAGCAGCGAGATCCTGGTGTGGCGACGGCGGATCGTCGGGGCCTCGGCGCCTCGCGGCGTGAGTTCCCTTATCAGCCCGAGCGCCTCGGCGGTGTCCACCGCCGGGAGTGCGGGCGCGCCGAGCACGGCCAGGTGTCGGTCGATCCGGCGGCCGGTCGTGCCGACACCGCACTGGATCGCCGGCACGCGGGGCCGAGTCCGCACTTGCATGTGTTCCATCAGTTTTCCCACCCCTACGAGGCGCCAGGGCCGTGAGGCGAAGACTATCCGTGACGGACGGCCTTCGCGCAACCGTCCTTGGTGTTGTGCCACCGTATCGTGCGGCGTCAACTGACGAAGCACCAGGGGCCACCCGGCCGGTCACGACTAGGCATCAATGATGGTGCACGACCAGCCGCCCGTCACCAGGGACGGCCGATCCGGCTGCGGCGACGCCGCGCCCGACACCCGCCCGGCGCCGCCCCTCGGCCCACACCTCCACCCGCGCCTGCGTATAAGGGGACAGCCGCCACGTCGACAAAGCGATCATCGAGGCGCCCGCCGGGCGGCACGGGGCGCCGCCCGGCGGGCGTCATCGACCCATGAACGCCCGGCTTCAGGAAGTGAACACATTCGAGGGATTGACTCCCGTCGAACCTCCAAGCAGTATTCTGATGCACGCGCCAGTGCCCGCACCGCACTCAAGCGCGTGTTCGAGTGGTGAAGAACTCCGGCTCCCGCGAGCCACTGCCCGGCCGCCTCGACGCTGCGGCGGCCAGGCTCGCGCGGTGCCCGGACCGGCGGTCGGCCGTAGAGGGTCGGCCGGACCGCCACCTGACTGCCGGTGCCGCCCCGCACGGGGCCCGGCACCGGCGGTTCCGGGTCCACCACGGACGCCCGCCCACGGACACCCGCCACAGCCGCCGGCCCCCGCGGCGCCCCGCACCGGCAACCCCCAGGGGCCCACAGCGCCCGCACCGGCCGTCCGCGCAGGTCGCACCCGGTGGATCGGTACACTCGGCCAGCGTGTCCCTCCTCCTCAGCATCGTGCTCCCGGTCCACGGCGTGGAGCGGTACCTCCCGCACTGCCTCGACTCGATCCTCGGCGACACCCCCGCCGCCGAGACCCGTTTCGAGGTGATCGCGGTCGACGACCTCTCCCCCGACGGCTCCGGCGCGATCCTGGACGCCTACGCGGCCCGCGACAGCCGCCTGCGGGTCCTGCACCTCACCGAGAACCAGGGCCTCGGCGGCGCCCGCACCGCCGCCCTGCCGCAGGCCCGCGGCGAGTACGTCTGGTTCGTGGACAGCGACGACTGGGTGCCCGAGGGGACGGTCGGCGCCCTCCTGGACGAGCTGACGCGGGAGAGCCGCCGGGACACCCCCGCCGACGTGCTGATCACCGACTTCACCCACGTCTACCCGGACGGCGGGACCGAGCCCAACCCCTGGCGCCACGTGCTGACCGGCTCCCCGCTGGTCGAGGGCTGCACCCTGGCCGAGCACCCCGCGCTGTTCCAGACCGTGATGTCGGTGTGGAACAAGCTGTTCCGCCGCGCGTTCCTGGACGGCCTCGGCGTCTCCTTCGGCCGCGGCTACTACGAGGACATCTCGGTCACCTACCCGGCGCTGCTGGCCGCCGAGCGGCTGCGCTACCTCGACCGCCCCTGCTACTTCTACCGGCGCGGCCGAGACGGCGCGATCACCGCCACCGCCTCCCCCAAGCACGCCGACGTGTTCGCCCAGTACGACGCGATCTTCGCCTTCCTGGACCGCCCGGACCGTCCCGGCCGGCCCGTCCCGGACTCGCTGCGCACCCTGGTCTTCGACCGGACCGTCCGCCAGGCGCTGAACGTCTACGACACCCCCGGACTGGTCCCCACCGACCTGCGCAAGGACTTCTTCCAGCGGATCGCCCGGCACTTCGACCGCCACCGCCCGGCCGACTACCGCTTCCCCGGCGGGGTGCGCGGCGTGCAGTACCGGCTGGCCGCCCGCGGCGCCCGGATCGCCTACGCCGAGCTGCGCCGCACCGGCCGGCTGCCGCGCGAACTCAAGCGCGGGGCGAGGGCGGTGGCGCCCGCGGTGAAGAAGGGGATGCGCAGCAGCGCCCGGTTCACCGCGTACAACGCGTTCCGCCGGCTGCCGCTGGACGAGAACCTCGCGGTCTACGCCGCGTACTGGCACCGGGGCTACGCGTGCAGCCCGGCGGCGATCTACGAGAAGGCGAAGGAACTCGCGCCGCGGATCCGGGGCGTGTGGGTGGTGGAGAACCGCGCCCAGGCCGCCACGCTGCCGCCCGGGGTGCCGTACGTGATCGTCAACACCCCCGCCTACCTCAAGGCGATGGCGACCGCCAAGTACTTCGTCAACAACGTCAACTTCCCCCGCACCATGACGAAGCGGCGGGGCACGGTGCACGTCCAGACCCAGCACGGCACCCCGCTCAAGGCGATGGGCATGGACCTGCGCGACCACCCGGCGGCGGCCGAGGGAATGGACTTCGAGGCGCTCCAAGAGGCCGTCGACCGCTGGGACTTCCTGGTCTCCCCCAACCCGCACACCAGCGGCCACTTCGCCCGCGCCTTCCCCGGCCGGTACGAGATGCTGGACACCGGCTACCCGCGCAACGACCGTCTGGCGAAAGCCACTTCGGACGAGGTCCGGGCGATGTGCGAGCTGCTCGGACTGCGGCCGGGCACCCGGACGGTGCTGTACGCGCCGACCCACCGCGGCAGCAAGGGCGGCTACGTGCCGCTGCTGGACGTGGCGGAGCTGGCCCGGCGGCTGGGCCCGGACTTCACGCTGCTGGTGCGCACCCACTACTTCCACACCGGTGGTCCGGGCGACCTGGCGGAGGCCGGGGCGGAGTCGGCGCGGATCGTGGACGTCTCGGCGCACCCCACCGTCGAGGACCTCTACCTCGCGGCGGACGTGCTGGTGACGGACTACTCGTCGATGATGTTCGACTACGCGGTGCTGGACCGGCCGGTGGTGATCTTCGCCCCGGACTGGGAGGAGTACCAGCGGGAGCGCGGCGTCTACTTCGACCTGTTCGCGGAGCCGCCGGGCGCGGTCACGGTGGACGCGGACGGGCTGGCGCGGGCGCTGCTGGCGGGCGACCCGGAGCCGGCGGCGCGGGCGCGGTTCCGGGAGAAGTTCTGCGTCTGGGACGACGGCGGGGCCGCGGAGCGGGTGGTGCGCCGGGTGTTCCCGGTGGAGAAGTAGCCGTTCCCGGTCGAGAAGTGGCTTTTCGCGGTGGAGAAGTGACTTTTCGCAGTGGAGAGGTGGCTTTTCGCGCTGGAGGGGCGGTAGGCCCGCGCGAGGACGGGCCTCCGGACGGGGCCGGTGCCGCCGGTACGGCGACCGGCCCCGTCGGCGCGGACTCAGCGCCGGCGGGCGGCCAGGAACTCCTCGAAGGTCAGGACGCCGTCGTGGTTGGTGTCCATGCTGTGGATCAGCGCCTCGGCCATCGAGAGGGTGACGTCGTGGTCGCCCATCTCGTTGGCGGCCAGGGCGTACTCGGCCGCGGTGATCTTGCCGTCGCCGTCCTTGTCGAAGCGGTCGAAAAAGGCCTTGATCGCCTCGGTGGTCTCCATCGTGCCCTCCTGGGTACTGCGCGGTCTTGCTCTGTTCGGACGGCCGTACCCTACCCGGCCGTGGTGCGCGCCACGGTCGCCGGGAGTGGACGCGCGCGGGGGTGGGTGTCGTAGTCTGCGGATCTGATTGCAGGCCCGGGCTCCTCCCGGGCGGTCGTTCGTCCAGGGAGGGAATCGTGCTCGACCTCGTCACCAAGTTGGTGCTGAAACCGGTCTCGCGGGGGATCTGGCGGCCGGCCATCGAGGGAATCGAGAACGTGCCGCGCAAAGGCGGGGTGATCCTGGCCAGCAACCACCTGTCCTTCATCGACAGCGTGGTGATCCCGCTGACCGCCCCGCGCCGGGTCCACTTCCTGGCCAAGGCCGAGTACTTCACCGGCACCGGGCTCAAGGGCCGGCTCTCCAAGGGCTTCTTCGAGGCCATCGGCGCCGTGCCGGTCGAGCGCGGCACCTACCGTTCCGCCCAGGCCTCGCTGGAGTCGGCCCTGGAGATCCTGGAGGACGGCAAGGCCTTCGGCATCTACCCCGAGGGCACCCGCTCGCTGGACGGCCGCCTCTACCGGGGCAAGACGGGCGTCGCCTGGCTCGCGCTGACCGCGGGCGTGCCGGTGGTGCCGGTGGCCCTGGAGGGTCCGGAGCAGATCCTGCCGGTGGGCAAGCGGGTGCCGCGGCTGAAGAAGGTGACGGTGCGCTTCGGCGAGCCGCTGCACTTCGACGAGCTGCACGGGCAGGCCCGCTCGCTGAAGGCCCGTCGGCAGGTGACCGACGAGGTGATGGCGGCGATCCAGCGACTCTCCGGCCAGGAGGTCGCCGGGAGCTACAACGAGGTCCCGAAGGCGGCCTGACCGGCGGCCGCTCGTCGGTCTGTCGTCGGCCGCTCGGCGGTCACCGGCGGCCGCTCGTCGGTCTGTCGTCGGCGCCCGGCCCCGGACGCCGGTCCGTCACACGGGCTCGGCCGCAGCCGCTTCGGTCTGCCCGGCGGGCTCCGGGGCGTCGGCCCGGCCGGCGGCCTCCGGCGCCTCCCGGCGCAGCAGCGCCGCGTACCGGCCGTCCAGCGCCACCAGCTCGTCGTGGGTGCCCAGTTCGACCACCTCGCCGCGGTCCAGGACGGCGATCTGGTCGGCGGCGCGGACGGTGGAGAGCCGGTGCGCGATGGTGATGGTGGTGCGGCCGGCGGCCAGGGTGTCCACGGCCTGCTGGACGGCGCGCTCGGTGCGGTTGTCGAGCGCGCTGGTGGCCTCGTCGAGGATGAGCACCGGCGGGTTGCGCAGGATCGTCCGGGCGAGTGCGAGGCGCTGCTTCTCGCCGCCGGAGAAGCGGTAGCCGCGCTCGCCGACCAGGGTGTCGTAGCCGTCCGGGAGGGCGGCGATGGTGTCGTGGACCTGCGCGGCCCGGGCGGCCTCGACCAGTTCGGCGTCGTCGGCGCCGGGCTTGGCGAAGCGCAGGTTCTCGGCGACCGAGGCGTGGAAGAGGTAGGTCTCCTGGGAGACCACGCCGACCGCGCGGGACAGCGTGTCGAAGGACAGTTCGCGCACGTCCACGCCGTCCAGGCTGACCTGTCCGCCGGTCACGTCGTACAGCCGCGGGACGAGGTAGCTGAGGGTGGTCTTGCCCGAGCCGGTCTCGCCGACCACGGCCAGCGAACTCCCGGCCGGGACCGTCAGGTCGACGCCGGACAGGGTCGGCCGCTCCTGCGCCGGGTCGTAGCGGAAGTCGACGTCCTTGAAGCGGACCTCGCCGCGGATGTCGGTCAGGGTGATCGGTTCGGCCGGCTCGTCGATCTCCACCGGCAGGTCGAGGTACTCGAAGATGCGCTGGAAGAGCGCGAGTGAGGTCTGCACGTCCACCCCGGTGGAGAGCAGGCTGACGGTCGGGCGGAAGAGGCCCTGTTGGAGGGTGACGAAGGCGACCAGGGTGCCGACCGAGACGATCGGCGCGCCGGCGGCGGAGGTCAGCCCGGCCGCCCAGTAGATCAGCGCGGGCATCGCGGCCATCACGATCTGGATGGTGTTCATCCGCCAGCGCCCGGCCATGCTGGCCCGCACCTCCAGGTCGGCGAGCTGGTCGGACTGCCCGGTGAACTCCCGGGCGAGCGAGTCGGAGCGGCCCATCGTGCGGCCGAGCAGGATGCCGCTGACCGAGAGGGACTCCTGGACCGCCGAGCTCATCGCGGCCAGCTGCTTCTGCCGCTCGGTGGTGATCTTCTTGCGTTCCTGGCCGACCCTTCGACTGATCCAGACGAAGAGCGGAAGCAGCAGCAGCGAGACGACGGTCAGCCGCCAGTCGAGGGCGACCATGGCGACGACGGAGGCGACCACCGCGGTCAGGTTGGAGACCAGGCTGGTCGCGGTGGAGGTCACCGTGGACTGCATGCCGCCGATGTCGTTGGCGATCCGGGACTGGACCTCGCCGGTGCGGGTGCGGGTGAAGAAGGCCAGCGACTGCCGCTGGAGGTGGCCGTAGACGGCCGTGCGCAGGTCGTGCATCACGCGCTGGCCGACGGTGGTGGAGATCAGCGTCTGGAGGACGTTGAAGACGCTGTTCACCACGGCGGTGAGGATCATCCCGAGCGCGAGCAGGCTGAGCAGCCCGGTGCGGCCCTGCGGGATCGCGGTGTCCAGGACGGCCCGGAGCAGGAACGGCGACACGACCGAGACCACGGCGGAGGCCGCGACCAGCAGCCCTACCACGGCCAGGCGGCCCCGGTACGGGCGGAAGAGGGCGAGGATGCGGCGCCACTGCGCGGGCGGGCGGGGCTCGCCCTCGGCGCGCTCGGGCGGGGTCCAGTCGATGGCGGTGGGCCTCAAGGACGGGCCTCCCTGGGTGGGGCGGTCGGGCGGACGGTCGGGCTGGGGTCGACATAGCGAGGATAGCTCATAGTTAGACAAGCTAATAGTGAGGGCGACTCTATTCCGCGCCCTCGGCCCTCACCCTTCAGCCTTCGGCCTTCGGCGATCGCCCCAGCTCCGCCCCCCGGGGGGCCTCGCCGAGCCGAGCCGCGCCGCGCCCGACCGCGCCCTACCGCACCCGACCGCCCCGGTCGTCAGTTCGTCCGGTAGGTGCGCGCCGCCTTCGAGGAGAGCCCGCCGAGCTTCCCGGAGGGCAGCACCCGGGCGATGGCCACGGCAATCTTGTACCGCTTGCCGGGCACGGACACGGACCGGCCGCGCGCCAGATCGCGCATCGCCTCGTCCACCACCCGCTCGGCGGAGAGCCAGGACCAGGACGGGATGTTGCCCGTGCCCATGCCGGCCCGCTGATGGAACTCGGTCCGGGTGAAGCCCGGGCACAGCGCCATCATCCGCACGCCCGTACCGCCGAGGTCCCGCATCACGCCCTGAGTGAAGCTCACCACCCAGGCCTTGCTGGCGCCGTAGGTGCCGCGCGGCAGGAACGCCGCCACCGAGGCGACATTGACGATCGCTCCGCGGCCGCGCTCCCGCATGCCGGGCAGGGCGGCCGTGGTCAGCCGCAGGATCGCCTCGATGTGCACCTTCAGCATGGCCAGCTCGTCCTGGAGCGGGACCGTCCCGAAGGCGCCCTTGTTGCCGAAGCCCGCGTTGTTGACCAGGAGGTCCACCGGGCGGGCGGAGTCGGCGAGCCGGGCCTCCACGGCGCCGATGCCCTCGTCGGTCGCGAGGTCGGCGGTCAGCACCTCCGTCTCGATGCCGTACCTGCCGTGCAGGTCGGCGGCTGCGCGCTCCAGGCGCTCGGTGTCCCGGGCCACCAGGACGAGTCGGTAGCCGCTGCGGGCGAGCCGGCGGGCGAAGGCGGCTCCGATGCCGGCGGTAGCGCCGGTGATCAAGGCTGTGGTCATGCCCCGACCGTACCGACTCGCCGCACCCGAGCCCACACCCAGGGCGATCCCCGCTGCTCAGCGACCTCCGGATGCAGGTCCCTGGAGGTGCCCTTACTGTCGAACGGGGGCATCGTCCGACCGGGCGGTGAAATCCAGTTGAGGAGGCACACCTGATGCTTACTCAGTTCCGGACCGAAACGGCTTCGACGTCACACAGCACGACGCTGGAGGCCGAGACACTCGCGAGCCTGATGGTGGAGGACGAGGCCGTCGTGTCCGACGCGCCCACGTATCTGCCCGAGGCCGCCGGCGCGGTGCTGCTGGCCGCGCTCCTGCTCCTGTCGCCGAAGGGCCCGAAGGAGAAGCCGACCCGGTAGGACGGCTCCTCCCCCGTCGGGCCACGCGCCCGTGACCACTCCCTCCCGAAGGGGAACCCGATCACCATGCCAACCGCCGAGACCCCTCTCCGTGACGAGTTCGCCGCGGCGGTCGAGCGGGTGGCGGACCGGACCCTCGCCGTCCTCCAGGACGGTGGGGGCACGGCCGCACTCGCGGACCCCGACAGCCTCGTACCCCGCCCCCTGCTGGCCGCGGTACGGGTGCTCGGCGCGGACCTGTTCGCGCCGCAGCTGCTCACCGACGCGGAGCCCGACGGCACCGCCGCCGCCCTGCTGGCCGAGGCACGAGTGGCCTTCCCCGCACCCGCCCCCTCTTCCGCGGAGGCCGCGCTGGTGATCGGCTGGCAGGACTGGGCGGCCGGCCGGCTGCTCGCCCGAACCCCCTACGGCGCGGACGTGACACCACCGCCCGCACCGCTGTCCGACCCGGAGACCGTCGGGTGGCAGGCCTGGTCGAAGCGGATGGCCCAACTGTCCTCGCTGGCACTGCCGACGCTGGACGGCCCGGTCCACGACGCCGCCCGCGCCCACACCCTGGACCTCGCCCGCGGCACCGTCCGCTGCATGCTCCGGCGCGACCCCACCACCGCCGTCCGGCTCGCCCGGTGGCTCGCCTGGGCCCGGGCCGACGGCCGGCCGCTCCGCCTGGAGCTCGAACCCGTCCTGGACCGGATCCGCTTCTCCGGCGACGGAACCGCCCGGTCGGCGCTCGAACTCGCCATCGCCCAGCGCCTGTTGAACGGCCTGAGCGGTCCTGAAGGCTCTGACGGCTCTGACGGCTCTGCGGGCTCTCACAGCCCCGAGGGCTCCGACGGCTCCGACGGCTTCGATGGAATGAACGGGGCGACGAGATGACGACCGACACCGAGGTGCTCGCCACCGCCCAACAGCTCGGCTCCCGCTCACTGGCCTGGTTGCACGACGGCTACCAGCGCGGCTACAGCCGGCTGGAGGAGAGCACCATCGTCGACCTGGCCGACCCGGAAGACGTCTACAAGCCGCTCTGCGAGGCCGCCCTGGCGTCCTCACTGGTCCTGCGCGACGGCGTCACCGGCCCTCACGACGCCAACCTCGCAAGGGAATTGCTCGAAGCCGCGTGGTCCCAGCTGGGCGAGGGAGACCTGCTGCTCGAACGGCAGCTGCGTCACGTCACCCTCGTCGACCCGCTGGAGACGTACGGCCACTTCGCCCGGTCCGGATACCGTCACGCCGCCATGGAGGAACTGCTCACCTCGATCGGCCGGCTCCGGGCCGTGCACGCCGTCGAGATCCAGGGCAGCCGCCACCTCGCCCTCGCCAACGCCCGGCGGATCGCGGGCCTCGAACCCCAGCCGGACTGGCCCAGACTGGCCCGGAACACCTGGCTCGGCGCCCGCCCCGAACCCTGGACCATCGCCTGGGTGATCGCCTACCAGGTCACCCACACCGTCTTCCACCTCACCGACTGGGGCGCCCGGCCCGAGTGCCTGCCCGAGCCGATGCGCGACTACCTGCGCGACTGGCTGCCGGTCTGGCTCGACATCTGGCTGGAGATCGAACAGTGGGACCTGGCCGGCGAACTGCTCATCGTGGACTCGTGCATCGGCGAGCCGGTCACCGGCCGGACCGGCTGGGAGGCGCTGGCCGCGGCCCAGGAGGCGAACGGGATGATCCGGTGCGAGGGCTCCGCCCCCGACAACGACGACCCGGAGGAGGACTTCCGCCAGCACTGCCACACCGCGGTGGTCGGGGTGGTGGCCGCCACCGTCACGCTCTCCCGGGCGCTCGGCGGCACACCGGTGGGCCCTTGACCGGGTCCCGGCGCCGGGGCTCGACGTGAGCGGCCTGGACGCCGCGGTCACGGCGGTGGTACGGGCGGCCCGGCCCTACGCCACCGCCGTGACGGTCGCCCTGGCCGTCCGGGACCAGGCCGACGTGCGCTGCTTCGGACGGGTCGGGAGAGGCCCGGCCGCCGCGCCCTGCACGCCCGACACCGTCTTCGAACTCGGCTCCGTCAGCAAGACGTTCACCGCGCTGCTGCTCGCGGAGATGGCCGCCCGCGGTGAACTCGCCCTGGACGACCCGGTCGAGGCCCGGCTGCCGCACCGCTGGCGCGCGGCGAAGGTCCGGTCGACCGAACCCATCCGACTCCTGCACCTGGCCACCCATACCTCGGGCCTGCCCGGCCTCCCCCCGGGACTGCTCGCGAAGGCCGTTCCGGCCTGGTTCAGCAATCCGTACGAGACGTACGGCGACGATCAGTTGAGGGACAGTCTGTCCCGAACCACCGTACGGGACAGGCCTGGTAGCCGGTACGGGTACTCCAACTACGGCGTCGGACTGCTCGGACGGGTGCTCGCCGAGACAGGCGGCCTGCCGTACGGGGAGCTGCTCGCCGAACGGGTCTGCCGACCCCTGGGCCTGCGGTCCACGACCTGCGCCCCGGACCTGCCGGGCCGGGCGACCGGCTACCGTCGCGGGCGGGCCCTCCCACCCTGGCGCATCCCCGGGCTGCCGGGAGCCGGCGCCGTCCGGGCCGACGGGGCCGACCTGCTGCGCTACCTCCGGGCCCACCTGGACGGTGGACCGGCTCCGGGCCCCGGCGGCGGACCGATGACGGGCCCGGGTGGCGGACCGGTGACGGGCCCGGGTGGCGGGCCGGCGACGGGCCCGGGTGGCGGACCGGCGACGGGCCCGGGTGGCGGACTGCGGGCCGCACTGCGGGACGTCCAGCGGCTGCGGTTGCGGCTGCCGCACTCGACCGACCGGATCGGCCTGGTGTGGATGCACCGCCGCTCGGGCGACCGGGACCTCTACTTCCACAGCGGCGGCACCCGGGGCTTCACCGCCTTCGTGGGGTTCTCACCGGACGGCCGGGCGGCCGTCGCCGCGGTGGCCAACACCGCGCCGGCGCTGGACGGCCGGTTCGTCCAGGCCGGGTACGAGGTGCTGCGGGCCGCCAGCCGGGCCTGAGGGCGCCGGTGCCGGTCCCACCCGCGCCCTGTCAGGAGCGGCCGAACCAACGGCGCTTGGCCCGGGGCCGGGGCGCGGCGCCGTTCGCCGGGGCCGCCGACGGGTCGTCGTACTCGCGGGAGATCACCTCGACCCGGCCCGACTCGGCGTCATGGCGCACCGTGTCCAGACCCTGGCGGTCCAGTCGGGCGATGGCGTCGGCGTGGGTGGTGCTGTTCAGGGCGATCATCCCGACGTTGGGGTGCGTCGGGGTCGGCTTCACCTCCTCGTCGAGCAGGACCCGCGCCAGGCGGTCGGCGGAGGCCGACGGCAGGTCCTCGTCCACGGCGACGTGCAGCACCAGGTGTTCCTCACCGGTGGCCCGCCACCGGGCCTGCGCGACCCACACCGAGCGGACGGCGGGGAACTCGTGGATCCGCCGTACCAGCGCGTCCCGCAGGGCGACCGCCACCGGGTCGGTGGACCACGCGAGCGTCATCTCCGCCCCGGGGCCGTACGCCGCCCGGTCCCGCAGCACCTGCTCGGCGAAGATCGCCTGCCCCTGCCCGGAGCGGACCCCGAGCACGGCGACGCCGGTCTTCTCCAGGATGTCCCGCAGCCGAGCCGCGTCGCAGTGCACCATCCCCGCGGCCTCCGCCAGCAGCCGCATGCCGAGCGCCGCGTCGGTGAACCCGAGCAGTGTGGGCGGCTGCTCGGGGTCGGGAAGGAACATGACCGATCCGGTGTCGGTGACGGGGACGAACACCCCGCCCTCGAACAGCGCGGCCAGCACCGCCTCGGGCGCCGGCTCGTGCCCGTCCGCGCGACGGTCGAGAAGGTCGGCGAGACGTACGTTCGCATCGTTGATCACGCGCGCAGCGTAGCGCCCGGACGGCCGCCGCCTGCCCGGCGACGACTACGGCCCGGGAGGCGACGGTTCCGAGAGGCGACGGCTCCGGGAGGGGACGGCTCCGAGAGGCGACGGCTCCGGCTCAGACGGCTCTACCTTCTGAGCCGGGTTGGTCTGGTCATTCGTAGGGTTGGACCACCCAGGGGTGCTGGGTGTGGCTATCAGGCGGCTGCCG
>NZ_JBIWFT010000041.1:0-459 GCF_044763205.1 Kitasatospora sp. NPDC096204
AGCTTCACAGGCCCCTGGGCCGTCCGGTCCCTGCGGATCTCGAAGTCCAATGCATCCCCTGAACTGGGATGTTGCAACGACTCCTAGAACCCAAGGGGACGGAGCGGGCCCTTCAGACGTTTCAGCCGGGCCGGCGGTCGACTACCACCGGTGCGGCGTCAGTTCTTCCAGCGCGGCTTGCGGTCGTCGCCGCCGAAGGAACGGCCGCCGCGGTCGTCGCGGTCACGGCCGCCACCGAAGCCGCCACGGTCACGGTTGAAGCCACCGCGGTCGGACTGCGGACGGCCGCCGGAGCGGTGGTCGTCGCGGCGCGAGAACGGACGGCTGCTGCCGCCGCGCTCGTCGCGCTCCCGGCCGAAGGACGGGCGGTCGCCGAAGGAGCGGGCCGGACGGTCGCCGCCGAAGGAACGGCCGCCGCGGTCGTCGCGGTCACGGCCGCCACCGAAGCCGCCGCGGACG
>NZ_JBIWFT010000041.1:556-83670 GCF_044763205.1 Kitasatospora sp. NPDC096204
TCGCGGTCGAAACCGCCCGAACGGCGGTCGTCACGGTCACGGCCGGCGCCGAAGCCGCCACGGTCACGGTTGAAGCCACCGCGGTCGCGGTCGAAACCGCCCGAACGGCGGTCGTCACGGTCACGGCCGGCGCCGAAGCCGCCACGGTCACGGTTGAAGCCACCGCGGTCGCGGTCGAAGCCACCCGAGCGACGGTCGTCACGGTCGCGGTCGCGGCCGCCGCCGAAGCCACCGGAGCGACGGTCGTCGCGGTCACGGTCGCGGCCGCCGCCGAAGCCACCGGAGCGGCGGTCGTCGCGGTCACGGTCACGGTCACGGTCCCGGTCGCGGTCACGACCGAAGGCCGGGCGCTCGCCGCGCGACTCGCGGTACGACGGGGCGCGGTCCTCGGCCTGCGGCGCGGCGGCCTCGGCGGCGGCCGGAGCGGCCTCGGTCGACTCGCCGGACTCGGCCTCGGCCTCGGCGGCCGGCTCCTCGTCCTCGATGCCCAGCTCGGCCCGCTCGCGCGCCGCACGGGCGGCCAGGCGGTCGGCCTCCTCGCGCAGCTCGGTGGCGCGGCGCTGCGCGCGCTCCAGCTGGCGGGTCATGTCGGCGAGCTCGCGCTCGGCGGCACCGGCGATGTTGGCGGCGCTCTCGGCCTGGACCTCGGTCAGCGAGCGGGCGCCGGTGATCTTGGCGACCTCCGCGTCGAAGGCGTGGTCCAGGATGTGGCGCGAGGCGTCGACGCCCGCGTCCTCCATCAGGCGGAAGACGCCGCGGCGCTGGTGCGGCAGCACCAGGGTGACGACGGCGCCGGAGCGGCCGGCCCGGGCGGTGCGGCCGGAGCGGTGCAGGTAGTCCTTGTGGTCGCCGGCCGGGTCCACGTTCAGGACCAGGTCGATGCCGTCGACGTGGATGCCGCGGGCGGCGACGTCGGTGGCGACGACGACGTTGGTGTAGCCGTCCTTGAAGTCGCCGAGGACGCGGGTGCGGGCGCCCTGGGTCATGCCGCCGTGCAGCGCGTCGGCCTTCACGCCGGCCTCGATCAGCTGCTCGGCGACGCGGTCGGCGCCCATCTGGGTGCGGACGAAGATGATCGTGCGGCCCTTGCGGGCGGCGATCGCGTTGGTGATCGGCGCCTTGTCCTTGGGCTTCACCACGAGGATGTGGTGGGTCATCGTGGTGACGGCGCCGGCCGACGGGTCGACCTCGTGGGTGACCGGGTTCTTCAGGTAGCGCTTGACCAGGGTGTCGATCTCGTTCTCCAGGGTGGCGGAGAACAGCAGGCGCTGGCCGCCGGCCGGCACCTGGTCGAGGATCTCGGTGACCTCGGGCAGGAAGCCCATGTCGGCCATCTGGTCGGCCTCGTCGAGCACGACGGTCTTGACGTCGTCCAGCTTGGCGGAGCCGCGGTTCAGCAGGTCACGCAGACGGCCGGGGGTGGCGACGAGGATGTCGACGCCGCGCTCCAGCGCGTAGATCTGGTTCGACATCGAGGTACCGCCGCAGACGACCTTGAGGCGCAGGCCGAGCACCGAGCCGAACGGCTCCAGGGCGTCGGCGACCTGCATGGCCAGCTCGCGGGTCGGGACCAGGATCAGGCCGCGCGGGTGCTTCGCCCTGGTGCGCTCGCCGTCGGCGAGGCGGGTCAGCAGCGGCAGGCCGAAGCTGAGGGTCTTGCCGGAGCCGGTGCGGCCGCGGCCCAGCACGTCCTTGCCGGCCAGGGCGTCCGGGATGGTCGCGGCCTGGATCGGGAACGGGGTGGTGACGCCGCGCTTGGCGAGGGCGCGCACGACGTCGTCGTGCAGGCCCAGGTCGCCGAAGGTGACAGTCGGCTCGGCGGCCGCCTCCTCGGTGGCCTCCACGGCCTCGGCGATCACCTCGTCCGCGGCGGTGTCGAGGGTGTCGTTGGTGTCGGTGACATCGGCGGCGGCCTCGTTCGCGGGCATGGCGAAGCGGGCGTCGTCAACGAGAGACATGCAAAACCTTCCGGAAGTGGCACGCGCCAAAGTCCGGGGTTCTGTTTCACAACCGCCTCTATGCGGTCAGCCACGGATCGCCGGAACGCGCCAAGGGCGCCAGATGGAAATAGGGCGCCAGTCAAATGGATCAAACGAACGATCTACCACCATAGACGAGCTTGGGGATCGGAGGCAAATGCCCCTGCTCAATCCGCTAATGCCCGACCACGCGGGGGCTCGGGGCCGAGGAACCGGAGCTGCCGGAGGACGGGTCCGGAGCCGGCGGGACGGTCGCGGCGGGCGAGCTGTGCTCGGGCGCGGGAGTGCCGGACGGGTGGCTGCTGGGGGTGGACGAGGGCGACCCGGCCGAACCGCCGCCGGAACGGCCCTCGCCGGTGCCGCCCGCCCCGCCGGTACCGCCGGAGCCCGCCGCACCGCCGGACCCGCCGGCGCCACCGCCCGGGTGCGGCGCGGGACTTGTGTTCGCGCCGCCCGCCGCACCGCCGCCCGGACCGCCGTCGGGAGCGCCCGGCCCCGGCACCGGGACCACTCCGGCCCCCGCGCCGTTCGACCCCGGCGCCGAGTCGCCGGGCGCCGTGGCGGTGGACCCGTTCGACCCGGCGTCGCCTTGGAGGCCCCCCGGCCGCTCGGGGTGACCCGAGGCCCCGCCCGCGCGCCCCGCCCCCGGGGAGGCCGAGGGCCCGCCCGTCGCCCCCGGCCGGACCGCCGGACCGGCCTGCCCGACCGGCGCCACGCCGTGCTTCTCCTCCGCGGCCGGGCCGACCGACATGCACCCCGTCAGCCCGAGCCCGGCCATCGTCAGCAGCGCCGCCGCCCGTACCACGCGCGAGCGCGGGACCGCCGCGTCCCACCGCGGAGCCGTACGGGCGGCGGCCAGCCGCACCCGCACCGCCCGTACCGCCCGTACCGTCCGCGCCGCCCGCACCGAAGCCACTGAGGTCCCTCTCTACCGCCCCACCCGGGCCGCCCACTCGCGCGCGGCCGCTTTCGGTGCCCAACGCGCGCCCGGCCCGGCGGGACACGGGCAGCGGGCAAGCTCGCCCGGCGGAGGCGGTGCGGGGCGCGCCCTCCGACGCCCGGTTCGGCGCCCGGTTCAGCGCCCGGTCCAGCGCCCGCCGAGGCGCCCGCTCCGGCGCCCGGTCAGCCCCAGAGCGCCGAGGCCAGCTCCGCGCCCGCGTACACCGCGGCCAGCCCCGCCGCCACGCTGCCGGCCACGTTGGCCAGCGCGTACCGCCCGGCGCCGGTCTCGGCCAGCCGCAGGGTCTCGTACGAGAAGGTCGAGTAGGTGGTCAGCGCGCCGCAGAGCCCCGTCCCCAGCAGCAACTGGACCTGCGAGGAGGCCGCGCCCGCCGCCACCGCACCGGTCACCAGCCCAAGGATCAGGCAGCCGACCACGTTCACGGTGAACGTGCCCCACGGGAACACCGAGTCGTGCCGGGACTGCACCGCCCGGTCGGTCAGGTACCGCAGCGGCGCGCCGACCACCGCGCCCGCCACCACCAGCAGCCAGTTCACTGCGCCGTCTCCCCCGGGCCCGCCGTCTCCCCCCGGCCCGACCCTCGGCCCGGGTCCCGGGCCGGGCCCCGGCCCGCATAGGTGACCACCTCGCAGCCGTCCAGCAGCACCAGGCCCTCCGCCACCATCCCGTCCAGCTGCGGCAGGAACGCCCGCACCCGCTCCTCCTCGTCCACGATCACCACCGCCACCGGCAGGTCCTCGCTCAGCGACAGCAGCCGCGTGGTGTGCACCAGCGACGACGCCCCGAACCCCTCGATCCCCCGGAACACGCTCGCCCCTGCCAGCCCGGCCACCCTGGCCCGGTGCACGATCTCGCTGTACAGCGGGCGGTGGTGCCACCGGTCGCTCTCCCCGACCAGCACCGTCAGCCGCAGCGCGGGACCGCCCAGCCGGCTCACCGCGCACCCCGCTCGGCCCCGCGGCGGACCGCCCGGTGGATCAGACGCCGGGTCAGCCCGGCCGCCGCCCACACCGCCACCAGCGCGCCCGCCAGCGTCAGCCCGAGGTACGCCAGGGCGGGCCCGGGCCGGCCGCCCTCCAGCAGCCGGCGGATGTCCACCGCGTACGTCGAGAAGGTGGTGAACCCGCCCAGCACGCCGGTGCCGAAGAACGGCCGCGCCAGCGGATGCGGCTGGCGCCCCTCGGTGATCACCACCAGGAACACCCCGATCACCGCGCAGCCCACCACGTTGACCAGCAGCGTCGTCCACGGGAAGGCCGTCGGCCCGGTCTGCCAGCCGAGCCCCGCCGCGTACCGCGCGCTCGCCCCGATCGCCCCGCCCGCGGCGACCACCGCCACCGCCCGTCCCTGCCCGCGCAGCACCGGCGGCCGGCCGGGACGGCGGCCGGTGCGGGCCCGCGCCACGGCGTCGTCCACGGCGTCGTCCACGGTGCCCTCCGAGGTCGTCATAGCCCCATCAAACACCGGGCTCCGCCACCTGGCACACCGTCATCCGACACCGGACAATGATCCGGTGGAGATGACCCGGGAAGAGTTCGAAACGCTGGTCAGCGACGCCCTCGACCAGATCCCCCCGCAGCTCGCGGCCATGATGGACAACGTCGCGGTCTTCGTCGAGGACGAACCCGACCCGAGCGACCCGGAACTCCTCGGCCTCTACGAGGGCACCCCGCTCACCGAGCGCGGCGAGTGGTACGCGGGCGTGCTGCCCGACCGCATCCTGATCTACCGCGGCCCCACCCTGCGCCACTGCGAGACCCGCGAGCAGGTGGTCGAGGAGGTCCGCACCACGGTCATCCACGAGGTCGCCCACCACTTCGGCTTCGACGACCACGAGCTCGACGAACTCGGCTGGTCCTGACCCCCGCCGCGGGCCCGCACCCCCAGCCGGGCGAAACCCGTTTTGGCGATCCGCCCCGCATCCCATATGCTTCTCGACGTCCCCGAACGCTGGGAACAGCGGGACAGGCCGCAAGCCCTCATCGTCTAGTGGCCCAGGACGCCGCCCTTTCAAGGCGGTAGCACGGGTTCGAATCCCGTTGGGGGCACGCAGTACCGTAGTAAAGTGCAGTGCGCAAGACCGCAAGACCCTGAGTGGTTCGCCACTTCTAGGTCCCGTGGAGCAGTTGGTTAGCTCGCCACCCTGTCAAGGTGGAGGTCGCGGGTTCAAGTCCCGTCGGGATCGCTCGTCTCGCAAGAGACGGTGCAGTACGGCCAGGTAGCTCAGTTGGTACGAGCGTCCGCCTGAAAAGCGGAAGGTCGCCGGTTCGACCCCGGCCCTGGCCACAACCGGGAAGCCCCCGTAGCGAATTCGCTACGGGGGCTTCGTCGTTCACGCCCCCGGCGCCGTCTCACGGGTGACGAGGTCGAGTGGGTGGGCCTGGAGGCTGTTCCCGAGTGGCGGAGCGGTGCCGCGCAGGTGGTCGACACCTGCGGCGGGCATCCGCCACCGCCCGGGCCCCGACCGGCTCCGGCCGCCGACCGGGCCGCGCTCCGCCCGTGTCGGCCGGCTCGGCGGGCGGCTCAGGAGGTCCGGAGCCAGAGCTCGGTGGTGCGCTCCATCGAGCCGTCCGCGCTGTAGTAGGTGACGGTCGCGGCGTCGGTGCCCGGCTTCGCGGCGAGGGCGTAGAAGCGGAACGGGGAGTCCCCGACCGTGACCGTCGCCGCCTCGGTGGTGCCGCCGGTCTTCCAGGCGACCACGACCTTCGTGACCTCGGCCTGGACCCCCTCGACCACCACCGCGGGGACGCCCGCGTCGCCGTGGACGCCGAGCGAGGCACCCCCGACGACGGCCGGGTACCCGCCCGGGGCGGAGACCGCCGGCAGGGCGTCGTCCGGCTGCCGCTTGCCGTCGACCGTGTAGTAGTAGTTCACCCTGTCGATGTGCGTGTCCCAGTTGACGTCGATGTCCTTCTGGGTGACCGGCTTCACCTCCGGATTGGCCTCGCGCCGCTCCGCCTGGATCAGCCGGGCCTGCTTCGCGAAGTCCTCCTTGCTGGAGGGGGCGGGCCACAGCGCGGCCCAGGCCTGCCAGGTGTGGCCGTTCGCCGTGCCCTCGGCGACCTTGACCCGGACGGGGGCGAAGGGGTCCCGGGCCGCCCGGGCAGCTGCCCCAGCGGCCGACGCGGCACTCGAAGCGGCGCTCGACGCGGCACTGGAAGCGGCCGGAGCGCTCACTGCGGCCCCCGGGACCGAAGCCGAGGCCGAAGCCACCGCCACGGTCGAGACCGCCTGCCGGCCGCGCTCGCCGAGCACCGCCGTCCCCCCGGCGATGCCCGCGACCAGCACCGCCGCCGCCCCGGCGGTCAGCAGCCGCCGCCGTCGCAGCCGCCGCCGGCCGCCGGCGATCAGCCGGTCGTACGGCACCGCGCCGGTCTCGACGCTCCCGGCCAGTTCGCCCAGCGCCCGGACCGTCGCCGGCTCGTCGCCGCCCTCCGTGTCCCCGGGCAGGTACCCGTGGCTCATCTTGTCCCTCCGATGCTCGTCAGTCCGATGAGTGAGGAGGCCCCGCGGAGTTTGGCCAGTCCTCTGGCGGCCTGGCTCTTGACCGTCCCGACCGTGCAGCCCATCGCCTCCGCGGTCTGGGTCTCGCTGAGGTCCTCCCAGTACCGCAGCACCACGGCCTGGCGCTGGCGCGGCGGCAGGGTGCCGAGCGCGGCGAGCAGCACGGCCCGGTCGTCGGGGTCGGCGCCGGCCGGCGCCGGCCGGTCCGGGAACGCGGTGACCGGGTACTCGACCAGCCGCCGCCGGAACCGTCTGGCGTGCTCGTTGAAGACGATCCGGCGCACGTAGGCGTACGGGTCGTCGGCGGCACGCACCCTGTTCCAGGCCGCGTACGCCCGTTCCAGTGCCTGCTGGACCAGGTCCTCGGCGCCGTGACGGTCCCCCGCGAGCAGGTACGCCGTCCTGAGCAGCCGTGACCACGCGCTGCCGACGAACGCCCGGAACTCCTCGTCCCGGGCGGTCTTGTGGGCTCCCATGAGCACCTCCTCACCCTCCCGGAGCCCGGGACGGCCCTGAACCGTTGCCCGTCGTTCGCGATTCGCCGCCGACGGCTGTGACACTGGAGGGGCTCGAAAACCGAGGTGCGCTCCGCCGTGCCTCCTTGCGAACCTAGAGGGATGCCCGCAGTGAGTTCTCCCGCAGTCCAGTCCGCCGCCGTCCCCGCCGAGGGTCCCGGAATCGGCGAGCTGGCCGTCCGTCTGCCCGAGCTGACCCTGCGCGACCAGGTGCGGATCGGGCGCCGGCTGGAGGGGGCCCGTCGGGTCCGCAAGCCCGAGGCCCGGCAGAAGATCGCCACCGAGATCGCCGCCGACATCGACCGCGCCGAGCTGGTCGTCGAGCGCCGCCGGCAGGCCGTCCCGAGGATCGGCTATCCCGCCGAACTCCCGGTCAGCCAGAAGAAGGACGAGATCCTGGCCGCGATCCGGGACCACCAGGTGGTGATCGTCGCGGGCGAGACCGGCTCCGGCAAGACGACCCAGATCCCGAAGATCTGCCTGGAGCTCGGCCGTGGCGTGCGCGGCCTGGTCGGCCACACCCAGCCGCGCCGGATCGCCGCCCGCACGGTGGCCGAGCGGGTCGCGGAGGAGCTGGACAGCCCGCTGGGCGAGGCGGTCGGCTGGAAGGTCCGGTTCACCGACCAGGTCGGCCAGGACACCCTGGTCAAGCTGATGACGGACGGCATCCTGCTCGCGGAGATCCAGACCGACCGCGACCTGCACCAGTACGACACCCTGATCATCGACGAGGCGCACGAGCGCAGCCTCAACATCGACTTCATCCTCGGCTACGTCAAGCAGCTGCTCCCCCGCCGACCCGACCTCAAGGTCGTGATCACCTCGGCGACCATCGACCCGGAGCGCTTCGCCCGGCACTTCGGCGACGCCCCGATCGTCGAGGTCTCCGGGCGCACCTACCCGGTCGAGGTCCGCTACCGGCCGCTCGTCGAGGACGGGGCCGAGGAGGACGAGGACACCACCGAGGCCGACCGCGACCGGGACCAGGTCCAGGCGATCTGCGACGCCGCCGAGGAGCTCCAGGCCGAGGGCCCCGGCGACATCCTGGTCTTCCTCTCCGGCGAGCGCGAGATCCGCGACACCGCCGACGCCCTCGGCAAGCTGAAGCTGAAGAACACCGAGATCCTGCCGCTGTACGCCCGGCTCAGCTCGGCCGAGCAGCACAAGGTCTTCCAGCGCTCGCGCAGCCGCCGGATCGTGCTGGCCACCAACGTGGCCGAGACCTCGCTGACCGTCCCCGGCATCAAGTACGTGATCGACCCGGGCACCGCCCGGATCTCCCGCTACAGCCACCGCACCAAGGTGCAACGGCTGCCGATCGAGGCGATCAGCCAGGCCAGCGCCAACCAGCGCAAGGGCCGCTGCGGCCGCACCTCGGACGGCATCTGCATCCGGCTCTACTCGGAGGAGGACTTCCTCTCCCGCCCCGAGTTCACCGACGCCGAGATCCTGCGCACCAACCTGGCCTCGGTGATCCTCCAGATGACCGCGGCCGGCCTCGGCGACATCGCCGCCTTCCCGTTCCTGGACCCGCCGGACTCCCGCAACATCAAGGACGGCGTCCACCTGCTGCACGAGCTGGGGGCGCTCGACCCGGACGAGAAGGACCCGCGCAAGCGCCTGACCCAGCTGGGCCGCAAGCTCGCCCAGCTCCCGGTGGACCCGCGGATGGCCCGCATGGTGCTGGAGGCGGACCGCAACGGCTGCGTCCGCGACGTCATGGTGATCGCCGCGGCGCTCTCCATCCAGGACCCGCGCGAGCGCCCGGCCGAGAAGCGCCAGGCCGCCGACGAGCGGCACCGCCGGTTCAACTCGGAGACCTCCGACTTCCTCTCCTACCTGGCGATGTGGCGCTACGTCCGGGAGCAGCAGCGGGAGCTCTCCTCCTCGGCGTTCCGCCGGATGTGCAAGGCGGAGTTCCTCAACTACCTGCGGATACGGGAGTGGCAGGACATCTACGTCCAGCTGCGCACCGTCGCCAAGCAGTTGGGCGTCACGATCGAGGAGCCCCATGACGACGCCGAGCCGGACGCCGACCGGATCCACCAGTCGCTGCTGGCCGGCCTGCTCTCCCACATCGGCCTGTACGACGTGGAGAAGCGCGAGTACGGCGGCGCGCGCGGCGCCCGCTTCGCGGTCTTCCCCGGCTCCGGCCTGTTCAAGAAGCCGCCGCGCTGGGTGATGTCGGCGGAGCTGGTGGAGACCTCCCGGCTCTGGGCGCGGATCAACGCGAAGATCGAGCCGGAGTGGGTCGAGCCGCTGGCCGGCCACCTGATCAAGCGCAGCTACAGCGAGCCGCACTGGGAGAAGAAGGCCGGCGCCGTGCTGGCGTACGAGAAGGTGACCCTCTACGGGATGCCGGTCGTCGCCCAGCGCAAGGTCAACTACGGGCGGATCGACCCGGAGCTCTGCCGCGAGCTGTTCATCCGCAACGCGCTGGTCGAGGGCGACTGGGAGACCCACCACCGGTTCTTCGCGGAGAACCGCAGACTGCTCGGCGAGGTCGAGGAGCTGGAGAACCGGGCCCGCCGCCGGGACATCCTGGTGGACGACCAGACCCTGTTCGACTTCTACGACGCCCGGCTGCCCGAGGACGTCGTCTCCACCCGGCACTTCGACTCCTGGTGGAAGAAGGCCCGGCACGAACAGCCGGACCTGTTGAACTTCGAGAAGTCGATGCTGATCAACGACGCCGCGGACGGCGTCACCGAGGCCGACTACCCGGACCACTGGCAGCAGGGCAAGCTCCGCTTCAGGCTGACCTACCAGTTCGAGCCGGGCAGCGACGCGGACGGCGTGACGGTGCACATCCCGCTGCCGGTGCTCAACCAGGTCACCGCGGAGGGCTTCGACTGGCAGATCCCCGGCCTGCGGGAGGAGCTGGTCACCGCGTACATCAAGTCGCTGCCGAAGGCGCTGCGGCGCAACTTCGTCCCCGCGCCGGACTTCGCCAAGGCGGCGCTGCGTGCGGTGAAGGACCGCCAGGCTGACGGCACGTTCGGCTCCGCCGAGGCCCTCCTCCCGGCCCTGGAGCACGCCCTGAAGCGCCTGACGGCGGTCACCGTGCCCCCGGAGGCCTGGGACGACGAACGGGTGCCCGAGCACCTCAAGGTGACCTTCCGGGTGGTGGACGGCAAGCGCCGGCTCGCCGAGTCCAAGGACCTGGAGGAGCTGCGGCTGAAGCTCAAGCCCAAGCTCAAGGAGACGCTCTCCTCGGCCGCTTCCGGCCAGGGCATCGAGCAGAGCGGGCTGACCGCCTGGCCGGCCTCCCTGCCGGTGCTCCAGCGCACCTTCGAGCAGCGCTCGCGCGGCCACTCGATGCGCGCCTACCCGGCCCTGGTGGACGAGGGCCAGTCGGTCGCCGTGAAGCTGTTCGACACCACCGAGGCCCAGGCCCGGTCGATGTGGGAGGGGACGCGGCGGCTGCTGATGCTGACCACCAACTCCCCGGCCAAGTCGATCCAGGGCCGGCTGGGCAACCAGGCGAAGCTGGCGCTCTCGCACAGCCCGCACGGCTCCATCGGCGCCCTGTTCGAGGACGTCGTGGCGGCGGCGACGGACCGGCTGATGACCCTGGCCGGCGGCCCGGCCTGGGACGAGGCGGCGTTCGGCAAGCTGCACGACAAGGTGCGCGCGGACCTGTACGAGCTGTCCGCGGACACCACGCTGAAGACGGCCACCGCGCTGATCGCCTACCACAAGGCCTCGACCCGGCTGAAGACGGTGAGCAGCCCGGTGCTGCTGAACGCGGTGAACGACATCCGGCTGCACCTGGCCTCGCTGGTGCACCCGGGCTTCGTGACCGCCACCGGCTGGCAGCGGCTGCCGGACCTCAAGCGCTACCTGCTGGCGGTGGACCGCCGCCTGGAGGCGCTGCCCAACCACCCGCAGCGGGACGCCCAGCAGCTGCTGAAGGTGCAGCAGGTGCAGCAGGCGTACGGGGAGCTGCTGGCGGCCGTCCCGGCCGGGCACCAGCCCTCCGCGGAGGTGCGGGCGATCCGCTGGATGATCGAGGAGCTGCGGGTCAGCTTCTTCGCCCAGTCGCTGGGCACGCCGAGCCCGGTCTCGGAGAAGCGGATCGTGAAGGCGATGGAGGCGGCTCGGGCGACGCTCTGACCCGGGCGGTGCGCGGCCGCCCCTGGCCGCGGCCGTGAGCTGCGGGTGGGCCTTCAGGAGCCAGTTCGACCTGGGGGCCCATCATGGGCTAGAGTCTGTCTTGTTCGCAGCGCGGCAAGCGAGTGAACGAGATCAGGAAAACCTGGTCCCGTGGAGCAGTTGGTTAGCTCGCCACCCTGTCAAGGTGGAGGTCGCGGGTTCAAGTCCCGTCGGGATCGCCGCAACGCGAGAGGCCCGGAACCGTTCAGGTTCCGGGCCTCTCGCTTTTGGCCTTTCGGCCCTTTACCCCGGCCAGGTCTAGACCACAAGTGACAGACGGTGTGACAGTCGTCACGGAACCTCCCCGGAAGCCGGCCCTCCGAAGCCCCCTCCAGAACCTCGCTAATTTAATATGTAAAATTGTACAGGTATTCACTGTAAATCCCCCCCGCCCCGGGCGCATCAAATCGTTATCCGGAGTTCAACATTCCGACCGCTTGACCGACACCGAACACCCTCGTGCGGGTACGACAAAGGGGCCGCTTACCGGACCCGGCGGAGTCCGGTAAGCGGCCCCTTTAAAGAGCCTTTGGCCTATCAGGCCTCAGTGCGCTGGGCGGGAATCCCAGCAAGCAGAGCGCGCACCTCCGCCTCACGGTAACGGCGGTGACCGCCGAGCGTGCGAATCGACGTCAGCTTGCCCGCCTTGGCCCAGCGGGTGACCGTCTTCGGGTCCACGCGGAACATGGTGGCAACCTCTGCCGGCGTCAGCAGCGGCTCAGCATCAGGGGTACGAGCGGTCATGAGCGGCCTCCTCGGGAGAACCGAACCAGGGCGGTTCTATCCTTCAAATTCTGCACCTTGGCCCGCGATGCCCGAAATGGCATAGACGGGCCGAGTCGGTTATAGGACGAACGGCTTGTCCTGGTGTCTACAACTACACCATCCGTCCAGCCCTATCGACCAAACCGCCAAAATTGACCCCTCACGGGTTCAAGGCCGACGGATGGCGATGGACCACCCCATAACGGACAGTCACATAGTGATGACATCCGGTTACGAGGGGACCAGACCCTCCGTTTCCCCGCAAAGCACGCATCGACTCCAGAACCACCCAAAAGTGGGCACGCTCACGTGAAGTTGGGCTGGTTGTCCCATTTTTGCACATAGGGGTAAGTTCGCGTCAACGGTGAGTAGTGTCACGTTCGGCAGCTATTGACCCGAACCAGGACCTTGGTCATCACCCGTGCAGTGCCAAGGGCTCTTACAGTCATACACGCGAGGTCGGACGTCAGTTCGCGTGCCGAAGTGCCAGCACCCGACGCCAGCGCACCGTCAGTTCCCCGTACACGCGCAGCGCCTCGGCCGTGTCCCCCGCCCGCAGCGCGCGCAGCCCCTCCTCCAGTTCCCCCGCCGAACGGTCCGCCAACAGCCGTTCCGGGCCCAGCAGATGCACCAGGCCCCCGTAGTCCAGCTCCACCAGCGAACGCGGGTGGAACTCCTCCAGCCAGCGCCCGACCCGCTCGGCCCCCTGCACCAGCTCCCCGTCCGGCACCGCCTCGCGCAGCGCCCGGAAGGCCCGTGCCACCCGCCGCCGCGCCTGCGCCATCGGCACCAGGTAGAACAGCGCCGCCGGCCGGCCCCCGTGCTCCCCTCCCCCTTCCCCCACCCCTTCCTTCCCACCCGGCGGACCGTCCACGCCCCCGTCCACGCCCCCGTCCACGCCCCCGTCCGCCGCCGCGTCCCCGCCCGGCACGAAGCAGCGGTCCTCGTCCCCGAACGGCAGGAACCAGCGCACCGGCACCTCCCAGCGGCTGGTGAGGATCCACGGCCGGGCGTCCGGGTGCTCGGCCCGCCAGCGCTCCCGGTCCGCCTCGGCGGCCGCCCGGGCCACCGGCGGCAGCGCGGTGTCCAGCAGCGCCACCGGAGCCCCGGCCCGCAGCTCCTCCAGCGCCTGCCAGCTGCGCAGCCTGGTCGCCCACGGGCAGACGTACAGTACGCCGTCCACCACCCGCAGGTACGCCCGCCCGCTCTCCCGCTCGGGCAGCGCCCGGGGCGTACGGGCGGCCAGCCCGACGAGCGCCTCCCGCTGCTCCTCCAGCACCGCCGCCGCCACCGGCTGGCCCGGCTCCGCGGCGTCCGGCCCGCGCTCCGCCGCACAGGCCTGCCAGCGCGCCCGCTCGGGCTCCGGATAGGCGGCCAGCGGCTCGTAGACCCGCAGGTGGGCGGCGTAGGGCGGCTGTACGGAAGTACGTACGACGGTCACGTCCTGCATGGTCGCACGCGCCGCCCGACCGGGGGAGAGCGCGCCCCCGAACCGTTCGCGTCCGCACCCGCGTACCACTTCCCGTCTCACCCTTCGGACGACCTGCCCCAGCTCGGACAAGACAGCGGATCGACGGCCTCCGCGCGGCTACGCTTCGCCCTAGGCGCCCGCACCACAGCAGCGGGCCTTCATTACTGGAGTCACCACAGTGACCGACGTACAGACCCCCGCCACGCACCCCGCACCCGGCGTGCTCAGCAGGATCTTCCGTACCGAACAGGACGGCGCCCCCGGCGACGGTCACGAGCAGGTCGTCCTCTGCCACGACCGCAGCTCGGGTCTGAAGGCGATCATCGCCATCCACTCGACCGCCCTGGGCCCGGCCCTCGGCGGCACCCGCTTCTTCCCGTACGCCTCCGAGGAGGCGGCGCTGGAGGACGCGCTCAACCTGTCCCGCGGAATGTCCTACAAGAACGCGCTGGCCGGACTGGACCTCGGCGGCGGCAAGGCCGTCATCATCGGCGACCCGAACAAGGACAAGAACGAGGCGATGCTCCGGGCCTACGGCCGCTTCGTCGAGTCCCTGCGCGGCCGCTACATCACCGCCTGCGACGTGGGCACCTACGTCCAGGACATGGACGTCATCGCCCGCGAGACCGAGTTCGTGACCGGCCGCTCGCCGGAGCACGGCGGCGCCGGCGACTCGTCCATCCTGACCGCCTTCGGCGTCTTCCAGGGCATGCGCGCCACCGCCCAGGCCCGCTGGGGCCAGCCGACCCTGCGCGGCAAGCGGGTCGGTGTCGCGGGCGTCGGCAAGGTCGGCCACTACCTGGTCGGCCACCTGGTCGCGGACGGTGCCACCGTCGTCGTCACCGACCCCTTCGAGGCCGCGGTCAACCGCGTGCGCGCCGCCCACCCCGAGGTGGAGGTGGTCGCCGACACCGCCGCCCTGCTGCAGGCCAAGCTGGACGTCTACGCCCCCTGCGCCCTCGGCGGCGCGCTGACCGACGACACGGTCGCCGCACTGGGCGAGTTCGGCACCTCGATCGTCTGCGGCGCGGCCAACAACCAGCTGGCCCACCCGGGCGTCGAGAAGGACCTGGCCGACCGCGGCATCCTCTACGCGCCGGACTACCTGGTGAACTCCGGCGGCGTCATCCAGGTCGCCGACGAGATCGACGGCTTCAACTTCGAGCGGGCCAAGAACAAGGCCACGAAGATCTTCGACACCACCCTGGAGATCTTCACCCGGGCCACCGCCGACGGCGTCCCGCCGGCCGTCGCCGCCGACCGCCTGGCCGAGAAGCGGATGCGCGAGATCAGCGCCCTGCGCACGGTGCTGCTGCCCAGCGCCCGCCGCGGCT
This sequence comes from Kitasatospora sp. NPDC096204, assembly GCF_044763205.1. Lineage (NCBI taxonomy): Bacteria > Bacillati > Actinomycetota > Actinomycetes > Kitasatosporales > Streptomycetaceae > Kitasatospora > Kitasatospora sp. NPDC096204. The sequence goes on from NZ_JBIWFT010000041.1 coordinate 15,241, forward strand.
GATCGGACCGGCGACCGACCGCGTGATGCGCGGGGGGTAGTCACTACGGCCCCCCGCGCATCACGATGTGGAACCGGATTCTCACTTCTCCGCCCGAACGGGTGATCCGAGGTCCCCCTTGGGGGGATAATCGATCCCGGAACGACGGAGCCAAGCCACCACCGAACAGCGCGCAAACCGCGGCAAAACCTCCGCTGACCTGGGAAGACCCGGTCGCGGGCGCGGTCTGTGCGCGCCACGTCACACCGACGACGTACCGTCCGGCGGCGGAAACAGGTACCGTTAATGCTCCAGGGGACGGCTTCTCCACTTCGGGCAGGCCGATCCTGAACATGAACACGTGTCAGACTCGGGGCCGTGAGCCCCGCCGTTGAGGGGGTCGACCCATGGGGCGCGGCCGGGCCAAGGCCAAGCAGACGAAGGTCGCCCGCCAGCTGAAGTACAACAGCGGCGGCTTCGACGCTAACCGTCTGTCCAACGAGCTGGGCGTATCGCCGTCCACCGCTTCGATCGAGCCTGAGCCGATCGAGGAAGAGGACGACGACGACCCGTACGCGGAGTACGCAGCCCGCTACGGCGACCTCGACGACGAGGACGACAACGAGCCGGGCGCCGGGCCGTCGCAGGCCTCCCGCCGCTCGTAACCACAGCATTCCCGCAGGCCGGTCCGGACGCCCAGGGCGCCGGGCCGGTCTTCGGCGTTCCCTCGTCCGGGACCGGCCCCTGTCCCCCCGGCGGCCCCCATCGCACGCGAGAGGGCCCCTCCGGTGCTCCGGAGGGGCCCTCTCGTCGTCACGTGCGGGTCAGCTCGCCACGTGGGCGTCAGCTCGCCCGGAAGCCCTCGTAGGCGTTGTAGAGGGCCGCGCCGTCCTCGTGCTCGTCGGTGCGCTCGACGATGTCGCCGAGCAGCCAGGCCTCCACGCCGCGGTCCTCCAGGATCGACAGCACGACGTCCACCGAGTGCGGCGGGACGACCGCGACCATGCCGACGCCCATGTTCAGCGTCTTCTCGATCTCCAGGGTGGCCACCCGGCCCACCTCGGCGACGGTCTGGAAGACCGGCAGCGGGGTCCAGGTGCCGCGGTCCAGGCGGGCGTGCAGGCCGTCCGGGATGACCCGGGCCAGGTTGGCCGCCAGGCCGCCGCCGGTGACGTGCGAGAAGGCGTGCACCTCGGTGGCGCGGGTGAGCGCCAGGCAGTCCAGCGAGTAGATCCGGGTCGGCTCCAGCAGCTCCTCGCCGAGGGTGCGGCCGAACTCCTCGACCTTGCGGTCCAGCTTCCAGCCGGCCTCGTTCAGCAGCACGTGGCGGACCAGCGAGTAGCCGTTGGAGTGCAGGCCGGAGGCGGCCATCGCGATCACCACGTCGCCGGCCCGGACCCGGTCCGCGCCGAGCAGCGCGTCGGCCTCCACCACGCCGGTGCCGGCGCCCGCGACGTCGTACTCGTCCGGGCCCAGCAGGCCGGGGTGCTCGGCGGTCTCGCCGCCGACCAGGGCGCAGCCGGCCAGCGCGCAGCCCTCGGCGATGCCCTTGACGATCGCGGCGACCCGCTCCGGGACGACCTTGCCGACGCAGATGTAGTCGGTCATGAACAGCGGCTCGGCGCCGCACACGACCAGGTCGTCGACGACCATGCCGACCAGGTCGTGGCCGATGGTGTCGTGCTTGTCCATGGCGGCGGCGATGGCCACCTTGGTCCCCACGCCGTCGGTGGCCGAGGCCAGCAGCGGCCGCTCGTAGTTCTTGAAGGCGGACGCGTCGAAGAGGCCGGCGAAGCCGCCGAGACCGCCGACCACCTCGGGGCGGTTGGCCTTCTTCACCCACTGCTTCATGAGCTCGACGGCGCGGTCGCCCGCCTCGATGTCGACGCCGGCGGCGGCGTAGGTGGCGCCGTTCTGGTTGCTGGTCACTGCGTGCGGCCCTCTCGGGTCAGGTGGGGGTTGGAACAGCGGTGGGGCCCCGTTTCTCGGGACCCCACCGTGAGAACGCTTACGGCCGGCGCAGCGCGTCGGCCGCGCCCGCCCCGCCGAGCAGCGACTGGACGCCGTCCAGGTCGCTGCCGCTGGTCGGCTTGCCTCGGACGGCGGGCTGCGCCTGGCCGCCCTTGATCTCGGCCTCCAGCAGGAGCTTGCCGAGGAGGGCCGGGTCCGGCAGCTCCATCGGGTACTCGCCGTCGAAGCAGGCCCGGCAGAGCTTGTCCTTGGGCTGCTTGGTGGCCTCGATCATGCCGTCGATCGAGATGTAGGCGAGCGAGTCCGCGCCGAGGGTGCGGCCGATCTCCTCGATGGTCATGCCGTTGGCGATCAGCTCCGCGCGGGTGGCGAAGTCGATGCCGAAGAAGCAGGGCCACTTCACCGGCGGCGAGGAGATCCGGATGTGGACCTCGGCGGCGCCCGCCTCGCGCAGCATCTTCACCAGGGCGCGCTGGGTGTTGCCGCGCACGATCGAGTCGTCCACGACCACCAGGCGCTTGCCGGCGATGACCTCGCGCAGCGGGTTGAGCTTGAGCCGGATGCCGAGCTGACGGATGGTCTGGCTGGGCTGGATGAAGGTGCGGCCCACGTAGGCGTTCTTCACCAGGCCGGAGCCGTACGGGATGCCGCTGGCCTCGGCGTAGCCGATCGCGGCGGGGGTGCCGGACTCGGGCGTCGCTATCACCAGGTCGGCCTCGACGGGCGCCTCCTTCGCCAGCCGGCGGCCCATCTCCACGCGGGAGAGGTGCACGTTGCGGCCGGAGATGGAGGTGTCGGGGCGGGCCAGGTAGACGTACTCGAACACGCAGCCCTTTGGCTTGGCCTCGGCGAACCGGGAGCTGCGCATGCCGTTCTCGTCGATGGCGATGAGCTCGCCGGGCTCGACCTCGCGGATGAAGGACGCGCCGCAGATGTCCAGCGCGGCCGTCTCGGAGGCGACCACCCAGCCGCGCTCCAGCCGGCCGAGCACCAGCGGGCGGATGCCCTGCGGGTCGCGGGCGGCGTAGAGGGTGTGCTCGTCCATGAAGACGAGCGAGAACGCGCCCTTGACCTTGGGCAGCACGACCTTGGCCGTCTCCTCGATGGAGAGGTCCGGGTGGCCGGCGAGCAGGGCCGTCACCAGGTCGGTGTCGTTGGTCGCGGCGGTCCGGCCGGAGCGCGAGACGTGCTCCTCGCCGGGCAGCTCGGCGACCATGGCCGCCAGTTCGGCGGTGTTCACCAGGTTTCCGTTGTGCCCGAGGGCCAGCGAACCGTTGACGGTCGCCCGGAAGGTCGGCTGGGCGTTCTCCCAGACCGAGGAACCGGTGGTCGAGTAGCGGGCGTGTCCGACGGCGATATGCCCGTGCAACGACCCCAGCGAGGCCTCGTCGAAGACCTGGGAGACGAGCCCCATGTCCTTGAAGACGAGAATCTGGGAGCCGTTGCTCACTGCGATGCCCGCGGATTCCTGACCGCGGTGCTGCAGGGCGTAAAGGCCGAAGAACGTGAGCTTGGCGACCTCCTCGCCGGGAGCCCAGACACCGAAGACGCCACAAGCGTCCTGGGGGCCTTTCTCACCGGGAAGAAGATCGTGGTTGAGTCTTCCGTCACCACGTGGCACGCCTTCGAGTCTAGGGCAGTTGACCAGGGCTTCCGGACCCCGGGACTGGGGGTTTGTCCGCCGACCACGAGTTAACGCGCGTAGACAAAACCCCTTACAGGTCCGGGATTTCGGGTGGGGGGAATTCCGACGGGTGGCGGTTGGCCTTGCGGTTCGCGCCTGTTGGGGAGTTCGGCACCTGCGGCGGGAGGGGTCGGGGCACGGCGGAACGTGAGCCTGCTCACCCGGGCTTCCCCCGCCGGTCGCCCGCCGGTCACATCTCCTCGCCGCTGCCGTCGGGCCACCGACTCAGGCCGCCGGCAGCAGCAGGCCCCAGGCACCCGGGTGCACCGTCCAGGTCCGGGCCCGGACCGGGCCGACCGGGTGGCCGTCCGCCTCGTAGCCGAAGCCGCGCCCGACCACCGAGACGCTCGCCGCCCGGGCGCGCACCAGGTCGCCGGAGGCGGCGACCACCACCTCCATCTCGCCCGTCCCGTCCGAGGCGCCGGACGGGAGCGTGACCTGGACCAGCCGGACCGGCCGGTGGACGTCGGCGAGCAGCCGCCCGTCGGCCTCGACCCGGACCCGGGAGCTGTGGTCGGTGCCGTCCGGGGTGAGCACGTTCGCCTGCTCGGCCGCAGCCAGTTTCGCCCATAGCGAACGCCATCCGCCCGTACGGCCCACCGGCCGACGCGTGCCCCCGCCGGTGATCCGGACCCCTCCCAGGGCCACCCCGCCCCCGTCGTCCACCAACAGGTCCAGCCGGCGCGGCGCGCCCGACAGCACCGCCCGCGCGGCCCGGACCGGCTCCCCCGGCACCCCGAGCGCGCGGGCCGCGACCAGCTCCTCCGAGCGCCCGACCGGAACCATCCCGACCGGTTCGGCACCCAGCTCACGCTGGCGATGCAGGGCCTGGAGCACCCTCTGCAACGCGAGGTCGGAACCGATCACGACCGGTCGCCTCCGACCCCGATGCGAAAGCACCCGGTCGAGCTCGGACGGGTTCTCCGGAAAGGCCACCTTGGCGTCCGCACCCCCGCAGAGCACGTCCTTCGCGATCCGCACCGACTCGCCGTCGGTCTGCCGGGCCACCGGGTCGAGGAGCAGCAGGAGCGGCTCCGGGCCGCCGGTAGCAGGCGTGGACAGGGACGACACGACCGGTCCTTCCTCAGGTAATCTCTCGGTGCAAGAGCCCCTTGCGCCATTGCGCCAGGGGCTTCGTCTATCTCGGGGCAGACTGCGGCCTACGCAGGATGCCCCAACCGGAAGGGGTGTACGCCTGTGCCGGCACTCGTGCTCGTTGGTGCTCAGTGGGGAGACGAGGGCAAGGGGAAGGCCACCGACCTCCTCGGAGGCTCCGTCGACTACGTGGTCCGCTACCAGGGCGGCAACAATGCCGGTCACACGGTGGTCATCGGCGACCAGAAGTACGCCCTGCACCTGCTCCCTTCCGGAATCCTCAGCCCGAACGTCACGCCGGTCATCGGCAACGGCGTCGTGATCGACCCGGCCGTGCTGCTCTCCGAGCTGGCCGGCCTGAACGAGCGCGGCATCGACACCTCGAAGCTGCTGATCTCGGGCAACGCCCACCTGATCACGCCGTACCACCGCACCCTGGACAAGGTGACCGAGCGCTTCCTCGGCAAGCGCCGGATCGGCACCACCGGCCGCGGCATCGGCCCGACCTACGCGGACAAGATCAACCGCGTCGGCATCCGGGTCCAGGACCTGTTCGACGAGTCGATCCTGCGCCAGAAGATCGAGGCGGCGCTGCACGACAAGAACCAGATCCTGGTCAAGCTGTACAACCGCCGCACCATCCCGGCCGACCTCGTGGTCGAGGAGTACCTGGGCTACGCGGAAAAGATCAGGCCCTTCCTCTCCGACACCACCCTCGTCCTGGACGAGGCGCTGAAGGCGAACAAGGTCGTCCTGCTGGAGGGCGGCCAGGGCACCCTGCTCGACGTCGACCACGGCACGTACCCCTTCGTGACCTCGTCGAACCCGACGGCGGGCGGCGCCTGCACCGGCGCCGGCATCGGCCCGACCAAGATCGACCGGGTCATCGGCATCCTCAAGGCCTACACCACCCGCGTCGGCTCCGGCCCGTTCCCGACCGAGCTGCTCGACGAGGACGGCGAGGCGCTGCGCCGGATCGGTGGCGAGCGCGGTGTCACCACCGGCCGCGACCGCCGCTGCGGCTGGTTCGACGCCGTCATCGCGCGCTACGCGACCCGGGTCAACGGCCTCACCGACTTCTTCCTCACCAAGCTGGACGTGCTGACCGGCTGGGAGCAGATCCCGGTCTGCGTCGCGTACGAGATCGACGGCAAGCGGGTCGAGGAGCTCCCCTACAACCAGTCGGACTTCCACCACGCCAAGCCGATCTACGAGACGCTGCCGGGCTGGACCGAGGACATCAGCAAGGCGAAGTCCTTCGCCGAGCTGCCGAAGAACGCCCAGGCGTACGTGAAGGCGCTGGAGGAGATGTCGGGCGCCCCGATCTCGGCCATCGGCGTCGGCCCGGGCCGCGACGAGACGATCCAGATCAACTCGTTCATCTGAGCCCGGACATCCGAGCCCGAGCTTCCGAGCCCGAGCGCTTCGAGGGCCCCGCAGGACGCACCGTCCCGCGGGGCCCTTCGCTTTGCCCGCCCCCCAGTTTTGCACTAGTTCAAACATCTATTGCCTCTAATGCAGAGCCGGGCTACTTTTGGATCATGACCGCGAAGCTGCCCACACCCGTCGTCCTCACCGGCCGCCACATCCGCCTGGAGCCGCTGGAGCGCCGCCACCTCGCCGACCTCTGGGCCGCCGTCGGCTCCGAGCCCGAGGTCTGGCGCTGGACCATGCACCTCCCGCCGGCCTCGGAGGAGGAGTTCGGCGCGATCGTCGACACCCGGATCGCGGAGGCGGCCGCGGGCGAGTCGGTGAACTTCGCCGCCGTCGACCTCGCGACCGGCCGGGCCGTCGGCGCCACCGGCTACCACGACTTCACCGCGCAGGACGAGTTCGTGGAGATCGGCGGCACCTGGTACGCCCGCTCGGTCTGGCGCACGGCGGTCAACACCGAGGCCAAGCTGCTGCTGCTCGGCCACGCCTTCGAGGACCTCGGCATGGGCCGCGTCTTCTGGAAGACCGACGCCCGCAACGAGCGCTCCCGCACGGCGATCCAGCGCCTCGGCGCCCAGTACGAGGGGACCTTCCGCCGCCACCGCCGGCGCCCCGACGGCACCTGGCGGGACAGCGCCTACTTCTCGATGCTCGCCGACGAGTGGCCGGCGGCCAAGTCCCGTCTGACCGAACGGCTTTCCCGGGGCTGAGGCGCGGTCCGGCCCCGGGCCGCGCCCCGGCGGCCCGGCCCGCAGCGACTACTTCCGCTTGCCCCGGGCGGCATGGGCCGCAGCCAACTCGCGTTTCGCCGCGCGGAGTTCATAGGGCTGGATGTTCACCAGCCAGACCAGCCAGCCGACGAACAGGACGGCGAGCAGGAGCGCCGACAGTCCGGCGACGAGAAGCGCATTCACCCGGATGCGGAAAAGCGCTGGGGAGGGTGGGGCCGGCGGGAAGGGCCTGGTGGCGAGGGGAGGGGCATGGCAGTCTCCGGTCGGTGATTTCGGGTGCCGCGACCATGCATCTGGTGTGTCATTACGGCCGGTCGAGGGCCGATTGACGACTGTTTAGACGGCAACAAGTCAGCGAGTGACACGGACGACCATAGGGTCAAGGTGCCAGAGTTGCTACCGAGCGCGAGGACGTTCACTCCATCGTGGGGTATCCCCCGTTTCAGTAGCTAGGGCCCTGTGTGCGCGGCACACTTCACCGGAAGCATCGACGCCAGCCGCGACCCGGAGAAGAGAGTCATGCCACCCCGCTTGTCGCCGACCGTGCGCCAGCAGCGCCTCGGGATCGAGTTGCGCAGGATGCGCGAACGCGTGGGCGTCACGCCCAAGAGCCTGGCCGCCACCATCGGCACCGACCTGCCCAAGATCTCCCAGATGGAGAACGGGAAGTCGGGGATCAGCGCCGAGCGGCTCCGGATCTGGGCCCGCACCTGCGCGTGCGAGGACGGCCCTTATCTGGACGCCCTGTTGGCGATGACGCAGGACCGGCGCAAGTACTGGTGGGACGGCTACCGCGGCCGACTGCCGAGCGCGATCATCGACATCGCGGAGATGGAACACCACGCGTCCTCCCTGTCCATCCTGAACAGCACCTTCATCCCCGGACTGCTGCAGACCCCGGAGTACGCCGCCGCGGTGTTCGAGCGGCTGCCCCCGCAGTACCGGCAGGAGGCGGAGGTCCGGAAGGCGTTCCGGATTCGGCGCCAGCAGCTCTTCGACGACCACCCGAAGCCGTACAGCGCGTTCCTGCACGAGTCCGCACTGCGCATGCAGTTCGGCGGACCGGACGTGCTGCGCGAGCAGTTGCGGAGCCTGCTGGCGAATTCCGAGAGGCCCGGGGTGGAGATCCGGGTGATCCCCTTCAGCGTGCCCACCTACACCGGCTCCGGGGAGAGCCTGTACCTCGCCCGCGGTCCCGTCCCGGAACTCGACACCGTCCAGATCGATCTCTCCCACGGGCCCACGTTCGTGCACACCCAGGTCGAACTGGCCTCCTACCGCCGGATCAAGGAGGAGACCGCGGCGATCGCGCTCGGACCGGACGAGTCCCGGGACTTCATCCGGGCCTTACTGAAAGACTTCGCATGAGTGGCTGGCGCAAGGCCTCGGCCAGCGGTGAGAGCACCGACTGCGTCGAGGTCAGGTCGGCGGGCGAGCTGGTGGAGATTCGCGAGTCGGACCGGCCCGAGGTCGTCGTACGGACCACCCCGCGCAAGTGGGCCGCCTTCGTCCGCGGGGTGAAGTCCGGGGAGTTCGACCGGTACGGCGACTTCACCCGGCCGTGACGTCCCGGCCCGGCGCCCGACCGCCCGCTAGGCTTGCGGCTCACAGTGGATCCCTGCGCCTGGCACGGCACTCCGGGTGGGGGTGCGCGTGCGGGAGAAATCGGAGCATCCGAGGATGGCTCGGCACCTGATCACCAGCGCCCTTCCGTACATCAACGGGATCAAGCACCTGGGCAACATGGTCGGGTCCATGCTCCCGGCGGACGTCTACGCCCGCTACCTGCGCCGACGCGGGCACGAGGTGCTGTTCATCTGCGCCACCGACGAGCACGGCACGCCCGCCGAACTCGCCGCCCAGGAGGCCGGGTTGCCCGTCGCCGAGTTCTGCGCCCGGGCGCACGACGCGCAGCGGGCGGTGTACGACGGCTTCGAGCTCTCCTTCGACCACTTCGGCCGCAGCTCCTCCCCGCAGAACCGGGAGATCACCCAGGAGATCGCCCGCGAACTCCAGCGCAACGGCTTCATCGAGGAGCGCGCGATCCGCCAGGTGTACTCCAACGCCGACGGCCGCTTCCTGCCGGACCGCTACATCGTCGGCACCTGCCCGCACTGCGGCTACGACAAGGCCCGCGGCGACCAGTGCGAGAACTGCACCCGGGTGCTGGACCCGACCGACCTGCTGGAGCCGCGCTCGGCCATCAGCGGCAGCTCCGACCTGGAGGTCCGGGAGACCCGCCACCTGTTCCTGCTCCAGTCCAAGCTCACCGAGGAGGTCGAGGACTGGGTCGCCGGCCACGCCGACGACTGGCCGGTGCTCGCCTCCTCGATCGCCCGCAAGTGGCTGACCGAAGGCCTCCAGGACCGCCCGATCACCCGCGACCTGGAGTGGGGCGTCCCCGTGCCGGCCGACGTGTGGCCCGAACTGGCCGCCGGGGGCAAGGTGTTCTACGTCTGGTTCGACGCCCCGATCGAGTACATCGGCGCCACCAAGGAGTGGGCGGACGCGGCCCCGGCCGGGCAGCTGCGGGACTGGAAGTCCTGGTGGTACGAGGCCGACGAGACCGTCCGGTACACCGAGTTCATGGGCAAGGACAACGTCCCGTTCCACACCGTGATGTTCCCGGCCACCCTGCTCGGCTCGCGCCGCCCGTGGAAGAAGGTCGACTACGTCAAGGCCTTCAACTGGCTGACGTACTACGGTGGGAAGTTCTCCACCAGCCAGCGGCGCGGCGTCTTCGGCAACGACGCCCTGGACCTGCTGCCCGCCGACTACTGGCGCTACTTCATGATGGCGCAGGCGCCCGAGTCGGACGACTCCAGCTTCACCTGGGACCTGTTCGCCTCGGTGGTCAACAAGGACCTCGCCGACACCCTCGGCAACTTCGTCAACCGGGTGCTCTCCTTCAGCCGCAAGCGCTTCGGCGACGACGTCCCCGGCGGGCACGCGCCGGGCGAGGCCGAGCAGCGCCTCGGCGAGCAGATCGCCGGCCTGCTTGCCGAGTACGAGGCCCAGCTGGACGCGCTCAACTTCCGCAAGGCGGCGCAGGCCCTGCGCGCGCTGTGGAGCGCGGGCAACGCGTACCTGGACGAGAAGGCGCCCTGGCTCCAGGTGAAGACCGACCCGGACGCGGCGGCGCTGACCCTGCGCACCGCGATGAACCTGATCCACCTCTACGCGGTGGTCTCCGAGCCGTTCGTCCCGGCCACGGCCGCGGCGATGCGCGGGGCCTTCGCACTGCCCGAGGACTCGCCGGCCGCCACCCGCGACTGGATCGCCCCGGAGGAGGCCCGGGCGCTCGACCTGGTGCCGGCCGGGACGGCGTTCACGGTGCCGCCGGTGCTGTTCGCCAAGGTCACGGAGGACGACGTGGCGGCCTGGACGGAACGCTTCGGCGGCTCGGCGGAGTAGCGGACGCACGGCGGCGGGGCCCGGGGTGGATCCCGGGCCCCGCCGCCGTGGTGCCCGCGGCGCCGTCACGCCCCCGCCGTCTCCCCGGCCACCCAGGCGAGGTAGCCCGGGCTGCCGCCCGTCACCGGCACGGCGATCAGCTCGGGCGTCTCGTAGGAGTGCCGCCCGGCCACGAACGCGCCCAGCCGGTCCACCAGTTCGGCCCTGGTCTTGAGGTCGATCCGCCACTCCCCGGCGTCCTGCACCTCGCCGTCCCACCAGTACACCGACCGTACGGGGTACACCTGGGCGCAGGCCGCCAGCCGCTCCCGCACCACGGCGGACGCCAGGGCCCTGGCCCGCTCCTCGCTCTCGTGGGTCGTGGTCACCACGACGAAGCGCTGCTCGCTCGCTGTCATGCCCCGACGGTACCCGGCCCGCAATCCCGTTGCCCGGCCCGCAATCCCGTTGCCCGGGCCGCGAACGGTTGCCACGATCACCCGGTGACGACCTTCACCAGCCACGACGGCACCCGGCTCCGCTTCCGGGTCCTCGGCGAGGGCGAGCCGCTACTCGTCCTCGCCGGCGGAGCGATGCGCGACTCCGCGTACCTCGGCGACCTCGGCGGCCTCGGCGCGCACCGCGCTCTGTACGTCCTCGACCTGCGGGGAACGGGCCGGTCGGAGCACCCGGCCGACCCGACGAGCTACCGGGTGGACCGGCAGGTGGCGGACGTCGAGGCCTTCCGGGCGCACCTCGGGCTCGACCGGGTGGACCTCCTCGCCCACTCCGCCGGCTGCTCGCTCGCCGTCCTGTACGCGCTGCGCCACCCCGGGCGCACCGGCCGGCTGGTGCTGGTCACGCCCAGCCTCCGGATCCTCGGCGGCGCCTCCACCGAGGACGACTACCGCGAGGCGGCCGAGGCCCGCGGCGCCACCCACGAGGAGTGGTACCCGGCCGCCCGGGCCGCCGTCCGCACCGCCTTCGCCGGCGGCGCCGCCGACGCGGACGACCTGGCGCCGCTCTTCCACGGCCGCTGGGACGCCGTCGCCCGCGCCCACGAAGCCACCCGCGCCGCCCAGAGCCACCCGGCGGCCACCGCCGGGTACCACGGCGGCGGCTACGAACCCGCTGCCGTTCGCGCCGCTGTCGCCGAACTCGCCTCCCCCGCACTGCTGTTGGCCGGCGCGTACGACCCCGACCCGCGGCCCGGGGCGGTCCGCGCCACGGCCGCGCTGTTCCGCCACGCCCGTACCGCCGTCCAGCCCGCCGCCGGCCACTACCCGTGGCTGGACGACCCGGCCGCGTTCTGCCGGACGGTGGCCGGCTTCCTCACCCGCTGACGCCGCGGGCCGGACGGGCCCGCGGCTGGCGGGTCGGTCCCGGCAGGTCGGTCCCGGCAGGTCGGTCCCGGCGGGTCAGTCCCGGCGGGCCGTGTGGACGGTCATCGCGGAGAGGTAGAAGGCGTCCGGGCGGTGCAGGATGCCGGTCGGGGCGTCCTCGGCGAGCAGGGCCTCCAGGGTGGCCCGGTCCTCGGCGTCGAGCTGCTCGGCGAGCTGGTCGTACCGCCGGGTCAGCTGGGTGTGCAGGTAGCCGCGCACCGGTCCGGCGAGCGGGGCCGGGCGGTCGACCAGGAAGGTGCGGGTCCCGGTCGGGGTCAGCCCGGCCCGCCGCAGCATGGCCGGCCAGTCCTCGATCTCCCGGATGCTGTCGGGCAGTTCGGCCCGCATGGCGCTGAAGCCGTCCTCGTGGGCGGCGTCCATCCGGGCCTGGAAGCCGGGCCGGCCGAGGCCGAAGTCGCGCGGCAGGTAGCGCGCCGGCAGGCCGCTCTCGGCGACGGCGAGCAGACCGCCGGGCCGCAGCAGGCCGGCGAGCGAGCTGAGCGCGGCCTGCTGGTCGCCCAGGTGGTGGATGGCGTTGCCGGACCAGATCAGGTCGGCCTCGCCGAGCTTGCCGAACTCGGTGGGCAGGTCGGCCTGTTGGGTGCCGAGCCGACCGCCGGAGCGGGTCCTGGCGCGCTCCAGCAGGGCGGCCGACTGGTCGACGGCCACCACCTCGGCCGCCGGGAAGACCTCCGCCAGCAGTCCGGCGATCACCCCGGGCCCGCTGCCGACGTCGAGGACCCGCCGCACCGCGCCCTCCCCGTGCAGGCCGAGCAGCCACCGGCCGGCCTCGGTGACGGCATCGGCCCGCAGGTCGGCCTCCAGCTCCAGGTGCGCGGCGAGCGCGTCCCAGTCGAAGTCGGCGGCGGGGACGTGCCCGTGGCCGTGGCCGTGGGAGTGCCCGTGCGAGTGGGCGGGGTCGTGCTGGTGCGCTGACATCCGGATTCTCCGATCGTGGGTTGACGAAAGCTTCCCCGCTCAGGCGGGCAGGGCGGCGCCGGACGCGCGGTACCGCCGCACCGCCCGGTCGACCTCCTCCGCCACGAGGTCGTGGTCGAGCGCGAAGGCGGCCGCCGCGCCCGCCCCGGCGGCGGTGACCACCTGGGCGCGCGGGTCGGCGACGTTGCCGACGGCCCAGACGCCCGGGAGGCTGGTGCGGCCGGTCCGGTCGGTGGTGACCCAGCCGTTGTCGTCCCGGGCGCAGTCGAGGCCGAAGAGCAGCGCGTCCCTGGGCACCGGCTGCGGGAAGACGAACACCGCCTCGCGCGGCACCACCAGCCCGTCGGCGAGTTCGACGCCGCGCAGCCGCCCGTCCTCGGACACCAGGCGGACGATCCGGCCCTCGACCACCCGGACACCCCGGGCGGCGAGCCGCTCCCGCTCGGCGTCGGTCGGCCGGAGGGTGTGCGCGAGCAGCACCACGTCCGCCGACCACTGCCGCAGCAGCAGCGCCTGGTCGACCGCGCCGGGACCGGTGCCGAGCACCCCGAGCGGCCGGTCGCGGACCTCCCAGGCGTGGCAGTACGGGCAGTGCAGCACGTCGCGGCCCCACCGTTCGACCAGGCCCGGCAGCTCCGGCAGGCCGTCCCGCAGCCCGGTGGCGACGACCACCCGGCGCGCGTGCAGCACCGGGCCGCCGGCCAGGTGGACCGCGAAGCCGGGCCCGTCCGACTCGCTCGGCCCGTCCGGCCCTTCCGGCCGGATGTGCTCGATGTGCTCCACCCGGGCGTCGATCAGGTCCACCCCGTACCGGGCGACCTCCTCCCGCCCGACCGCCAGCAGCGCCGCCGGGGGCAGGCCGTCCCGGCTCAGGTAGCCGTGCATGTGCGCGGCGGGCGCGTTTCGCGGCTCCCCCGCGTCCACCACCGCGACCCGGCGCCGGGCCCGGCCCAGCACCAGTGCGGCGTTCAGTCCCGCCGCTCCGGCGCCGACCACCACCGCGTCGTAGCGCTCGCTCTTCCCGATCCCGGCCGTCTCGCCCATGGCGCTCACCTCCACCGCCAGGCTGCGGCCCGCCTCACGACACCGGCAAGCTTTGTTGCCGCCTCAGCAAACCCCGGCCTCGGCAAACCCCGGCCTCAGCGCACCCCGGCCGACCCACCCGTCCGCCGCCAGTACGACCGGGCGGCCACCATCAGCGCGACCCCGTACCCGGCGAACCCGCACATCCCGACCCAACCGACCTCCAACGCGCTCTGCTCACTGGCGAAGGCGCCCAGCCTGATCCGCGTCACCCCGGCGGTGCACAGCGTCAGGTAGCCGATCCCGAGGACCCCGTACGGCGCCAGCGTGGCCGCGCCCAGCAGGGCCGGGGTGAGCGGCAGCCAGCGCGGCACCCGGCGGCCGCGCAGCGGCAGGGTCCAGCGCGGGAAGACCTGCCCCCACGGCCGGACCAGCCCCCAGAGCAGGAACACCCCGAGCAGCGCCAGCAGCATCGTGCCGTCGAGCCCCCAGCGCTCCAGGGCGAGCCAGAGCCCGGAGGACCCGTTGCGCACGTAGTCGTCGTACATCCGGTCGCCGCCGACTCCGGCGAAGGAACCGCCGAGCGCCCAGACCAGCTTCATCAGCACATACGGCACGAACGCCAGGGTTCCCGCCCAGGCGGCGAGTTGGACGAGCGGCGGAGCCGCCGTGGGAGCGGGCACGGCCCGTCCGGCCCGACCGCCCCGGCCACCGGGCCGTGCCCCCAGGGCGGTGCGGGCCAGCAGCACCGCCCCCACCGCCGCCAGGGCGCGCTCCACCGAGTCGGGGACGCTGTCCACCGACTGGCCGAACAGCAGCGTCACCCCGTCCATCAGCAGTCCCCAGGCCCCCACCGCGGCCGCCCCGCACAGCGCCCACAGCAGCCACCGGAGCCATCGGAGCCGGAGCACCGGCTGCCGCCGCACCACCGCCAGGCCGGCGGCGGCCGAGACCACCCCCACCCCGGCCACCACCCACCCCGACCGCCCCGCCCCGAACAGCTCCGTCCCGTTCAGCGCGCACCCCAGCCCGAACCCGGCGCACCCGAGGCCCCAGCCGGTCACCGCCCACCCGTTTCTCACCATGCCGCCAGGCTCGCCCGCGCCGCCCGCACCGCCCCTCCCCCGACGCGGTGATCCGGCTCCCCCACCCGGGGGACCGGGGCGGCCCCCGAAGCGCGACACGAAGCTCCACGGCGCGGGACAGTGGCGCCATGAAGACCGTCACGCAGCGCGAACTCGCGGCGCGGTCCAAGGCCGTACCCGATGACGTCGAAGCCGGCGAGATCTACCGCATCACCCGCGCCGGTGCGGAGATCGCCGGGATCCGGCCGATCGACAACCGCCGGCGCTTCGTTCCCGTGGCAGAGCTCCGACGCGGGTGGCGGGGCGATCCCGCGGTCGAGGCCGCGCGGATGCGGGCCGAGGCCGAGGCCGACGCCTTCCACGGCGACGAGGACCGGGTCGGCGGCGCCCCTCGGGGGCACGCGTGAACGGACGGCTCCGACCCGGCCGGCTCGACGTCCACGCGGCGACCGGTCTTCCTCGGCTCCCAGCGGTCGAGGCCACGGTGGCTTCGGTCCTGCCGGCCGAGTCCTCCCAGGACGTCGCCATGGCCGAGGCCCCGGCTGGGACACCGGCGGGGACACCGGCCGGGGCCCGACGGCCGGTAGGCCTGGAGGCGTGGTCCGCCGTTCTCCCGGCCGCCGTGAGGCCGCCCGGCCACGGCGGCCGGGCGGGCCCGGGCTCACCCCCTCGGCGCGGCGAAGCAGTGGACGGTGACGGTCCGTCCGGAGGCCCACCGCTGGTCGCCGCCGCCGAGGTGGGTCCAGCCGAGGCGGCGGTAGAGGGCCACCGCGGCGGTGTCGGTGGCGAGCACGTCGAGCACCGGGTGCAGGCCGAGCGCCCGCGCGTGCGCCACGGCGCAGGCCAGCAGCCGGGCGCCGATGAGGCGACCACGCGCCCCGGGGGCGACGTAGAGCCGGCCGATCACGGTGGCGAGTTCCGGGCGGCCGCCGGTGCGGTGGCTCCACAGGGCGGGGGCGAGGTCGCCCGGGGCGCTGCGGGCGACGCCCACGTGGCCGACGAGCCGGCCGTCCGACTCGGCGACCCAGGCGGCCAGCAGGCCGTCCGGGGTGAGCCAGGCGGCGGGCCGGTCGGGCCAGTCGGCGGGGTAGCCGTCGGCGGCGTGGACGTCGCCCAGCACCCGGACGCAGTCGGCGAGGTCGTCGGCGCGGCGCGGTCGGACCACCACCCCCGCCCCGGCCTGCCGTGGGTCGGACGCGACGACGGTGGCGCGTTCTTCTAGGTCTGCCATGCCGGTACGTTACCGGCCGGGCCTCACCGTCGCAGCAGGTCGACGACCCCGGACAGGTCCTCCTCGCCGCTGCCGATCTCCAGTCGACGCTCCATCAACCGGAAGTACGGCTCGATCAGTTCGGGGCTCACCCCCTGCTCCTCGGCGGTGCGCAGGATGGTCCCCTTGGCGGCCACCTGCATCGCCAGGCCGGACACCACGCCCTTGGTGTAGTCGCCGCTCTCCAGCTGTTCCGCGGTCGTGCCCACCGAGTGGGACATCGCTGAGATCCAGTCGCCCAGCAGCGGCGCCAGCTCGCTCGGGGCCACGGACTCGCCGCGGATCAGCGCGAAGGCCTGCGCGACCCCGGCGAACATCCCGTACATCCCGCTGAGCAGCGCCACGTCGTACAGCGCCGCGTGCCCGGCGTCCGCGCCCACGTACCGGGTGTCGGCCGGGGCGGCGAGGGTGTCCCGGTGCTCCTCGAACAGTTCGGCCGAGCCGCCGTAGAACACGTACCCGCCGGAGACCGGGACACCGATCATCGGCGGGACGGCCATGATCGCGCCGTCCAGGTAGCGGGCGCCGTGCCGCTCGGCCCAGGCGGCGCGGAGGCGGGACTGCCCGGGGGTGTTGGTGACCAGGTTGACCAGGTCCTTGCCGGTCAGGTCGGCGCCGTCCAGCGCCTCCAGCACGGAGGCGTCGTCGAGCAGGCAGACGACGACCAGCCGGTTCGCCGCGACGGCCTCCGCGGCGGTGGCGGCGACGGTGGCGCCGCGGGCGGCGAGCGCTTCGGCGCGGGCGGCGGTGCGGTTCCAGACGGTCAGCGGGTGCCCGGCGGCGAGCCAGGCCTCGGCCAGCGCGGTGCCCATCGCACCGAGGCCGAGCAGGGTGAGCGGGGTCTTCGACGGGTTCTCAGCGGGGTTGGTTGCCATGGCAGTCAGCCTCCGCGCGACCCCGGTGAACGATCAAGTACGCACTTCGAAGTGGGCGGTTACCCTGGGGTGAGCATCGAGCTCACAGGGACCGGGAGGGGTGGGCATGGCGATCGTGCCGAGGCCGGGGGCACACGTCTGCGGGACGGACGCCGCGATGGACGTGATCGCCGGCCGGTGGAAGGTGTCGATCCTCTGGGCCCTGGCCGAACGCCCGCGCTGCCGCTTCGGCGAGCTGCGCCGACTGCTGCCGGGCATCACCGAGAAGGTGCTGGCCGCGCACCTGCGCGAGATGGAGGCGGACGGCATCGTGCACCGGGAGGCGTACGAGGAGGTGCCGCCGCGGGTCGAGTACGAGCTGACCGAGGCGGGGCTCCGGCTCAACACGGCGCTGGGGCCGCTGGGGGACTGGGGGGAGCAGCACGTCCTGGGCAAGGCGCCGCACCTGGCGTAGCGCTCCCGAAGGCCCGGCCCGGCCCGGCAGCCGAACGCCCGACCCGGCACCCGGAGCGGTCGTCAGGCGATCGCGGCCGACACCACCGCCGCCACCGCGATGTTGCAGGCGGCGGAGACCCACACCGCCGGGTGCGGCTCCGGCTCGACCAGGATCGCGCCGAGCCTGCCCGGCGTCAGCAGGTCCACCAGCCAGAACGCGACGGCCATCAGCACCAGCCCGAGCAGGCCGTAACAGGCCGTCGACACCAGGCCCTTGGCGAAGTCGGCGTAGGTGTACACGATCGCGGTGAAGACGATGCCGCCGATGCCGAGCAGCGCGGAGCTGAGCAGGACGGCGGCGTTGCGGTTGCGCTCGACCCAGATCTGGTGGCCGAGCCTGCCGGGCGTCAGCAGGTCGACCAAGCCGATGCCGAGGAGCAGCAGCACCACACCGAGGGCGCCGTAGGCGGCCGCCGCGCCGAGCCCGTGCAGGATGTCGTTCATCGTGGTTCCAGCCCCCGGTCCGCTCACGCCGTACCCCTCGACCTGTCGGTCAGGGCCCCCGACCGACACGGTCAAGGGTTGGCAAAAGATACCCCACCCGGGTGAGGGGCGGACCGGGATCAGGAAACCGGGGACGGGTCAGTCCTCCTCCCGCACCAGGTGGTCGACGCAGGCCGCGACGGCGAGCAGCAGACCGGTGTCGGCGCCGTCGGCGATCTCCACCCCGTAGGTGTCCCGGATCCGGAACCACGTGCGGCTGATTCTGGCCAGCTCGTCGCCGTGCTGGTTCTCGATCCGGTAGTCCTTGTCGATCAGGTTGCCGTGGATCTTCAGCTCGCCGCCGGAGGCCAGCTCCACCAGGTACTTGTCCCGGAACGGGGTGAACAGCTTCTCCCGGACGGTGGCGACCACCTCGCCGTCGGCGTCCTCGATCCTCATCGCGTCGCGGACGGTGAGCATCTTCTCCTTCACCACCGCGACCACCCGCCCGTGCGCGTCCTTCAGTTCGAAGGTGTCCCGCACCCGCATCACCTTGCCGTCCACCAGGTACGCCTTGTGGCCCCGGTCGTCCTCGATCCAGTAGTCGTCGCCGACCGCGAACAGCTTCTCCCTGACCAGGTACCGCACCGTGCGACCTCCTCGTGTTGACGTCGTCCCATTCGACCCCGAGCCCCCGGCCGCGGAGAAGCACCGCCACGGGAACACCGGCCGGAAACCCCTTCGCGCGGCGGCCCCCGATCCCCTTCAATACCGCCATGCACCCCGACCTCACCACCGCCGAGCTGCGCAGCGAGCGCCTCGACCTGCTGCCGATCGCGCCCGAGCACGCCGAGGAGCTGGCGGCCGCGCTCGCCGACCCGGCCCTGCACGCCCACACCGGCGGCCGACCTGCCACCGTCGAGGAGCAGCGCGCCCGCTGCGCCCGGCTCGCCGCCGGTTCCCCCGACCCGGCCGAGGCCTGGGGCAACTGGGTGCTGCGGTTGCGCGCCGACGGCGCCCTCACCGGCTACGTGCAGACCACCGTCCGCCCCGACGAGGCCGAACTCGCCTGGGTGGTCGGCACTCCCTGGCAGCGCCGCGGCCTGGCCACCGAGGCCGCCCGCGCCCTGCTCGCCCACCTCGCCGCCGCCGGCGTCCGCACCGCCGTCGCCCACATCCACCCCGACCACCACGCCTCCGCCAAGGTCGCCCGCGCCCTCGGCCTGCACCCCACCACCCGCACCCAGGACGGCGAGACCCGCTGGCAGGCCGACCTCACCCGGAATGCGGGCCCCCGCCGTGCGGTTTGATTGACGCATGGCATCTCGTGCACGTGTACGCGCCCCCGAACTCGTCGGGGCAGGCGGTTGGCTGAACACCGGCGGCAAGGAGCTCACCCTCGCCGACTTCCGCGGCAAGATCACCATCCTGGACTTCTGGACCTTCTGCTGCATCAACTGTCTGCACGTCCTGGACGAGCTGCGGGAACTGGAGGAGAAGCACCGCGACACCGTGGTGATCGTCGGGGTGCACTCGCCGAAGTTCGTGCACGAGGCCGACCACGAGGCCGTCGTCGACGCCGTCGCCCGCTACGAGGTGCACCACCCCGTGCTGGACGACCCGGCGCTGGCCACCTGGAAGCAGTACGCCGTCCGGGCCTGGCCGACCCTGGTGGTGATCGACCCGGAGGGCTACGTGGTCGCCCAGCACGCCGGCGAGGGCCACGCCCACGCGCTCGCCCGGCTGGTCGAGGAGCTGGAGGCCGAGCACGCCGCGAAGGGCACGCTGCGCCGCGGCGACGGCCCGTACGTGGCGCCGGAGCCGACCGCCGGGGACCTCAAGTTCCCCGGCAAGGCACTCCGGCTGCCGAACGGTCACTTCCTGGTCGCCGACTCCGGCCACCACTCGCTGGTCGAGCTGGCCGAGGACGGCGAGACGGTGGTGCGCCGGATCGGCGACGGGCAGCGCGGCCTGGTGGACGGCGACGGCACGGACGGCGCCGGCCCGCGGTTCAGCGAGCCGCAGGGCCTCGCGCTGCTGCCGGAGGGCTCGGAGTACGACGTGGTCGTCGCCGACACCGTCAACCACGCCCTGCGCGGCGTCCGGCTCTCCGACGGCCTGGTGACCACCCTGGCCGGCACCGGCCGGCAGTGGTGGCAGGGCTCGGCCACCGAGGGCCCGGCCCGCGAGGTGGACCTCTCCTCGCCGTGGGACGTCGCCTGGTTCGACGGCCGGGTGTGGATCGCGATGGCCGGCGTGCACCAGCTGTGGTCGTACGACCCGGCCGCCGGCACGGTCGCGGTCGCGGCCGGCACCACCAACGAGGGCCTGGTGGACGGGCCCGTCGCCGAGGCCTGGTTCGCCCAGCCATCCGGCCTCGCGGTCTCGGCGGACGGCGAGCGGCTCTGGGTGGCGGACTCCGAGACCTCCGCGCTGCGCTGGGTTTCACGTGAAACACGAACGGTCCACACCGCCGTCGGCACCGGCCTGTTCGACTTCGGCCACCGCGACGGCGCGGCCGACCAGGCGCTGTTCCAGCACCCGCTGGGCGTCACCGTGCTGCCGGACGGCTCGGTGGCCGTCGCCGACACCTACAACCACGCGCTGCGCCGCTACGACCCGGCGAGCGGCGAGGTCGGGACGCTGGCCACCGACCTGCGCGAGCCCTCCGGGGCGGTGCTGGTGGACGGCGACGTGGTGGTGGTCGAGTCGGCCCGGCACCGGCTGACCAGGCTGCGGCTGCCGGAGGAGGCGGTACGGGTCGAGTCGGTGGCGCACCGCACCCAGCGCGCGGCCACCGAGGTCGCCCCGGGCGCCTTCCGGCTGGACGTGGTCTTCGAGGCGCCGAACGGCCAGAAGCTGGACGAGCGCTACGGCCCGTCCACCCGGCTGCTGGTCAGCGCGACCCCGCCCGAGCTGCTGGTCTCCGGAGCCGGCGCGGACAGCGACCTCTCCCGCGAGCTGGTGCTCTCCGCCGAGGTCGCCGAGGGCGTGCTGCACGTCTCGGCGATGGCCGCCTCCTGCGACGACGACCCGGAGATCGAGTACCCGGCCTGCCACGTGCACCAGCAGGACTGGGGCGTGCCGGTGAAGCTGGTCGCCGACGGCGCCCGCCGCCTCCCGCTGGTCCTGGCCGGGATGGAGTAGCCCGGGGCGCACGGAGCGGAGCAACGGGAAGGGGCCCGGCGGTCGTCCGCCGGGCCCCTTCCGCGAGCCGTGCTCAGCCCTCCAGGAAGGCCTTGAGCGCGCTCGCCAGCAGGTACGGGTCCTCCGCCCCGCACAGCTCGCGCGCCGAGTGCATGGAGAGCGCCGCGATGCCGCAGTCCACCGTCCTGATGCCCAGCCGCGCCGCCGTGATCGGGCCGATCGTCGTACCGCAGGGCATGGCGTTGTTGGAGACGAAGGTCTGCCACGGCACGCCCGCCTTCTCACAGGCGGCCGCGAACACCGCCCGGCCGACGCCGTCGGTCGCGTAGCGGTTGTTGACGTTGACCTTGAGGATCGGCCCGCCGTTCGGCATCGGGTGGTGGCCCGGCTCGTGCCGCTCGCTGTAGTTCGGGTGGACGGCGTGGCCCATGTCCGAGGAGAGGCAGACGGTGCCGGCGAGCGCCCGGGCCCGGTCCTCGGTGGTGCCGCCGCGCGCGTGGATCGTCCGGTCCAGCACGTTGCCGAGCAGCGGGCTCTGCGCGCCGGTGTCGGACTCGCTTCCGGTCTCCTCGTGGTCGAAGGCGGCCAGCACCGGGATGTACGGCAGCCGGGCGGCGCCGTCGGCGGTGGCGACCGCGGCGAGCGCGGCGGTGGCCGCGTGCACCGAGAGCAGGTTGTCCAGGCGCGGGGCGGCCAGCAGCTCGCGGTCGCGGCCCAGGTAGGAGGCGGGCTGGACGTCGTGGGTCATGAGGTCCCAGCCGACCACGTCGGCGGCGGCCAGGCCGGCCCGCTCGGCGACGTAGGAGATCAGCGCGCCCTCGTCGACCGGGCCGAGGCCCCAGATCGGGGTGAGGTGGCGCTGCTTGTCGAGCTTCATGCCCTCGTTGACCTGGCGGTCCAGGTGGATGGCGAGCTGCGGCACGCGCAGCAGCGGCTCGTCCAGCTGGACCAGCCGGGCGGTGCCGTCCTTGAGCGCGAGCCGGCCGGACAGGCCGAGGTCGCGGTCCAGCCAGGTGTTCAGCGGGACGCCGCCGTAGATCTCCACGGCGACCTGCCGCCAGCCCTCCGAACCGGTGTCCGGCACCGGCTTGACCCGCAGGTTGGGCGAGTCGGTGTGGGTGCCGACGATCCGGAACGGCGTCTCGGGGCCCGCTCCCTCCGGCAGGTACCAGGCGATCAGCGCGCCCCCGCGGATCAGGTAGCGCCCGCCGGCCGCGGTGTCCCACGCGTCCGTCTCGGAGACCTGCCGGAAGCCCGCCTTCTCCAGCCGCTCGGCGGCGCTCGCCACCGCGTGGTACGGAGACGGCGAGGTGCCGAGGAACGCGATCAGGTCGTCGCTGTGCGTCCGGTCGAAGAATGCCTGGCGGGCGGCGGTCGACATACTGCTCCTGGGTCGAGTGAGGGCCGAAGCCGGATGGGGAGTCGGCTTCGCACCTGAGCATATGCCCGTACACAGACAGGGCATTCGGAACACCTCGTTCGAGATGTGCCCCGCACGTGCCCGCGAACCGCCCTGCGGGAGCGGGGGGTTCCGCCCCGGGCACCACGGCACCACGGCACCACGGCACGTCGACGGCTCGGCACCGCGGCACCACAGCGCATCGGCACCTCGGCACCTCGGCACCGACACACCGAAGGGCCCGGTGGCAGCCGGGCCCTTCGGTGTGAGGGTGTGTCAGGCGGTCAGGTCAGCGACCGAGGCTCAGAAGGCCTCCTCCGCCAGCTCCATGATCTCGTTGTCGATGCCCTCGGCGATCAGGCGCTGCGGGGCGACGGTCGGCAGGACGTTCTTGGCGAAGAAGCGGGCCGCCGCGACCTTGCCCTGGTAGAAGGGGACGTCCTTCTCCGAAGCGCCGGCCTCCAGCTTGGCCAGGGCCACCGCGGCCTGGCGCAGCAGCAGCCAGCCGACCACGACGTCGCCGGAGACCATCAGCAGGCGGGTGGTGTTGAGGCCCACCTTGTACATGTTCTTGACGTCCTGCTCGACCGAGGAGAGGTCGGCCAGGAGCTTGCCGATGATGGCCTCGAGGTCGCCCGCGGCCTTGGCGAGCAGGTCGCGCTCGGCGGCCAGGGCGTCGCCGCCGGCGGCGGAGCCGATGAACTTCTGGATCTGCTCGGACAGCGCGGTGAGCGCCTGGCCGCCATCCTTGACGATCTTGCGGAAGAAGAAGTCCTGGCCCTGGATGGCGGTGGTGCCCTCGTACAGGGTGTCGATCTTGGCGTCCCGGATGTACTGCTCGATCGGGTACTCCTGCAGGTAGCCGGAGCCACCGAAGGTCTGCAGGGACTGGGCGAGCTGCTCGTAGGACTTCTCCGAGCCGTAGCCCTTGACGATCGGCAGCAGCAGGTCGTTGAGGCGCTCGGCGGCCTCGTCGCGCTCGCCGCGCAGCTTGGCGGCCATCATGTCGTCCTGGGTGGACGCGGTGAACAGCACCAGCGCGCGCATGCCCTCGGCGTAGGCCTTCTGGGTCAGCAGCGAGCGGCGCACGTCCGGGTGGTGGGTGATGGTGACGCGCGGGGCGGTCTTGTCCAGGAACTGCGAGATGTCGGCGCCCTGCACGCGCTCCTTGGCGTACTCCAGGGCGTTCAGGTAGCCGGTGGAGAGGGTGGCGATGGCCTTCGTGCCGACCATCATCCGGGCGAACTCGATGATCTTGAACATCTGGCGGATGCCGTCGACCTTCTCGCCCAGCAGCCAGCCCTTGGCCGGGTGCTTGGCGCCGAAGGTCATCTCGCAGGTGTTCGAGGCCTTGAGGCCCATCTTGTGCTCGACGTTGGTGGCGTAGACGCCGTTGCGCTCGCCCAGCTCGCCGGTCTCCCAGTCGAAGTCGAACTTGGGGACGATGAACAGGCCCAGGCCCTTGGTGCCGGGCTTGCCGCCCTCGGGGCGGGCCAGCACCATGTGGATGATGTTCTCGGACATGTCGTGCTCGCCCGAGGTGATGAAGCGCTTCACGCCCTCGATGTGCCAGGAGCCGTCCTCCTGCTGGATCGCCTTGGTGCGGCCGGCGCCCACGTCGGAGCCCGCGTCGGGCTCGGTGAGGACCATGGTGGAGCCCCACAGGCGGTCGGTCATCCGCTTGGCGACCTCGAGCTGCTCCTCGGTGCCCTCCTCGGCGATGACGCCGGCGAAGGCCGGGCCGGAGGAGTACATCCAGATGGCCGGGTTGGAGCCCAGGATCTGCTCGGCGAAGGCCCAGATCAGCGAGTTCGGGGTGACCTGGCCACCGATCGACTCCGGGATGCCCAGACGCCACCACTCGGCGTCCATGAAGGTCTGGTAGCTCTTCTTGAAGGCCGCCGGGATCGGCGCGGTGTTGGTCTCCGGGTCGAAGACCGGCGGGTTGCGGTCGGTGTCGGCGAAGGACGCCGCGAGGTCGTTCTCGGCGAGGCGCGAGATCTCGCTGAGGATGTTCTTCGCGGTCTCGACGTCCATGTCCGCGAACGGTCCGGTGCCGTACACCTGCTCGCGGCCGAACACCTCGAAGAGGTTGAACTCCACGTCCCGCAGGTTGGACTTGTAGTGACCCATGGCCGTTATCTCCGGTTCGTCGCTTCCGGGAGACCGCCGCGTTCCGGCGTCCCGTACCCACCAGTAGGCATCATGATGCTACCCAGCGGTAACTTGGGCAAGCCCCCGCCGGGGAATCCGCCGCTATGAACGTGGTCACGTCCCACAGTCGGGACGGCCACTCCTTTGTCAGGATCGGCGCCAGCGGAGGAGGGTGCGCGACCGCTAGCCTGTCCGTGTGTACGGATATGACCAGAACACATACCCGGGCGACCCCTACCAGCAGCAGGCGGGACCGCAGCAGGGCATGAACGGCATGCCCGGACCGGACGCCTACGGCGGGCAGGCGCAAGCCCCCCAGCAGTCCCTGTACCCCGAACCCTCGCCGCCCTCACTCGCGGACGCCGTGCGGGCCTTCACCACCGGCTCGATGGCGGTCGAGGACTTCCAGGCGATCTTCATCACCTCGAAGGTGCACTGCCCCCGCGGCGACCGCCCCGGCTTCCTGGCGCTGCACAACACCCCGACGCCGGTGATCCCGATGTTCAGCTCGCTGAAGGAGCTGCGCCGCTACGCCGGCAAGGACTCCAAGCACTTCACCGTCACCGGCGCCGAGGTCCTGGACCTGCTGCCGACCGGCTACGGCTTCGCGCTGGACATGGAGGGCGAGCACCGGATGGTGTTCGACGCCAAGGCCGTCGAGCAGATGGTCGACTTCACGATGCGCCGGATGTACGGCTGATCCATCCTGGACGAGGAGCCCGCGCTCCTTTGTCCCTACATAGTTCAACATTCAACTTGCTTGTTGTTGAGGATTGAACTAACCTCGTGCACGTAGGCCAGAGACCCCCCGAAGGAGGCCGACATGCCCGCCGTGACCGTCGACAACCCACTGACCCTCCCGCGCGTCACCACGCCGGACCCCGCCGTCACGAGCGCCCGGCCGGTCCTCACCGTGGCGACCGCCCCCGAGGGCTTCGAAGGCGAGGGCTTCCCCGTCCGCCGCGCCTTCGCCAAGATCAACCAGAAGTACCTCGACCCGTTCATCATGATGGACCAGATGGGCGAGGTGGACTACGCGGCCGGCGAGCCCAAGGGCACCCCCTGGCACCCGCACCGCGGCTTCGAGACCGTCACCTACATCATTGACGGAACGTTCATCCACCAGGACTCGCACGGCGGCGGTGGCACCATCACCGACGGCGACACCCAGTGGATGACGGCCGGCTCCGGCCTGCTGCACATCGAGAGCCCGCCGGAGTCGCTGGTGATGTCCGGCGGCCTCTTCCACGGCCTCCAGCTGTGGGTGAACCTGCCCGCCTCGGACAAGATGATCGCCCCGAAGTACCAGGACATCCGCGGCGGCAGCGTCAAGCTGCTCAGCACCGAGGACGGCGGCGCGCTGCTCCGGGTGATCGCGGGCGAGCTCGACGGCCACCAGGGCCCCGGCACCACCTTCACCCCGATCACCATGATCCACGCCTCGGTCAGCCCCGGCGCCCAGATCACCCTGCCCTGGCGCTCCGACTTCAACGCCCTCGCCTACGGCCTCGCCGGCGGCGGCTCGGCGGGCGCGGAGCGGCGCCCCTTCCACCGGGGCCAGGCCGTCGTCTTCGGCGACGGCGACTCGATCACCATCCGCGCCGACGAGAAGCAGGACTCCCGCGACAACAACTTCGAGGTCGTCCTCCTCGGCGGCCTCCCGATCCGCGAACCCGTCGCCCACTACGGCCCGTTCGTCATGAACAGCCACCGCGAACTCCAGCAGGCCATGGAGGACTTCCAGGCCGGCCGCCTCGGCACCATCCCCGCTTCCGGTCGCTGAGGGCTCCGGAGCCGGAACGGCGGAGCGGCCGCAGGTGCCACCTGCGGCCGCTCCGCCGTTCTCGCCGTCCCCCGCTACAGCAGCGCGTAGAGGGCCGAGGCGTCGTCGTGCGTCTTGCCCCGCGGCCAGCGCGCGCAGTCGGCGTCCGCCCGCTCCACCGCCCGCACCTGGGCGATCAGCTCGCCCGGCCCCGACTCGGCGAGCAGCCGCAGCGCGTCGCCCCAACTGCCGAGACCGAAGCGCTCGGTGTAGCGCGAGGCACCGTCGGTGAGGGCCGCCAGCGCGTGCAGCCGGTCCAGCCGCACGAAGCCGGTCTCGGCGTGCTCGGCCGCCCGCGGGCTGGCGGCGGCGATCCACGGGCCGTTGCCCCGGTTGCGGGCGGCGCGCACGGCCAGCGCGTACTCCAGGTGCAGCGCGGCCCGCTCGGCCGAGCCGGGGACGGTCTCCCAGACCTGGCGGCGCAGCTCCTCCCCGCCGGGGAAGCGCTGGTTGTCCCCGATCACCCTCGGCGGACCGTCCTTGAACTCCAGCACCAGCAGGGAGTCGCCGAGCACCAGGTACTCCAGCGCCTCGCCGTGCCGCCGGGCCGCGACGACCATCGCGGCGGGGGTGTTGGGGTGGGCCAGGTCGCAGCGGCCGCCGTGCAGCGCGGCCGTCTCCACGATGGCGTCGGCCAGGCACTCGGCGATCGAGCGGTCCGCCCGGTCGGTGAGCCGGGCGAGCAGGTGCACGCCCAGCCTGCGCACGTACCAGGCCGTCCCGTGCCGGCACCCGGACTCCAGGCCGGCCGGCGAGCTCGCGCCGTCCAGCAGGACCACCGCCTCCGGCGAGGCCGCCGCGAAGTCCTCGCTCTCGCGGTCGGGCCGCCGTGCTTCCCCTGCGAGCTGTAGCTGCATCCCGACAGTGTGGCCGCCGCCCCCCGCCCGCGCCCAGACCCGTGCGCCGGTGTGGCGCGGGCCGGGGCGCGGCGCCCGGTGGCAGCCGGGGCGATTCGGCCATACCGTCGGACAGTGACCGGACGATTCGGCCCATCGGAGCGGGCCGGGTTCGGGATCACCTTCGGGTGCCCGGGCCGCCCGCGACTGACGAGGAGCGGAAGATGTTCTGGGAGTTCATCGTGTTGCTGGCCGCCTCGCTCGGCTTCCCGACCGCCGCCCTGTTCTACCTGATCGGCGGGCCGCGCTTCCCCGACGAGCCGCGCGGCCCCGACACCGCCCGGAGCTCGAACACCGGGGGCACCGGCGCCTCCCGGACCTCCTGAAGGGCCGCGCGCAGCCCCGGCAGCGCGCCTAACGCTCCGCCAGAACGCCCTCGAGGAGCGCCGCCTGCGCCAGCAGCCGCTCGTCCCCGCCCGCCGCGCCGACCACCTGGAGCCCCAGCGGCAGCCCCCGCGCGGTCCGCCCGGCCGGCAGGCCGAGCGCCGGCCGCCCGAGGAAGCTCCACGGCAGCGACATCACCGCGTCCCCGGTGCTGTGCAGGCCCTCCGGCGCCCCGCCGGTGGCCGAGGGCGCCAGCCACAGGTCCACCCCGGCCGCCGCACCCGCCGCGGCCACCCGCTCGCCCAGTTCCTCCCGGAACCGCAGCCCGGCCGCCCGGTCCTCGGCCGGGACGCCCTGCCCGGTCCGGATGCTCGCCACCGTCTCCGGCCGGTAGAGCCCGCCGAAGCGGGCGAACCAGTCGGCGTGGCTGCGGGCCAGCTCGAAGCGGTTGACCGCCTGCACCTGCCGGACGATCCCGGCGAAGTCCGGGAACAGCTCGACCCGGCACACCGTGAACCCGGCCCGCGCCAGCCGCGCCACCTGCTCCTCGAAGGCGCGCAGCGCGGCCGGTTCGGCGTGCTCCAGGTACGTCCCGTCCGGCACCCCGAGCACGGGCGCGGACGGCGCCGCGGGCTCCGCGCGCCAGCCGTCGCAGAGCAGCGGGGCCACCAGGGCCGCGCCCGCCAGGTCGGCGGTGAACGTCCCGAGGGTGTCGAGGCTCGGCGCGTTCGGGATCACCCCGGTGACCGGGATCCGCCCGTACGTCGGCCGGAAGCCCACCACCCCGCAGTACGCGGCCGGGCGGATCACCGAGCCGACGGTCTGGGTGCCGATCGCCAGCGGCACCAGCCCGGCCGCGACCGCCGCCGCCGAGCCGCTGCTGGAACCGCCCGGGGTGTGTCCCGGATGGTGCGGGTTGCGGGTCGGGCCAGGAGCGCTCGCGGCGAACTCGGCGGTCACCGTCTTTCCCGCGACCAGCGCTCCCGCCGCCCGCAGCCGGTCCACCACCGCGGCCTGCGGCCCGGCCAGCACCCCGGGCGGCAGCGCCGAACCGCCGTGCGTGGGCAGCCCGTCCACGTGCACGATGTCCTTGACCCCCACCGCCACCCCGTACAGCGGCGGCCGCCCGTCCGGTTCCGGGTACCGCTCGGCCAGCTCCCGCGCCTGCGACCGCAGCCGCCCGTGCCGCCCGGGCTCCGGCACGAACGCGTGGATCATCGGGTCCACCCGCTCGACCAGGGCGCACAACCGGTCGACGTACTCGGGCAGTTCGGGCGCACCGGCGCGCAGTCCGGCGGCCTCGGTGGTCAACGGCCGCGGCCGGACGAGGGGTTCCTCCATGCCGGTCACAGTAGACGGCCTCACGCGACCGGCCTCACTGGTGGTGTTCGGCCGCCAAGTACGGCGCCTCGCGCAGGAAGTACGCCCCGCAGGTGTGGCAGCACAGCTCCGGGGTCTTCCCCCAGTCCACCGCCTCCCGCACCCGCGCGCCCGGCTCGAGTTCGCGCCCGCACATCGCGACGCTCTCCTCGCCCCGGACCACGTGCCACAGCCGCACCCCCGCGGCCGCACCGCCCTGGCCGTACTCAGCCCGCATCTGGTGCCTCATGCCCCCATCGTCCGGCCGGCCCCCACCCCCGGCAACCGCAGGCCGGGGACCGCGCCCCCGGCCGCGCGCCGACGCACGTCCGTCCTCAGGACGCCGCCTGCAGCAGCGCGCCGTCCTGCCACTTGAGGATCTTGTCGAAGCTGACGATCGCGCCGCGCAGGGGGTGGTTGCGGAGTTGGACGTGGTCGGTGAGGGCGTGGATGAGGAAGAGGCCCCGGCCGGATTCGGCGGTGAGGTCGGGGAGGGTGTCCAGGTCGACCGGGCGCAGCGTGGGGGCACTGGGGCGGGACGGCAGGACGTGGGTGTCGTACGGGTGGCCGTCGCGGCGGGGGCGGTGGGCGGCGAGGACGCGGACCGGGACGGTGGCGCGGCCGCGGCGGGTGCGCCGGGCCGCCCGGCCGGCCGGCGCCGGGCGGGCCTCGGCCGGGGCCGCCGGGCGGCGGGCGGGTGCGGCGGGCACCGCGGGGGTGGGCAGTCCGGGCCCGGAGTCGGTGACCTCGATCCGCAGCCGGTCGCCGCAGATCGAGGCGGTCACCTGGAAGCCGTCGTCGGGCCGCCCGGTGGCGCCGTGCTCGACGGCGTTGGCGCAGGCCTCGGTGAGGGCGACACCGAGGTCGTCCGCGATCTGCGGGTCGACGCCCGCGGTCGCCATCGCACCGAGCAGGATGCGCCGGGCCAGCGGAACGCTGGCCGGGTCGCGCTTGAGGTGCAGAGTCCACCAGATGTCCACGGGAGGTCCCTCCTGGCTGCGGCTCCACATACAACTAGGTATCTCCGGGCGTTTCCCGGGTGAACCGTGCCCGGGGCCCGCTACCGCCCGTTCGGCGGATGGACCGGGGGACGTGGTCTGTGCCGGGCGACGCGTACGCCCCTCCGCACGCCGCGGCCGAAAGGGGCATTCGTAGGGATTTCCCACCCTGCCCGTGTCAGCGGCGTACGCAATGAGAGGATGGCCCGGCCATGACTGCCCTCGCCGCCGCCCCGCTCCCGGGCGCCCCCGGACCGGCTCAGCCGGTGGGGTCCGCCGCCTGGGACCTGCGGCTTGCCCGGGCGGTCCCGTTCGCGCTGGTGTGCACCCTGATCGCGGCCGCCGGGCACTCCCTGGCGGGCGGCGGGAACGTGCCGCCGACGGCGCTGGCGCTGGGCTTCGCCGCGGTGCTGGCGTTCGCGGCGGTCTGCGGCGGGCGGGAGCGTTCGCTGGCGGCCATCGCCGGGGCGCTCGGCGCCGGGCAGCTCGGGCTGCACTTCCTCTTCCACGGCTTCGACGGCGCGATGTCCGGCATGCACCACGGCGGTGCCGGTCCGCTGACCGTCCCGCAGGTGGCCGGCCGGCTGATCTGCAACGAGGCGAGGCCCGGCACGCTGGTCGGCCTGCCCGGCGGCTCGTCCCCGGAGCAGCTGGTCTCCTCCGCGGGCCTGGACCCGCACGCGTTCGCCACCGTGCCCTGGTGGCAGGCCGGGCTGTTCGGCATGACGCCGTCGATGCTGGTCGGGCACCTGGGCGCCGCGCTGGTCGCGGGCTGGTGGCTGCGGCGCGGCGAGGCGGCGCTGTGGCGGCTGCTGCGGGTGGCCGCCGCGGCCGCCCGGGAGCACTGGGCGGCTCCGCTGCGCACCGTGTTCGCGCTGGTGGCCGCGCTGCTGCGCGGTCTGTTCGGCGAGGCCGGTCCGGCCCGCCGGTTCGGTGCCCGGGGCGGGGAGAGCCTGCTCCCGGCGGGTGCCGTGCTGCGGCACAGCGTGGTGCGGCGCGGCCCGCCATGCGGGGCCCTCGCGTACTGACCCGACGTTCCTGGTGCCCCGTGCGGGCCGGGTTCGCGGCGTGCGCACCGTCCGGCCGTTCCCCCGACCACCGGGGCGGCCCGAGGCTCTGCCCCCACCTCCCCACGCGCGGCCCCGCGGCACGGCTCACGTCCGTCGCCCGGTTCCGGCCGCCGCCGAGCTCCGATCGGAGACCCGCATCATGCGTTCCCTTCCCACCCGCCGTCTCGCCGCCGTCGCCCTCACCGCCGCCGCCTCCGTGGTGGCGCTGGCCGGCCCCGCCTTCGCGCACGTCACCGTGAACCCGGGCTCGGCCACCCAGGGCGGCTACACGGCCGTCGACTTCCGGGTGCCGAACGAGAGCGACACCGCGAGCACCGTGAAGCTGGAGGTCAACCTCCCGCTGGACCACCCGCTGGCCTCGGTCCGGACCCTGCCGCTGCCGGGCTGGACCGCCACCGTCGAGAAGGCCAAGCTCGACAAGCCGATCAAGGTGCACGGCAACGACGTCACCGAGGCCGTCTCCAAGATCACCTGGACCGCCGACGCCGGCACCAAGATCGCCCCCGGCCAGTTCCAGGAGTTCCGGGTCTCGCTCGGCCCGCTGCCGACCGACACCGAGAGCATGGAGTTCAAGACCCTCCAGACCTACGACAACGGCGACGTCGCCCGTTGGATCGACGAGTCCAAGGAGGGCCAGCCCGAGCCGGCCAAGCCCGCGCCCGTCCTGAAGCTCACCAAGGCCGCCGGGGGCGACGGCCACGGTGTCACCGCCACCCCCGCCGCGGGCGCCCACGGGGACAGCTCCGACCAGGCCGCCTCCAGCGACGCCAAGTCCAGCGACTCCACCGCCCGCACCCTGGGCGTGGTCGGCATCGTGGTCGGCGTGATCGGCACCGCCGTCGGCGTGCTCGGCCTGCGCCGCAAGAGCGGCGGCTCCGCCTCCTGACCCACCGCGCCGGCGGTGCCGCACCCGCGCACCGGGTGCGGCACCGCCGGCCGTCCACCGCGCACGATCGGAACCCGCATGTCCCGCACCACCCGCACCACCCGCCTGGCCGGCGCGGCCGCCCTCGCGCTGGCCGCCGCCCTGACGCTCTCCGCCTGCGGGTCCTCCGGCGGCGGGGACTCCACCGCCGCCAAGGTCACCCGGCAGAAGGAGGACACCCCGTACCAGGGCACCAAGCTCGCCAAGAACTTCGAGAAGCCGGACCTCCAGCTGACCGACACCTCCGGCCAGCCCTTCGACCTGCGCCAGCAGACCAACGGCAAGGCCACCCTGCTGTTCTTCGGCTACACCAGCTGCCCGGACGTCTGCCCGACCACCATGGGCGACATCGGCGTCGCGATGAAGGCGCTCCCGGCGGAGGACCGGCAGAAGATCAACGTCGTCTTCGTCTCCACCGACCCGCAGCGCGACACCCCCAAGGTGCTGCGCACCTGGCTGGACTCGATGGGCAGCGACTTCATAGGCCTCACCGGGGACCTGGCCAAGGTGAAGACCGCCGCCAGGTCGCTCGGCATCATGATCGAGGACCCGGTGGTCAACGGGGACGGCACCGTCACCTCCACCCACGGCGCGCAGGTGCTGGCCTTCCTCCCCTCGGACGACAAGGCGCACGTGCTCTACATGAGCGGCACCGAGGAGAAGACCTACGAGCACGACCTGCCGCTGCTCGCCAAGGGGGTCGCGGCGTGAGCCCGGTCCAGACCGGAACCAGCCGGTTCCGCCGCAGTGCCCTGCTCGGCGCCGTCGTCGCGACCGCCCTGGGCGGCGGCGCGATCCTGGCCGCGTGCGGGACGGGCGGCCAGAACGGCGCCTCCTCCGGCCCGGCCAGGATCAGCGTCGCCGACGAGTACATCCCACTGCCCCCGGCCGGCGGCATGGCGGCCGGCTACCTGACCGTCCGCAACGACGGCGGGAAGGACCAGCTGCTCAAGGTGACCAGCCCGGCCGCCGAGTCCGTCACCATGCACCGCTCCACCGCGTCGACCATGGAGCAGGTGGACAGCCTGGACGTCCCCGCGCACGGCGCCCTGCAGCTCGCCCGCGGCGGCAACCACCTCATGATCATGGGCTGGCAGAAGGCCCCCGCCCTCGGCGACGAGCTGGAACTCGACCTCACCTTCGCCAAGTCCGGCACCATCTCCGTCAAGGTGCCGGTCAAGGAGCTCACCTACCGACCCGGCCAGAGTTAAGGGGACCGCCAGCATGCAGTCGGCCGGCCTGGAGAAGGCCACCCACCGCCGGATCGCCGGGGTGCTCGGAGTGCTCGGCGCGTTGCTCGCGCTGATGCTCGCGGGCGCCGGGCCGGCCTCCGCGCACGCCACCCTGGATTCCACCGACCCGTCGCAGAACTCGGTGGTCGGGACCGCCCCGCGGGCGGTGACGCTGACCTTCAGCGAGTCCG
Organism: Kitasatospora sp. NPDC096204; assembly: GCF_044763205.1. Classification (NCBI taxonomy): domain Bacteria; kingdom Bacillati; phylum Actinomycetota; class Actinomycetes; order Kitasatosporales; family Streptomycetaceae; genus Kitasatospora; species Kitasatospora sp. NPDC096204. The sequence continues at coordinate 48,537 of NZ_JBIWFT010000041.1, forward strand.
TCTCGCTCTCCGGCGACTCCGTGCGGGTGCTCGACCCGGCGGGCAAGGCCGTGGACACCGGCAACCCGGCGCACGCCGACGGCAAGGGCAACACCGCCCGGGTCGGGCTGCAGGACGGGCTCGCCAACGGCACGTACACGGTGGCCTGGCGGGCCGTCTCGGACGACTCGCACCCGGTCGGCGGGGCGTTCACCTTCTCCATCGGCGCTCCCTCGGACACCACGGTGTCGGCGACCGCGTTCCAGGGCGCCGAGGCCGACGGCCTGGTCGCCGCCCTGTACGGCACCGGGCGCGCCGTCGCGTACACGGCCTTCGCGCTGCTGGTCGGCGTCGCCGCCTTCGTGCTGGTCTGCTGGCCGGCCGGCACCGCCCGGCGCCGGGTGCAGCGGCTGCTGATGACCGGCTGGACGGCGCTGCTGGTCTCCACCGTCGCGGTGCTGATGCTGCGCGGGCCGTACGAGCGCGGCACGGGGGTCGGGCAGGCCTTCGACCTGTCGCTGATGCGCGCCACCCTGGACGAGCGGATCGGCACCGGGCTGGCCGCCCGGCTGCTGCTGCTCGCGGCGGGCGGGGTGTTCCTGTCGCTCCTGGTCGGACAGCTGGGGCAGCCGCCGCGGCCGGTCGTGCCCAAGCCGCGGGACGAGGACGGGGACGGCACCGCCGCCGGGGACGACGCCGAGGCCGCCGAGCTGCGCGAGCTGGAGCGCCGGGCCGCCGAACGGCCGCAGCGCGAGGTCCGGCTGGGCCTCGGTGTGGCCGGACTGGTGCTGGCGGTCGCCCTCGCGGCGACCTGGGTCGGCGCCGACCACGCCTCGGTGGGCATCCAGGTCTGGCTGGCGCTGCCGCTCGGCATCCTGCACCTGATCGCCATGGCGCTCTGGCTGGGCGGGCTGGCCGCGCTGCTGGTCGCGCTGCGCGAGGGCGTCGGCGTCGAGGTCGTGGACCGCTTCTCGAAGATCGCCTTCGGCTCGGTGGCCGTGCTGGCCGTGACCGGGATCTACCAGTCCTGGCGGGGCCTGGGCAGCTGGAGCGCGCTGACCGGCACCGAGTACGGGCGGCTGCTGCTGGTGAAGAGCGGCTGCGTGGTCGCGATGCTCGGCGTCGCCTGGATGTCCCGCACCTGGCTGGCCAGGCTGCGCTCGGCGCCGGCCGAGGCGGAGGAGGTCGCGCCGGTCGAACTGCCGGAGCCGGTCGCCGTGACGGCGCACGGCGAGGACCCGGTCCGGCAGGCGCAGCTGGAGCGCCAGCGGGCCGCCCGGCAGAGCGCCGGACGCGACCGCGGACTGACCCCGACCCGGGCCGGGCTGCGCCGCTCGGTGCTGGTCGAGGCGCTGGTCGCGGTGGCGGTGCTGGTGGTCACCACGATGCTCACCAACTCCCCGCCCGGACGGGTCGCGGACGAGATCAAGGCCCGGGCGGCCGGCGCCGCGGTGGCCGGCGGGCCCGGGGCGGCGGCGCAGACCGAGCCGGGCCGCACCGTCGAGCTCAAGCTCCCGTACGACACCAAGGGCCGGACGCCGAACGCCAAGGGCACCGCGACCGTCAGCCTCAACCCGGCCCGGACCGGGCCGAACGAGGTGCAGCTCGCGCTGGACGGCGCGGACGGGCAGCCGGTGGACGTCCCCGAGGTGCAGCTCGCCTTCACCCTGCCGGACCGCGACCTCGGCCCGCTGCCGGTCCAGCTCACCCCGGAGGGCACCGGCCGCTGGAGCGGCATCGCGCAGCTGCCGTTGGCGGGCAACTGGGTGGTGTCGGTGCAGGTCCGCTCCTCCGACATCGACCAGACCACCCCGACCCAGCAGTTCAGGATCGGGTGAGCGGGGTGACGGACGTTTCCACGGAACACGGTCCGACGGCGGCCGGCCCGACGGCCCACGAGTCGGCTTCGAACGGGTCGCCGGGGTCGGCGGGATCCGCGGGCTTCACCCGGCGGGCGCTGCTCGGCACCGCCGGGGCCGGGCTGCTGGCGGGAGCCGGCGCGGGCGTCGCCGGGGCGGTCGCCCTGGACGGGCGGGGCGGCGGGACGGCCGTCGCGACGGGCCCGTCCGGCGGGGCGCTGGGCACGGCCCGGGTGCCGTTCCGCGGCGAGCACCAGGCCGGGATCACCGACCCGGCGCAGGCCAGGGTCCAGCTGGCCGCCTTCGACCTCGCCGAGGGCGTCGGCCGGGACGGGCTGCGCACCCTGCTGCAGCGCTGGACGAGGGCGGCCGAGCGGCTGACCGCCGGGGAGCCGGCCGAGGAGTTCGACGGCCAGGTCGCGCTGGACGCCGGGCCCTGCTCGCTCACCGTCACGGTCGGCTTCGGCGCCGCGCTGTTCGACAAGGCCGGGCTGGCCGACCGCCGCCCGCCCGGGCTCGAACCGCTGCCCGCCTTCCCCGGCGACGCGCTCGACCCGGCCCGCGGCGACGGCGACCTGTTCGTCCAGATCGGCGCGGACGACGCCCTGGTCGCGGTGCACGCCCTGCGGGTGCTCCAGCGGCTGGCGGCCGGGACGGCGACGCTGCGCTGGCAGTCGGCCGGCTTCGCCCGCACCCCCGGCGCCGCCGCGCGGCCGGTGACCGGACGCAACCTGATGGGCCAGATCGACGGCACCAACAACCCCCGGCCGGACGAGGAGGGCTTCGCCGCCAAGGTGTTCTGTGCCGCCGGCGGCGACCAGCCGGCCTGGCTGGCCGGCGGCTCGTACCTGGTGTTCCGGCGCATCCGGATGCTGCTGGACCACTGGGAGGCGCTGCCGGTGGACCGCCAGGAGCGGGTGATCGGGCGGCGCAAGTCGGACGGCGCCCCGCTCGGCGCGCCCGCCGGGGCCGGCGAGCGCACCCCGGTCGACCTCGCCGCGCAGGGCCAGGACGGCACCCTGGCGATCCCCGCCGACGCGCACATCCGGGTCGCCGCCCCGGCGGCCAACGGCGGGGCGGCGATGCTGCGGCGCGGCTTCTCGTACCACGACGGGCTGCTGCCGGACGGCTCGCCGGACGCCGGGCTGCTCTTCCTCGCCTTCCAGGCCGACCCGCGCAAGGGGTTCACCCCGGTGCAGCGCAAGCTCTCCCGGGGCGACGGCCTCTCCCGCTTCCTGCGGCACGAGGCGAGCGGCCTGTACGCGCTGCCGCCGGGCGCACCGCCCGGAGGTTACCTCGGCCAGCAGTTGTTGGAGGGGTAGTTCCCCCGGGTTCACCCGGATCCACCGCCGCGGTCCCGGCCACTGGAACGCTTTCCTACCGGGGCCGCGGAATCGTTATGGTGACTGCTTCGGCACACCCTGACCGCGCAGCACCGAGATCCCCGGAGGCGTCATGTCGGCCACCCGCTACACCTACCTCGGACCGGCCGGCACGTTCACCGAGGCGGCCCTGCACACCCTGCCGGAGGCGGCGACCCGGGAGCTGGTCCCGCTGTCCTCGGTGGCGCTGGCGCTGGACGCGGTGCGCGGCGGGGAGGCGGCCGGGGCGTTCGTCCCGATCGAGAACTCGGTGGAGGGCGCGGTCACCGCGACCAACGACGAACTGGCCTCCGGCGCACCGCTGATGATCTACCGTGAGGTGCTGCTGCCGATCGCCTTCGCGCTGCTGGTGCGGCCCGGCACCGAGCTGTCCGGGGTCAAGACGGTGACCAGCCACCCGGTGGCCCAGCCGCAGGTGCGGCGCTGGCTGGCGGCCAACCTGCCGGAGGCGACGTGGGAGTCGGCCGCCTCCAACGCGGACGGCGCCCGGCTGGTCGCCGAGGGCCGCTACGACGGCGCGTTCGCGGGCGAGTTCGCGGCGCCGATCTACGGGCTGGAGCCGCTGGTCAAGGAGATCGCGGACGCGAAGAGCGCGGCCACCCGGTTCGTGCTGGTCGGCCGCCCCGGGCGGGTCTCCTCGCCGACCGGCGCGGACAAGACCTCGATGGTGGTCTGGCTGCCGGACGACCACCCGGGCGCGCTGCTGGAGCTGCTGCAGGAGTTCGCGGTGCGCGGGGTCAACCTGATGCGGATCGAGTCCCGCCCGACCGGCGAGGGCATGGGCAGCTACTGCTTCCTGATCGACTGCGAGGGCCACCTGTCCGAGCGCCGGGTGAGCGAGGCGATGATGGGGCTCAAGCGGACCTGCCCGAAGGTGCGGTACCTCGGCTCCTATCCGCGCGCCGACCGGCAGGAGTCCACCCAGCGGCGGCCGGGGACCTCGGACGAGGATTTCACTTCGGCGGCGGACTGGCTCTCCCGCGCGCTCGACGGCCGCGGGGGCATCTGAGTCCGGCGCGGACTCGGGTCCGCGCCCGGGTTCGAGTCCGCGCCCGGGTTCCGTCGCCTTCCGGACATCCTGCTTGCATCTTTTGTCTTTCCGGCCTTTTCCGACCGTTTCTGACCGGGTCGACCGGGCGGGGCGGACGACTCCACCCGTCGTCCACAGGCGACCACCGGCCGGCGGCCGCTGTCCACAGGGGTCCCCTACTGTCCACAGCCCGGAGTTATCCACAGGTCTGGGGACGAGTCGACAAACCGGTATAGCCATTACCCGGATCCGGTCGGACCATCGGTTTGCGTTGCAGAGATGACCAATCGGACCAGAGTCACCCGGTTGCCAGCAAATCACCCGTCCGAGTGCTTCAATTCCCTCACCCGAGAAGGTTGATTGAGGTTTGAAACCTCAATTCCCTGGTTCGTTCACGCGGAAGGCAATCCTCCCCTTTGATCCACAGGTTCGGGGCGCAGCCTGTGGATAACCCGCCGCCAGAGCGTTCCCCACAGAAGTTATCCACAGGTGAGGGCGAGTTATCCCCAGGGGAAAAGCCGTACCGGTGGAGGAACGGTCTCCCGGTACGCTTGGGCCTGTGATTGACCTTCGCCTGCTCCGTGAGGACCCTGACCGAGTGCGCGCCTCGCAGCGCGTCCGTGGCGAGGACGTCGACCTGGTCGACGCCCTCCTCTCCGCCGACGAGCGGCGCCGGTCCTCGGGCAGCCGCTTCGACGAACTGCGCAACGAGCAGCGGGTGCTCGGCAAGCAGGTCGCCCAGGCCAAGGGCGACGAAAAGGCCGCCCTGCTCCAGCGCACCAAGGACCTGGCCGCCGAGGTCAAGGCCGCCGACGCCGAGCAGAGTGCGGCCAAGGAGGAGGCCGACCGCCTGCTCCGCTCCCTGGCGAACCTCATCGACCCGGCCGCCCCGGTCGGCGGCGAGGAGGACTTCGTCACCCTGGAGGAGATCGGCACCCCGCGCGACTTCGCCGCCGAGGGCTTCGAGCCCCGTGACCACGTCGAACTCGGCCAGATCCTCGGCGCGATCGACACCGAGCGCGGCGCCAAGGTCGCCGGTGCCCGCTCCTACTACCTGACCGGCGTCGGCGCGCTGCTGGAGCTCGCCCTGGTCAACATGGCGATCGCCCAGGCCACCGCGGCCGGCTTCATCCCGATGATCACCCCGACCCTGGTCCGCCCGGCCGCCATGGACGGCACCGGCTTCCTCGGTCAGGCCGCCGAGAACGTGTACCACCTCGCCGAGGACGACCGGTACCTGGTCGGCACCAGCGAGGTCCCGCTCGCGGCGTACCACATGGACGAGATCCTCGACGCCGACAAGCTGCCGCTGCGCTACGCCGGGTACTCCTCCTGCTTCCGCCGCGAGGCCGGCACCTACGGCAAGGACACCCGCGGCATCATCCGCGTCCACCAGTTCGAGAAGGTGGAGATGTTCGTCTACACCACTCCGGAGGACGCGGAGAACGAGCACCGCCGCCTGCTCCAGTGGGAGAAGGACTTCCTCAACGCCCTCGAACTGCCCTACCGGGTGATCGACGTCGCCTCCGGCGACCTCGGCGCCTCGGCCGCGCGCAAGTTCGACATCGAGGCGTGGATCCCCACCCAGGGCAAGTACCGCGAGGTCACCTCGACCTCCAACACCACCGAGTACCAGGCCCGCCGGCTGTCCATCCGGATGCGCGAGGAGGGCAAGACCCGCCCGCTCGCCACCCTGAACGGCACCCTGGTCGCCATCCCGCGCACCATCGTGGCGATCCTGGAGAACCACCAGCAGGCCGACGGCTCGGTCGTCGTGCCGCAGGCGCTGCGGCCGTTCCTCGGCGGGCGGACCGTCCTCGAGCCGGTCAAGTAACCCGGTCCGCACCACCCGGCACCACCCGCAACTCCCGGGAGACGCACGGCCCATGAGCACCACCAGCCCCAGCCCCGCCTCCCCCGGAGCCAGCGGCGGTGGCGACCTGCCCTACCGGCTGGTCGCCACCGACCTCGACGGCACCCTGCTCACCAGCGGGGAGACCGTCTCCGAGCGCACCCGCGCCGCCCTGGCCACGGCCACCGGCGCGGGCGCGCTGCACATCATCGTCACCGGGCGCTCGGCGGTCTGGGCCCGCCCGGTCTTCGACGAGATCGGCTACACCGGGATAGCGGTCTGCGGCCAGGGCGCCCAGGTGTACGACGCCGGCGCGCACAGGCTGCTCACCTCGCTCACCCTGGACCGGCGGCTCGCCGCGGTCGCGATCGAGAAGATCGAGGCCGAGACCGGCCCGCTGGCCGTCGCCGCCAACCAGGACGGCCTCGACGGCCAGGTCCTGGCCGGCCCCGGCTACGAACTGCTGATCGGCTCCGACCTGCCGGTCGTCCGGGTCGAGCGCGGCGGTCTGTTCGACGCCCCGCTCAGCAAGCTGTACATCCAGCACCACGCCCTCACCGACGACGCCCTCGCCGAGGCCGCCCGCCGCGCCGCCGGCGACCTGGTCGGCGTGGTGATGGCCGGCGCCGGCGTGGTCGAGCTGCTCCCGCTCGGTCTGTCCAAGGCCACCGGCCTGGCCGTCGCCGCCCGCCGGCTGGGCGTCCGCGCCGCCGACACCATCGCCTTCGGCGACATGCCCAACGATGTCCCGATGTTCGGCTGGGCCGCCCACGGCGTCGCCATGGCCAACGCCCACGAGGAACTCCTCGCCGTCGCCGACGCCGTCACCGCCAGCAACGACGAGGACGGCGTCGCCGAGGTCCTGGAGCGTCTCTACCCGGTGCGCTGAGCCGGCGGGCGGGTCACCGGCGCACGTAGTTCCGCGGGCCCGCGGCGTCGATCGCGGCATCGACCGCCGCGTCCGTCCACGGCTTCAGGCTGTCGTCGGTGCCCAGGCTGACGTAGAGGGCCAGGGCGTGGAGCAGGTAGCGGTGGTCGGCGGCCTTGCTTCCGGTCTGGGTGGCCTGGCTGACGTCGGTGCCCCTGGCGCACAGTTCCGAGCCGGGCCCCTTGCTCGGGCACCAGAAGTCCCAGTCGGTGCTGTACGCCTTGGAGAGGGTGTTGAGGGCCGCCTTGGCGGTCTGGGCGTCCGTCATCGGTTTGACCAGGACGACCACCATGATCGTGTTCTCGGCGTCCAGGTAGGTCCCGACGATCTGGTTCACACAGCCGCCGTTGCTCAGCACGGTCTGGACGTTCTTGCTCATGTTGGCCGTCACGCAGCTCTGCAGCCCACCGCTCGCGTTCGCGTAGCGCACGCCCTTGGCGTCGGTGAACGAGTCGGGGAGCAGCGCGGCGGGGGTCAGCGGGGTGCGGTCGGTCCCGGCGTCGTCGAGCGAGGCGGGGTCGAAGACGGGGGTGCTGGGCCGGTAGGTGGGCGTGTAGGTGTACGTCGGCGTGTAGGTGGGCGTGTAGGTGGGCGTGTAGGTGGGCGCGGGCGTGTACGAGGGCCCGGAGTCCGCCATCGGGGAGCCGGACCGGTTGTGGGCGACCACCAACACGATCGCGAGTATGACCGCCGCGAGGACCGCGGCGACGCCGATGCCGGCGGCGTACGGCGTCCTGGTCGGCGGCGGCGCGCCCGGGCTCGCGGCCGGGGCTCCCACCGTACGGACGGGGGCGGACGGGGCGGACGGGGCAGACGGGGCAGACGGGGCAGACGGGATGGACGGGGCCGCGGCCGCCGGGGTGGTGGAGGCGGTGGCGGCGGCCGCCGTGAGGTGCTCCGCCCAGAGCGCCGGGGCGGGCCGGCGGGCGGGGTCCGGGTCGAGTCCGGCCCGGGCGAGCTCGCCGAGGGCGGGGCTGAGCGCGGTCAGCGCGGCTGGGTCGACGGAGCTCTGGTCGCGGGCGAAGAGCCGTACGGCGAGCAGCGCGAACTTGTGGGCGTCGCCCGCCGCCGTCCCGCGCTCCTCGCCGTGCGGGAGCTGCCAGTCCGGGGTCTCGACCTGGGGCAGGACGGTGGCGCCGCGCAGCCGCACGGCGTCGCAGTCGAGGAGGAAGCAGGCGGCCCGGCCGCCGTCGGCTCCGGTGGCGAAGAGCAGGTTCTTCGGGGACAGGTCGCCCACCGCGATGCCGAGGCGGTGCAGCCGGGACAGCGTGGTGGCGAGGTCGGCGAGCAGTCTCAGGCGGTCGCGGTCGCTGACGGTGAGGCCGACCCGGGCGACGTAGTCGTCGCCGTTGAGCAGGAACTCCAGGGTGGCCGGCCGCCTGGTGGGCGCGGTGGTGCCGCCGAGGGCGTGCAGGTCGAAGTGGAAGCGTTCGGGGGCGGCCCCCATCAGGAAGCCGCAGGTGCGGCCGCGCTGCCGCACCAGGGCGGTGGGCCAGGCGGCCCTGTCGAGGAGCCAGTGGGCCTCGGCCGGGTCGAGTTCGGCGAGCAGGGCCACCATCGCGGCCAGCGCGTCGGTGTCGAGCCCGGGGAGGGTCTGCGGGCGGTACTCCTTGTAGGCGACGGCGTGGCCGTCGGCCCGGTCGGCCACCTCGTGGACGGTGCCCTGACCGCCCTGTCCGAGGCGGCGGACCAGGACCAGGTCGTCGTGGTCGACGGTCCTGACGGAGCGGTCGGCCGTCATCGCTCCTCCCCGGCGGCGTGCGGCCAGACGACCAGGAGGGTCCGGTCGTCGTCGAAGGTCTCGCGGGAGAAGTCGAGCAGGTGGGCGAGCCAGAGCGGGGTGGGCGGCTCGGCGAGGGCGTCCGCGAACAGGGCGCCGACCCGGCCGTCCCCGTCGCCCAGCGGGTCGCCGAAGCCGTCGGTGCCGATCAGCAGGGCGAGTTGCGGGGTGAGCCGGACGCTGGTGCGCTCGATCGGGTCGGGCACGGTGGGCAGCGGGGTCACCTCGGTGCCGATCAGCGGGGAGCCGGCGGCGGACTTCGGGTCGAAGAGCGGGTGGTAGCGGCCGTGCGGGAGGTCGAGCAGCCAGGCGCCGGAGTCGCCGATCCGGCAGAGCTCGACGACGGGCCCGGCCGGGTCGGGGTGGACCACGCCGGTGACCAGGGTGGTCGCGTACAGCCGGGCGACCTCGGCCGGGTCCGGTTCCCCGCCGCCCAGCCGCCAGCGGGCGACCTGCCGGAGCCGTCGGGCGGCGTGCCGGGCGACGTCCGGGAAGTCCACCGGGCCCGGGCTCGCGGAGAGCAGGTGGAGCGTGCGCGCGAGGGCGGCCCGGCAGGCCTCGATGGCACCGAGTTCGGCGCTGGTCGCGGCCGAGACGCCGTCGGCGACGGCGAAGGCGACCGCGCCGGTGGGCTGGTGCAGGGCGGCACGCGCGGCGTCCTGGCGCGGACGGCCGTAGTAGCGGTGCTTGGCGCCCCGGACGGAGGCGAAGCGCACGGCCAGTTCGTCGGTGGACCAGCCGTCGCACTCGGTGTCGGGGAAGTCGTAGGCGGGCTGGCGCGGTGGCCTCGGTTCGAACTCGATCCCGGGCGTGCCCACGGCGATCCGCTCCCAGGGGACGGCGGCCGGACCGGGCCCCTGCTCCGGGCCGGGACCGCGCCGGGTCATTGCCCGACCTCGTCGATGGCGAGGACGAACTGGTCGGGCCGGTTGACCACGAGGTGGGGGTTGGCGGAGCCCAGGGCCTGGCCGGAGGCGACCAGGCTGGTGGTGAGCGCGTGGAAGAACTCGCCGATGGCCCGGCCGAGGTCGATGCCGGACCGGGCCACGAAGGCGAACTCCGGGCGGGTCGCCACCGCGAGCATGGTCCGGGGATCGGCCTCGCCGATGCCGCAGGCGATGATGTTGGGGGCGGTCGGGGTCCGCTGGTGGTCGGTGAGGCGGGCGTGCGCGTCCCGCCACTCCTCGCCGTCGGTCGGCTGGCCGTCGCTGAGCAGGAACACCACCGGGCGGTGCACCTTGTACCCCTGGCCGCGCAGCCACCGGACGTCCTCGGGGATGCGGTCCAGCAGGTCCTCGAAGACCGCCCGGTAGACGGTCAGTCCGCGGATGACCACCTGGGGCAGCCTGGTCTCGGTCCGCATGTCGGTCACCGCGAGGCGGATCCGCACGTCGTCGGAGAAGCCGAGGACGGCCAGCCGCAGTTTCGCGGCGATCATCGGCTCGGCCCGCAGCCCCTCGCACAACGAGACCAGACCGCCGGAGAGTTCGGCCAGGTACGGTTCCATCGAGGCCGACTCGTCGGCCAGTACGTAGGCGGGCAGCAGGACACCCTTGGTCTCGGCCACCGCATTCCCCCTTCCTGTCGGGTGGACGTGGTTCCCGCGTCGGACGGCCGGCTTCTCGCGCCGGACGGCCGACGGAACGGCTACGGGAGCAGCGAGCGGACCGCCTCGTCCAGGCTCTGGATCTCGGCGGCCACCGCCGTGGTGGCGACGACGCCGGCCCTGGCCCGGGCGAGGAAGCGCAGCACCTGGTCCCAGCGCCGGGCCGGGGAGGCGACCTCGGCCTGGAGGTCCTCGGCGGCCTGCGCCTGGTTGCTGTCCGGTTCGCTGTCCTGGCGCAGCCGGTCGGCGAGTGCGAGCACCCGCCGGGCGAGCGCCTCCTCGTCGACCTCCCCCGCACCGGAGTTGACCGTGACCGAGGAGTTCCGGCCCGCCGCCACGGGCGAGTCGGTGAAGTGGACGGTGGCGTGGCCGCTGATGTGGAACCCGCCGGAGGTGTTCCGGTCCTCGCTCATGACTTGGCCTTCCCTCCTTCGGGGCCGCGGGGCGTGAACATGGCGCGCACCCGGCTGCCCGCCCCGGCCGCGACCGGGGAGTTGACGAAGCTGATCCTGGCGTTGCCGGAGGTGAAGATGCCCCCGTTGTAGATGACGCTCTGGCGTTCGCGCAGTTCGGAGATGTCGACCTGGTGGTCCTCCAGGAAGTCGATCAGGGTGTCCAGGATCCGCCGCTCGACGACCTTGGTGTACATCTGGTGGTCGATCTGCTGGTAGTAGCGGTGGAACCGCGAGTCGGCCGCCAGCTGCCGGATGCTCGTCATGGAGCCGTAGTTGAAGGCGCTGTGCCGGATCTGGAGCAGCTGGTCGCCGTCCGTGAGCCGGGCCAGGAAGGCCGCGAAGGGCAGGGCCAGCACGTAACCGGTGCCGCGCACCAGCCTGCCGGGCATGCTGGTGAGGGACATCCGGGCCAGGGCGGTCAGTTGGCGCCAGGTCGGCCGGTCGAGCAGGTGGTCGACCAGGTGGTAGACCTCCTTGACCGGGGGGAGCATCGAGGAGGCGCCCTCGACGAAGAGCAGGTCCTTGGCGGGGCTGAGGCCGAACCGGACGGTGCTGGTGGTCACCACCTCGCTGCCCCAGCCGGACACCGTCGTGACCAGGTAGGGCCGGGCCCGGGCGGCACCGTCCTCCCGCAGTCGGTCGACGAGGGCGGCGGGCAGCTCGGGGGACGGCCGCTTGGTCGGCCAGGGGAGCAGGAAGCCGCGGACGGCCGGGTCGAGGCCCAGCGACAGGTCGGCGCCGCTGACGAAGATCCGCTCGCGGACCTCGACCCCGGGCAGCCCGAGCGACTCCACCGCCCTGGTGATCTCGGCGGTCAGCTCGGCGATGGAGAACGGCAGGACGCGGTCGGCGTGCTCGCCGGGCCGGTCCACCGGGATGGTGAAGTTCCAGGTGTTGAGCAGCCGCCCGTACCCGAGGAAGGGCTCGAAGCCGGAGAAGATCGTGACGTTGCCCTGGTGGTCCAGCCCGGCCAGTTCGCGCAGCTGCGCCTCCTCCTTGGGCCTGGCGGCGACCGGCGCCCGCGCGGGGTCGAACGCGGCGCGGCTCAGCCTGGGCTTGATCACGCCGAAGTAGGCGGTGAGCTGCTCGATGAGCACGACGGCCCAGGCCACCACCAGGAGCGGGACCAGGACGACCGGCAGGTCGAAGGGGAGCAGCGAGGGGTCCGGCCCGGGGACCGCGTAGCCGCCGGGGTAGCCGGGGACAGGGGCGGGCGCGTCCGTCCGCTCGAAGGGGTGGAGGAAGAACGAGGCGACGATGCAGGCCGCGATCAGGGCGAGCAGCACCTTGGTGGTGGTGTGCCGGGTACGGGCGGCGACGGCGTAGCGCAGCACGCAGGCCAGGTCGACGTCGGGTGAGGAGGCGACCGCCCGGCGCGGCTCGCCGAGGACGGTGTCGATCGCGCGGCGGGCGAGGGCGCTGTCCATCTGCACGGCCGCGCACAGGTAGCGCGTGGCGTCCGAGGCGTGCGGCGGGCCCGGCCGGGGCGCCGGGCCGCCGGGTCCGGGGGGCGGGGTACGGCCGCCGACGGCACCGGCGGGGGTGGGGTGGAAGGTCGGGCCGGCCTGGACGGGGGTGGGGTGGGAGGCCGGGCGGGCCTGGGCGGGGGCCGGTGCGGGGCTCTTCCAGGTGCCGGTGGGGGCCCGTTGGAAGGCCGTGGCCGGGCCGGGGTCCGCGCGGCACCCCGTGCAGGGCACTCCCGGAGGGTTCACCAGCCCGCAGGTCGAACAGGTCCAGGTGTCGAAGGTGCTCATGATCGACCACCCTTCGGTGAGGGTTCGTGTGACGTAACTACCCGTTCCACGACGAAACCTGACCTGACATCAGGTGGCGAATCCCCTGGCGCGCCGGATCCGGCCCGCCGGGGCGCGCGACCGGCGCGCCCCGGCACGCCCGGCTCGGCGCCCGGCAGACCCTCGGGGCAGTTGTAGGATGACCGGGCAAGCGGTTGTAGGATGACCGACGACCGATGGTGACGAGATGCGGTGTGAAGGGAGGTCCGGCATGAGCGGCGGTCTGCAGGCGGCCGGGCGGCGCTCCCTGGTGGACACCGCGATCGACCAGCTGCGGGAGCAGCTCGCGGGCGGGACGTGGCCGGTCGGGTCGCGGATCCCCACCGAGCACGAGCTGGCCGAGCAGCTGGGCGTCGGACGGAACACCGTCCGGGAGGCGATCCGGGTGCTGGTGCACGCCGGAATGCTGGTCTCCCGGCAGGGCGAGGGCACGTTCGTCCGCTCCACCAGCGATCCGGCGTCCGTGCTGCGCGGCGTCCAGCGCTCCGGCATCCGGGACGTCCTGGAGGTCCGTGCGGCGCTGGAGACCGAGGGCGCCCGGCTGGCCGCGCTGCGGCACACCCCCGAGGACGTCCGGCGGATGCGCGCGGCCCTGGCCCGTGAGGCCGAGGTGTTCGCGAAGCACCCCGAGCGGGCGAGCCGCGAGGCGACCGTCGAGCACGACCTGGAGTTCCACACCGCCGTCGTCGAGGCCGCGCACAACCCCGCGCTGGCCGAGGTGTACCGCTACTTCGGTGCCTCCGTCCGCGAGGCGATGACCTCCGCCTTCGGCGACCACGACATGCCCGAGGCGGTCGTGGCGACCCACGAGGCCCTGGTCGACGCGATCGAGAGCGGTGACCCGGACCGGGCCGAGGCGGCGTGTCGTGCGCTGCTCGCCGGCCCGACCGCGGCCGTCGAGCAGCTGCTCGCGGCCATCGCGGCCCGGAAGTAGGACGGCGCGAGCCTCCCCTTCCGCCGTCCGCCTTCCACGCACATCCACGAAAGAACAGCACATCCATGGCCGTCACCCGTGCCCAGCAGCCGGTTGTCACCGCTCCCGCCCCGGTCCCCGTCCGCGCCCGGCTGGCCCATCCGCTCCTGCTGCTGACCGGCATCGTGCTGGTCGCGCTGAACATGCGCGCCTGCCTGGCGGCGGTCTCCCCGATGGTCGGCGAGATCCGGCAGACCTTCGGTCTGTCCGCCACCGTGGGCGGGCTGATCACCACCGTCCCGGTGCTCTTCCAGGGCGTCGGTGCCCCGCTCACCCCCCGGCTGACCCGCCGCTTCGGCGCCGAACGGGTCGTGCTCGGCGCCGTGCTGGTGCTCGGCGCCGGCGTGCTGCTGCGGGTGCTGCCCTCGGTGGCGGCCCTGTACGCGGGCTGCGTGGTCATCGGCGTGGCCATCGCGGTGCTGAACGTGTCGATGCCCGGCCTGGTCAAGCGCGAGTTCCCGGACCGCGCGGCCGCCATGACCGGCGTCTACTCGACCACCATGCTGGTCGGCGCCACGCTCGCGGCCGGCACCTCCGTCCCGCTGGAGCACGCGCTCGGCGGCGGCTGGCGGGCCTCGCTCGGCGCCTGGTCGCTGCTCGCGCTGATCGCGGCGGTGGCCTGGCTGCCGCAGGTACTGCGCGCCCGCCAGGAGCGACAGCAGGAGCAGCAGGGGGCGCCGACCGCGGCCGCCGCGCCGGCCAAGCCGATCGAGGGCATCTGGAAGTCCCCGCTGGCCTGGCAGATCAGCCTCTTCATGGGCATCTCGTCGCTGCTGGTGTACACCCTGGTCGCCTGGATGCCGACCATCCTGGCCGACCACGGCATGGACCGCGGGCAGGCCGGTCTGGTCTTCGCCTTCTCCAACCTGGTGCAGGTGGCGGGCGCCTTCCTGGTGCCGCTGATGGCCGGCCGGATGACCAGCCAGCGCGCGCTGGCGGTGGCCATGGTCGCCCTGAACGGGACGGGCATCGCCCTGCTGCTGGTCGCGCCGGTCTCCGCGGCGTGGGTGTCGGCGACCATCCTGGGTGTGGCCCAGGGCGGCTCGCTGGGCCTGGGTCTGGCCTTCATCGTGCTGCGCACCCGCACCGCGGCCGGTGCCGCCCAGCTGAGCGGGATGTCGCAGGCGATCGGGTACCTGGTCGCGGCGGCCGGCCCGGTCGGCGCGGGCGCGCTGCGCCAGCTGACCGGCGGCTGGGAGACCCCGCTGGTGCTGATGCTGGTGCTGGTCGTGGTGGTCGGCGCGGCCGGCTGGGGCGCGGGCCGCAACCGGACGCTCTGAACCTCCGAGCGGTACGGCGGTGGGCCCCGGACACCCTCAGGTGTCCGGGGCCCACTGTCGTACCGGGCTCAGCGCCGTACCGGGCTCAACGCCCCACCGCGCTCACTCCTCGCCGGCGAGCGTCATCCCGGCCAGCTTCACCGAGGCGAACACCGTCGCCGCGACGGTGACCACCAGCAGCAGCGGTACGGCCGCGCCGAGCGAGACGTCGGCGCTGATCGCGTTCTGTCCGGCGACCGCCTCGGCCACCGAGCGGCCCCACTGCTGGATGCTCAGCGTCCGGGCGCCCTCGACGAAGTTCCCGATCGTCGACTCCCAGATCAGGGCGTACGCCAACCCGGCCACCACGGCGTGCCGGGTGACGACGCCGAGCAGCAGGAACACCGCGCTGTACACGGCCCCGGCGACCAGCACCGCCACGGTGTAGCCGAGCGCCACGCCGTCCTGGGTGCCGACCAGCAGCAGCCCGGCCAGCAGCGTCGGGACGACCGAGAACAGCCAGGTGACGCCGATCGCGACGACCAGCTTGGTGGTCACGATCCGCCACCGGGGCAGCGGCTTGGCGAGCAGGTAGACGATCGAGCCGTCGTCGATCTCGTTGGCGATCACCCCGGTGCCGACCACCAGTCCGAGGATCGGGACCAGGGTGCCGAGGCCGAGGGCGCCGATGATGTTGTCGGCCATGTCGTGCGGGTCACCGCTGGAGACGCTCGCGACGGCCGAGACGACCAGCAGCAGGGCGGGGACCACCAGCAGCAGCAGGCCGCGGCGACGGCCCAGCAGCCCGCGCAGGGTCAGCCTGGCGACGGTGGGGTTCATGGTCGGTCGGCCCCTTCCTGGGCAACAACGGTCCTGGCGGCGGCGCTCACGCGGAGACCAGGTACGAGAAGACGCTCTCCAGCGATTCGTCCGCCGGGGAGACGGTGTACAGCCGGATGCCGGCCTCCCGGGCGACCCTGGGCAGCAGGGTGGTGAAGCCCTGGAAGTTCACCGCTTCGATCCGCAGCGCCCGCTCCCGCTCGTCCACCTCGATGCCGGTGGTGGAGCCGTCGGCGATCAGCGCGGCGGCGAGCCGGCGGTCGTCGCTGGAGCGGACCAGGTAGCGGTGCGGGCGGTCGGTCATCAGCCGGCGGATCTTGCGGAAGTCGCCCGAGGCGGCGTGCCGGCCGGCGACCACCACCTCGATGTGCCGGGCCAGCTGCTCGACCTCCTCCAGGATGTGGGAGGAGAACAGCACCGTCCGGCCGTCCGCGCCGAAGCGGCGCAGCAGGTCCATCAGCTGGAGCCGCTGGCGCGGGTCCATGCCGTTGAAGGGCTCGTCGAGCAGCAGCACGGACGGGTCGTGGACCAGGGCGGAGGCCATCTTGACCCGCTGCTTCATGCCCTTGGAGTAGGTGCCGGTGCGGCGGTCCTTGGCGTAGTCCATCTCCACCAGGTCCAGTGCCCGGCGGGCGGCGGCGCCCGGCTGGGGCAGGCCGTGCAGTTCGGCGTTGGCGAGGACGAACTCCCAGCCGGTCAGGTAGTCGTACATCGACTCCCGCTCGGGCACCAGGCCGATCTGCCGGTACACCTGCTGGTTGCGCCAGATCGGCGCGCCGTCCAGGGTGACGGAGCCGCTGGAGGGGGCCAGGAAGCCGCTCATCATGTGGATGAGCGTGGACTTGCCCGCCCCGTTGGGCCCGAGCAGGCCGGTGATGCCGGGGCCGATGGCCATGGTGATGTCGTTGACCGCGACCACGTTCCCGAACCAGCGGGAGACCTTGTCGATGCTGATGGTGGCCATGCCGCCCTCTCAGACCTCTCAGACGTTCCGATAGCGGCGCAGCAGCAGCCGGTACGAGCCGACCACCATGGCCGCCGCGACGAGCGCGAACACCGCCAGACCGAGGCCGCCCGGCGCGTGCCGGCGGTCGAGTCCCGCGCCGAGCCCGAACAGCTCGTTGACCAGGGACTCCACCAGGTCGGTGGGCGAGATCAGGGACACCCACTGCGCGGCGTCGGAGTCGGTCGTGCCGGTGTGGCTGATCCCGACCACGGCGGCGCCCAGCGCGGCGCTGACCGCCAGGTAGCCCATGATGGCGGCCACCCCGAAGCCCCGGCGCGGGGTCGCGGCCGCGATCACCACGGCCACCGAGGTCGGCACCAGGGCGTACAGCAGGGCCGCGACCAGGCCGTACAGGAAGTGCCCGGTGTTGTGCGCGAAGTCCATCCCGCCGAGCAGCGCGCCGATGTACAGCACCAGCAACGGGGCCGCCATGAGCAGCAGTTGGGCGCAGACCATGGCGCCGAACTTGGCCCGGACGTAGTCGGTGCGGGTGATCGGGCGGGAGAAGTAGAGCGGGACGGTCTGGTAGCGGAGGTCCCGGGAGAACAGCACCGGCGCCTGGGAGGCGAGGAAGACCGAGACCACCAGGCTGAGCATGGAGAGGTAGCCCGCGTACTCGACCGGCAGTTCGTCGCGCTTCATCACGACCGACAGCGCCACCATGATCAGCGCGGGCACGGTGATCACGCCCAGCACCAGCATCGGCAGCACCTTGGACTTGCCGGAGCGGCCGAGGCCGTACGCGGCGCGCAGGCTCTGGGTGAAGAGCGCGCGGGTGGCGTAGGAGCGGCCGAGCCGGGGACCGGTGTAGCCGCGGTAGCCGATGTCGTGGATGACGCCGGTGTCGGTGGACCTGGCCTCAGGAGGCAGCGACATCGTCCGTTCCTCCCTTGCTCTGCTCGGTGGGCTCGTTCCGCTCGGCGCCCCGGGAGTCGGTGAAGAGCTCCGCGACCCGGTGCCGGCGCTGCTCCAACCGGACCAGGCCGAGGCCCAGTTCGGCGACGGCGTCGCGGATGGTGTCGTACGTCGACTCGTCGGCCAGCCGGACGAGCAGCTGGTGCGAGCCCTCGGACTGGGCGGACAGGCCCGCCGCGGCGAGCCGCTCGCGGACCGCCGGGCCCGGCTCCCGCAGGTGGTCCCCCGGGAAGTCGCCGACCTCGACCGCGAGGACGGCCGTCGCCCCGGTGAAGGAGGCGGTGGAGGAGGAGCGCAGCAGCTTGCCGCCGTCGATCACCACCAGGTGGTCGCAGGTCCGCTCCAGCTCGCCCAGCAGGTGGGTGGTGACCAGCACCGAGATGCCGAAGTCGGTGTGCACCCGGCGGATCAGCGCCAGCATCTCGTCCCGGCCGGCCGGGTCGAGGCCGTTGGTCGGCTCGTCCAGCAGCACCAGCTTCGGGTCGTGCACCAGCGCCTGGGCGAGCTTGACCCGCTGCTTCATGCCGGTCGAGTAGCCGCCCATCGGGCGGTACCGCTCCTCGTACAGGCCGACGTGCCGCAGGGTGTCCGCGGTGCGCTCGCGGGCCGCGGTGGCGGGCAGGCCGGCCATCCGGGCCATGTGCACCACGAACTCGGTCGCGGAGACGTCCGGCGGCAGGCAGTCGTGCTCGGGCATGTAGCCGACCTGGGCGCGGATCTCGGAGCCCCGGGTGGCGACGTCCAGGCCGAGGACCTCGCCCCGGCCGGAGGTCGCCGGGGCGAGCCCGAGCAGGATCTTGATCAGAGTGGACTTGCCCGCGCCGTTGGCCCCGACCAGCCCGACCACACCCGGCCGCACCTCGACGGTGAGCTGGTCGAGGGCGGTGACGCGGGGGAACCTCTTGGTGAGGCCGTCCGTCGTGATGACAGCTGTGGACACGGACACAACGTAACGGTGTTGTGCGGTACGGGTCATGAGCTGGAATGACGAGGCCGTCTGCTGCTGCGGTATGACGTCGGGCCCCCTCACCCCTAGGGGTTCGCAAAGGCGGAACCGCCTGTACCCTTTGTCGAACTCTTGACGTACTTGCCGAGTTCTTTGCCGACGGGGGTGCCGGAACAGCGTGCCGGCACGGAGGGGAAGCGATCGACATGTCTGATCGGGCGACCGCGTTCGACCGGATGATGAATCCTTGGGCCTACGACGCCGACGGGAACCTGACCGCCCAGGCGCGCGCCCAGGAGACGGCCCGCACCCAGATCAACTCGGCCGCGGCGGCGGGCGGAGGAGGCGGCGGGGGCGGAGGCTTCAGCGCCGACCCCAACGCGCTCACCACCGCCGGGAACAACTCCGACCAGATCCACGCCCGCCTCAACACCGACGGCCGGGGCGCCGACGAGGCCACCGCCAAGGTCTCCACCTCACTCGCCAACTGGAGCACCGGAAAGGCCGCGGCGGGCGCCGCCGGCACCTGGGACCAGTGCGTCGCCGCGCTCGGCGGCACCATCGGACAGACCACCCAGGCGCTGCGCGCCACCGCCACCAACTACCGCCAGAACGAGTCGGCCACGCAGGCCGGCTTCACCGGCTGAGAGGAGTCCCGTCATGGTCGACTTCCACGAGCTCAGCACCGCCGACTTCGGTGTCCTGGACTCCGCCGCCACCGCCTGGACCACCGTCGCCCAGAAGCTCCACGCGCTGGACAACGACTGGGACAGCACGGTGATAGCCAAGGTCAACTCAGCTTGCTGGAGCGGCCCTTCGGCCGACCAGGCGCGCCCCGGCCTGCAGCGCACCAACGAGCAGCTGACCGCCGCCGTCACCGAGGCGAACGCCTTCGCCTCGATCTTCACCGAGGCGTCGACCGAGTTCAAGGCCGCCAAGGCCAAGCTGGACAAGGCCGTCGCGTCCGCCCGGACGGCCGGCCTGACCGTCACCGACAACGGCACCGTGAGCTGGCCCCCGGCCGACAACGCCACCCGCCACGACTACGAGGCCATGCGGGACTACCAGCGGGAGTGGGGCGACAAGGCCGAAGCCGCCCGCAAGGAGATCGACGCCGCCGTCGCCGAGGCCACCGCCGCCGACGAGCGGATCGCCTACGCGCTGCGCGCCGACAGCATGACCGACCAGCAGAAGTCCTTCAACGGCAAGGCCATCGGCGGCGGCCCCGAGGCGGACGGCAAGCGCGCCGCCCAGCTCGCCGCCCGGGGCGGGGACATCACCGAGCCCGAACTCACCGAGCTGAACTCGCTGCTGGCCTCGCACGGCAACGACCCCAAGTTCGCCACCAAGTTCTACCAGGACCTCGGCCCGGACGGCCTGATCAAGTCCTGGAACGGCATGGTCGGCGACCCGGCGCACCCCTGGGACGCCAAGGACCCGCGCTGGAAGGCCTACGAGCAGCTCCAGAAGAACCTCGGGCTCAGCCTGGCCACCGCCACCCGCACCACCAACGAGCCGCACCTGTCCGACGAGTGGGCCGCCGCCCTGCGCAAGGCCGGCTCCCAGCCGGTCTGGGACAAGCCGTACCGGGCCTCCGGCCTGGACTACGTGCCGTACGGCTACCAGGTGCTCTCCGGCATCCTGATGAATGGGAACTACGACGCCCACTTCATCAACCCGATCGCCGAGCACGTCACCCAGCTCGACACCCAGGACCGGTACTGGCCGGCCCCGATGCCCGGATCCAAGATCCACGGCTTCAACCTGACCGGCGGCGACGAGGCCGGCTCCGGCTTCCGCCCCACCACGGCCATCCTGGAGGCGCTCGCGCACAGCCCGGAGGCGGCCACCAAGTTCTTCACCGAGCAGCCGACCGCGTACAACCAGGACGGCACGGTCAACCAGGGCGGCAAGCCCAAGCCCGCCGACTACTTCGGCTACTACTCCCACGACAAGGACTGGATCCCGGACACCACCTCGCGGGACTCCAAGGTGTGGGACGCGAGCAAGCAGGCCGGCCCGGCCGCCTTCGGCCGCGCCCTGGAGGCCGCCACCACCGGCCACCCGTACGACGAGCCGGGCCCGATCCCGCCGGCCAAGCACACCTCCGAGCAGGCCGACCTGATGAACCGGGTCGTGGACACCTTCGGCCGGCACGGCGGCGACGGCGCGCTGGACGACATCAAGGGCGACGGCAAGCTCGCCGCGATGCGCGGCAGCCTCGGGCACATGACCGCCGAGTACATCGGCGACGTGCAGAACTCGCTCTCCCACGGGCACGACCTGCCGGTCAACGGCTCCCCGGCCACCCTCAACGCCTCGTCCGTGGCCGGTCTGCTCGACGCCCTCGGGCGCGACCCGGACGCCTACGGCGCGGTGGCCAACGCCAACCAGGCGTACACCACCGCGCTCATCCGCGGCCACCTGGACAGCGGGGATACCGACTTCGCCCGGCTGGAGTCGGACATCAAGCACAACGCGGAGTCCGGCGGCGTCGTCAGCGGCTACCTCAACCAGGCCCGGATCGACGAGGTGCAGAACCAGCACGCCGTCTCCGACAAGGAGTTCAACGACGCGCTGGAGAAGAACGTCGGCTACGGCAAGGACGCCTTCAACGCCGTCATCGGCAGCGTGACCGAGAAGATCCCGCTCGGCGGCGAGATCGCCGGCGCGCTGGTCGACGAGATCGCCGACAGCGTGATCGAGGCCAACAAGCACGACACCACCGAGGACGGCCGCCAGGAGAGCCGCGACCACACCGCCGACGCCGAGGGCCGGGTGGCCAAGGGGGCCGACCAGGCGGTCCGGGACGCCGGCGACGGCACCGGGATCTCCCGCCAGGACCTCGACCGGCTCGCCAACAGCGCCCGGGACAGCGCGCTCCAGGGCATGGCGCGTGGGACGGCGAACAACAGCAGCACCAACGCGAAGGGCGACGCGTGAGCGGGCTCCCCGCCCGTTGGGCCGGGCGCCTGCACGATCCGCTGCTGCTGCCCGCCGTGCTGGTCGTGGCGGTGGCGGCCGCCGGCTTCGTCGGCTACCGGGACTGGCAGGGCCACCGCCCGGCCGAGGCCGCCGGCCGGTCGGCACAGCTCTGCCACCTGCCCACCGGCCCGGACACCCCGCTCGGGCGGCTGCTGCCGGACGGCGACCAGGACTCCGAGGAGCGGACGAAGTCCGTCGTCGGCGACGACCCGCGGACCTGCGTCATCCGGATCGACGGGCGCACCGTGCTCACCCTGACGTCGGTCGGCCGCCGGGGCGAACTCGCCCTGGGCGCCGAGGCCGCCAAGCGGCCGGACGCGCGCCCCTTCGAGGTCGCCGGCCTCGGCGCCTCGTGGCCGGGCGGCGCCGCCGCGGCCGCGGGCTGCCTGACCGGCAAGCACGACCGGTACGACTACTTCGAGCTGGAGATCACCGCCGGGGAGGCCGTCCGCACCCCCGGCGGCTCCGCCGACGGCGTCCGGGCCGACCTCGAACAGCTCGCCCGGGCCGCGCTGGTGGAGACGAGGAAGGAACAGTGCTCATGAGGCACCCCCGGGCCCTGACCGCCGGCGGGGCCGCGCTGCTGCTCGGCGGCGGCCTGCTCGGCTGGCACCTGTACCTCGACCACACGTCCTACCGGCCGCCGGCCGTCACCCTGTCGCACGGCGAGTGCCGGGGCCTGCTCGACGACCCGGACGTCGCCGGGGTGCTGGGCGGCGCGCCCCGGGTCTACGTGCAGACGGACTACCGGACGGCGGACGCGACCAACCCGGCCTCCGTACGGTGCTCGGTCAACGGCGAGGACGGACGGCTGC
The DNA here is from genome assembly GCF_044763205.1 of Kitasatospora sp. NPDC096204. Classification (NCBI taxonomy): domain Bacteria; kingdom Bacillati; phylum Actinomycetota; class Actinomycetes; order Kitasatosporales; family Streptomycetaceae; genus Kitasatospora; species Kitasatospora sp. NPDC096204. The sequence continues at coordinate 70,940 of NZ_JBIWFT010000041.1, forward strand.
TGACCGCCGAGGCATCGTTCGGCGTCGTGCTGCCCGGCGGCGACAGCGCCGGGGCGGTCGACTTCGAATGCGCGCTGGACGGCAAGCGCACGGGCTACCGGGCCGTCGTCACGCTCACCGGCAAGGACGGCAAGGCCGTCGCGGACGGACCGGGCCGGGCGCGGCTGGGCAGGATCGCCGGTGGCTTCGCCGAGCGCGCCGCCGGGAAGCAGCTCGGCTGCGCGGGCGGTGCCGAGCGGCTCCAGGTGATGTGAGCCGCCCGGCACCGCCCCTGGCGGCGCGTCAGCTGTGGGCGCGCTCCCACAGCTCGGTGACCTTGCCGGAGGCGTCGAGCGCCACCTTGTAGTCGCCTACGCCCGAGCAGGGGTAGGAGCCCTTGACGTTGGTCGGATCGGCGAGGCACTCGTTGACGTGCTTCACCAGGTCGGCCACGGCGACGTCCTTCGGCGGGGCCAGCACCGAGCTCAGGTGGCCCTTGGCGGCGGGCGCGATCGGGGCGCTCTTGTCCGCGCCCACCGGCTCGAAGACGACGTCGTTCACACCGCAGGCGTCCTTGGTCTCCTTGTAGACCAGGGTCGTCGCGCTGGTGCCCTTCACCGGGTACACCCACTTCTGCCCGGCGGGCAGCGGCTCGTGGGTGCAGAAGCCCTCCGGCTCGTCGGAGGGCTTCGCGCTCTGCGCGGGCTTGCCGGTCGGGGCGGGCTTGCCGCTCGCCGCCGGGGCGGCGGCGGTGCCGGTCGGGGCCGCGGTGGCCGGGGCGGAGCCGGCGCCGGTCGGGGCGGTGGTCACCGCGGCCGACCCGCCTCCCGCGCCCTGGTCCGAGTTGTCCGGGCCGCAGGCGGCCAGTCCGAACGCCGCGGCGGCGACCAGGGCGGTGGCGAGCAGTTTCCCGGAGCTGGAAGAAGGCATGACGAAGAACCCCCCGTTGTGACGCATGATCAGTTGTACCGTGCGGCCGACAGACTAGCGCCCCGGCCCGACACCGCCCCCCGACGGCGGCGCTCAGCCCAGCTGGGCCAGCCCCTCGGTGGCGATCCGCTCGAAGACCGCGAGGTCGTTCTCGAAGATCGAGTCGGGGATCGGCCAGTGGATCACCAGCTCGGTGACGCCCAGCTCCCGGTAGGTGCCCGCCCAGTCGACGAAGGCGTCCACCGACTGCAGCGGCTTCTCCGCCGTCGAGCCCTGGAGCAGCACCTTCTCCAGCGTCCCGGCGTCCCGCCCGACGGCCTCGCCGAACAGGTCCGACTCGGCGTGCTCGGCCTCGACGTTTCGCTCACGACACGATGCGCCGGCGCAAGGCTGAGGCCGACGCCATCCAAACCCAGCACGACCACCTGCTCCGGCACGCCCCCGACCTCGCCGCCCAGATCACCGAGGGCCACCTGACCCGCGACGCCGCAAGCGCCGCCCTCGGCCAGCGGCTCGAAGAGCAGCGGCTGCGCGCACGGGTCGAGGAGATCGACGCGATCCGCCGAGCCGACCGCAACCCGGGACCGGCCCTCGCAGGGCTCGCCGACCACGGCGACATCAACTGGCACCAGGCCCACCAGCGCGCCGAGGACTATCTCACCCAGCGAAATGCCACCATCAGCCGCGACCAGCAGTACCTGGCCACCATCGCCGACAACTGGACCTCTCTGCGCAACCTCGCCCGCTGCCCCGACAACGCCTATGCCACCGACGTCCTCGACGGACTCACCCCTGACGCCGCGCCCTCTCCGGCCACCTCATCGTGCTCGAAGCCCCGCACAAGATGGCACACCAGCACAACTGACCCACCCCGGTCGCTGGGGAGCTGCCCCGCAGCCGGCGAAGACTGCGGGTGGATCAGAGTTCGCCGGCGAGGATGCCTGCTCTGGCGGCTTCCCACTCGCGGGCGGTGAAGCACAAAGGCGCGCGGTCGGGGTTCTTGGAGTCGCGGACGGCCCGGCCCCCACCGGGCAGGTCGGTGACCTCAAGGCACTCGCCCTCTCCTCCGCTGGCGGAGGACTTGCGCCAGACGGCGCCGGTGAGGTCGTAGGCGTAGAGATCAGCCTTTGGTGCGTTCACGTGCGGTTCCTTCTTCCATGCGTGCGATCAGTGCCAGCGAGTCATCCGGCGGGAGGGCGGCCGCCAGGATCCGCTCGTAGGCTGCGGCGTGGAGCTTCACGCCAGCGGCGTCCTCAACGTAGGACGAGCCCAGGAGGTTCTCCAACTGCACGACATCGGGCAGCGGACCTGGGAAACTGATCAGGTTGAAGCCGCCGATGGTGCCGGGGTGGAGCGTGGCATTCAACGGCATGATCTGGACCGTCACGTTGGGCAGTTCGGCGGCGTCCAGGAGCCGTCGCAACTGCTCGCGCATGATGGCCGGCCTCACCGCGAACCTCTGGTGGAGAACCGCTTCGGGGATGATCGCCCACAGCTCCAGCGGCGGGCGGCCGGTACGGCTGAGAACCGCCTGCCGCGCCTGTCGGACCTCAGCCAGGGCAGTGACTTCGTCAGGGGTGCGGGTCATCGCGTTCACCGCGATCGTTTCGCGCGCGTAGGCCGCGGTCTGCAGAAGCCCGGGGACCAGGCCGGGCGAGTAGATCCGGATGCTCTCCGCGTCCGACTCCAGCGAGATGTAGTCCGCGTATGCGGGTGACAGCACTCCGCTGTACGTCTGCCACCAGCCGCGCTTGCCGGCGTCCTTGGCCAAGCTCTCCAGCGCGGTGAACACCTCGGGGTCGCTCACGCCGTAGACCGTCAGCAGAGCGGAGAGCTCCGCGGGACGGATCGACTGGGTGGCGTTCTCGATCTTCGACAGCTTCGGGCCCTTCCACCCCATGGCCTCGGCCGCGCCGTCGAGCGTGAGGCCGGCCGTGTTGCGCAGACGCCGCAGGGCTTTGCCCAGCTGGCGGCGTCGGACGGTGGGAACCAGCGGCGAGTTCGGCATAGCCAGAGTGTCGCACTACCCGTGCGCGCAAGACGACCCCTCGCGCCCCCGCGCGACACCAACTTGGGTAGAAATCTTGCGCCCAATCACGGAAAGGTCCATCCTCTTGAGGGCAGGTGCTAACTGGCTGTCAAGTGATGCCAGCTCAGCGTTACTTGTTCCGATGCTGCGCGGACGCAAGCCCGCAGATAGGAGGGGCCATGCTCTCGGCAGCCGACGAGCTGATGCATAGCGAGCACGGGTTCTACGTCCAGAGCCGTGAGTCTGGTGTCACGGTCCACCTGGTCGCCGGCCAGGCGAGTCTGGCGCGGATACGGCGTCTGACGGTCGCGGAACTGGTGGCCGCCGGGGTCGCCCTCGGCCTGGCCGAAGACGCGGAACTGCTGGTCAGCGAACTGACCGGGAACGCGGTGCGGTTGTACGGGGACGGGGTTCCACTGGTTGTCGAGGTCGACGCGGGCGCCGATGGGGTGCGGCTCCGGGTTCACGACCCGGAGCCGGGCGAACTGCCCGGCCGTCCCGCTGGCGGCCTCGTCGACGTGATGGCAGAGAGTGGGCGCGGGCTCTTCCTCGTCTCCGCGCTCGCCCCGGGCTGGGACGCCATCCTGACACCGGTCGGCAAGCAAATCCGGTGCCTGCTGCCCTACCCGCCGGACGAGCACACTCACCAGAGCACCGTGGGCGCGATCTCCGCCGCCGCCTGACGCGCGATCCCCCGGACCAACTCCCGGAACCGGCCACCGACCGCGCGCTACCACCCTGCCCAGCAGCATCCCGAAAACTACGACGAGCAGCCCTGACTAGCGTCCCGGGCGGGCGCCGAGTCGGCGCCGCACGCACCAACCCCCGACAGAAACAGGTAATCGGATGACTTCCATTGACGACTCGCCGGTCCGCGACCCCAACGTGCTGCGAGCGGACATGGTCCGCGCGCTGCGCGACCAGGACGGCATCAGGAGCGAGCCGGTCGCCGCCGCCTTCGCCGCGGTGCCCCGTCACCTGTTCGCACCGGACGCGCCGGCGGAGATCGCCTACGACCTGCACCGCACCGTACCGGTCAAGAAGGACGAGAACGGCCTGGAGCTCAGCGTCATGTCTGCAGCCCACCTGCAGGCCGTGATGCTGGAGCAGGCCGGCGTCGAGCCCGGCATGAAGGCGCTGGAAATCGGTTCCGGCGGAGTCAACGCCGCCTACCTGCAGGAACTCGCCGGCAAGCAGGGCGAGGTCACCACCGTCGACATCGACCGCGACGTGATCGACCAGGCCCGGCGGTGCCTGGATGACGCCGGGTACCCGCAGGTGCGTACGGTCCTGGCCGATGGTGAGGGCGGTGTGCCGGACGGCGCCCCGTATGACCTGATCATCGTGACGGCCGCCGCTTGGGACATCCCCCCGTCCTGGATCGACGGGCTGACGCCCACCGGGCGCCTCGTCGTCCCGCTGACGGTCTGCGGCACGACCCGCTCGATCGCCTTCGACCGCGACGGCACCGGCCTGGTCAGCCGCTCCTACACCCTGGCCCGGTTCGTGCCCATGCAGGGCGAAGGCGCCGCTGAGGAACGCAAGGTGATGCTGCGCGAGGGCGTCGCCGTGCAGAGCGACGACGTGCGGGTGCCGCTCGACGCCCAGGCGCTGAACCGTGCGCTGGATGCGCCCCGCCTGGAGCGCTGGTCCGGCGAGGCCTACGACCTGCCCGACGAGCTGGAGCTGTACCTCACCCTCAACCTGTCGAGTCCGGCCCGCCTGCACGCGGCCAACGACGTGGTGGACCGCGGCCTCCTCGAAGCGTCCGCGCTGTTCGGGGTGCCCGCCCTGGTGAGTGAGGACAGCTTCGCCTACCGCACCCGCCGTGAGAACGCGGACACCGGAGGCTTCGAGAGCGGCGTGATCGCCCACGGGCCCGGTGCCGAAACGCTCGCCGACGAGTACGTCACCCTGCTTCGCCGCTGGGCCCGCGACCATCGCCGCCGCGGCGCCGCGACCTTCCGCTACCTGCCGGGCCCCGCGCCCACCCCCCTGCCCGGCAACGCCGTCCTGCGACGCCACGGTGTCGTCACGGCGACCTGGCACTGAGACTCCCGGGCCCCGACCCGGGGCCCGGGTGCGCCATCAACCGATCTGCCAAGGAGGCATACATGACCGTGCAGTTGGAGGGCCCCATCGCGCCCTCGCAGGCGGCCGACGAGCAGCACGACCTGAGCGGCTTCGACCTCGACATCACCATCGTCGAGGGCGGCCCCGCCGCGGACCAGCTCATCCGCCTGACGAACGACGGCTGCAACTCGACGTGCGCGACCGCGTGCGTCAGCTGCCCGTAACCGGCCAGTCCATTCGAGGTGCCCGGCCCCGCGCGGAGCGCGGCCGGGCACCGCACGGCGACAGGAGGGGGCTCATGTACCGCCACATCGATGCGGCACTGGTCAGGGCGGCCGCCTGGCACCCCGATCAGCAGGTGCCCTGGCCGGACCTCGTCAGCACGGAAGCGGATATGCAGGCGTGGCGATCCTGGCTGCAACAGGTCTGGAAGATAACGGACTTCGCCGCTGCCGTCACGGCCGCCAGCGCGGATCTCGCACACCGGGTGGAGCAGATCCGCTCCGGCAGGCCGCTCCCGGCCCCAGACATGCGGCGCACGGTGCTCGCCGTCGTCCGCTACCTGCTGAGGGCCCGCACCCGCGCCACCCCGTTCGGCCTCTTCGCCGGCGTCGCACCCGCACGCATCGCCACCAGGGCCGCGCTGCGGGTGGGTACCGGGCACCACGCCGTGGCCAGAGCCGACGCGGCGTCCAGCACGACCCTGATCGACCGCTTCGAGTGGCACCCCGCCCTGCGGCCCCACCTGATGCTGGCTGCCAACGCCCTCGCCGTGGAACGCGACGGCCACGTGATCATCGAGCACCGCCCAAGCCGGACCGCAGGCCAGGGACCGCAGCACGTGCACGTACGCATCTCCGCGCCGGTGCGCGAAGCCCTGGACGGTGCGTGGACTCCCATCCTGTGGGGCGACCTCGCCGCGAAGCTGTCCGCCGCCTTCCCCAGTGCTCCGCCCGCCTCGGTCGACACACTCCTGACGGGCCTGGTCAAGCAGGGGATCCTGCTCACCAGCCTCCGCCCTGCCATGACCGTCGCCGACCCGCTTGCCGCCCTCCACCACCACCTGCCGCATCTCGACCCGGCCGAGGCAGCCGGGATACGCCAGGCGTCCCGAGGCGCCCTGGACCTGCGAGTGGACTGGGACCTGGCCATCCCCGAGACGGTGGCCGCCGAGGCGGCAGCGGCCGCGCGGGCGCTCACTCGCCTCGCTCCCAGGGCGGCGCTGACCGGCTGGGACCAGTGGCACGACCGCTTCCTGGAACGCTACGGACGCCGGGCGGCCGTCCCCGTCCTGGATGCCATCGAAGCGCTCGGCTACCCGCCCTGCTACCTCGGCGCCACCATCGCACCGGCGCCCGCCCCGCTGCCCGAACGCGACGCCCGCCTCATCAAACTCGCCCACACCGCCGGCATGCGGCACCGGATGGAAGTCGAACTCGACGACACCGCGCTGGAAGACCTTGCCACCACCGATCCGGGCCACCGAGTGCAGCCGAGCACCGAACTGACCGTCCGCATCCATGCCGACAACCTCGCGGCCCTCCAGCAGGGTGAATTCACCCTGCACGTCGTCGGGGTGGCGCGCTCGGCTGGCTCCACCACCGGCCGCTTCCTGGGCATCCTGCCCGACACGGACCGCCGCCGCATGATGACGACGTACGCCGGCCTGCCCGGCGTGCACGAAGGCGCGCTCCTCGCCCAGATCAGCTCCACCGCGCTGTCCGCCCGGGCCCAGAACGTCGCCCGGGCCCCACAGGCGGCCGACCTGGTGATCCCGCTCGGCGACTTCCACGGCCCGGACACCGCCATCCTCCCGGTAACGGACCTGGCCGTTACCGTCGACGCCGGACAACTGCACCTGGTCTCCATCTCCCGCAACCGCCCCGTCCACACCCTGCTGCTGAACGCCGTCGACCTGGGCCACCACTCCCATCCGCTGGCCCGCTTCCTGGCCGAGGCCCCCGTCGCACTGGCCGTCCCCTGCACCGGCTTCCTGTGGGGCACCGCCGCCTCCAACCTGCCGTTCCTGCCCGCCCTGCGATACCGGCGCACGGTCCTGTCCCCGGCCCGCTGGCTCCTCACCCGAGATGACCTGCCCGCCGCCGACACACCATGGGCCACCTGGGACCAGGCCCTGACCCGATGGCGCTGCGACGTGCACCTGCCCGAGCGGGTGTACCTGAGCGAAGCCGACCAGCGCCTCGGCCTCGATCTCGCCCAGCCCGCACACCGGGCCCTGCTGCGGACCCACCTGGACCGCGACGGCACCGTGACGCTCAACCCTGCCCCCGGGCCCCATGACCTGGGCTGGACCGGCGGGCGGGCCCACGAAGTCGTCATCCCCTTGGCCGCCGACCAGAACGCCGTCCCGGTCACGGTGACGGGCCACATCACCGGCCTGGAGCACGGCCACCTGCCCGGTTGCGACGACCGCATCCAGCTCCACCTGCACGGACGCCGCGAGCGACAGGACCGGGTCCTGACCCAGCACCTGCCGGCCCTGCTGGACGAACTGGGCTCCCCGCCATGGTGGTTCATTCGCTACCGCGACCCCGGCGACCATCTCCGCCTCCGGCTGACGTGTGAGCCCGGGACACTCGGCACGGCCTTCGAGCGCATCGGTGAGTGGACCCGGCGTCTGCGGCGACACGGCCTGATCACCCACACCAGCGTGGAGACCTACCATCCGGAGACCGCTCGGTTCGGCGGCCCGAACGCGATCGAGGCGGCCGAACGGTACTTCGCGGCCGACTCCGCCGCCACCCTCGCCCAACTCGCCTGCGCGGGCCCGGTGGACGCGGGCGCGATCACCGCCGCGAGCATGACGGACATCGCCGCAGGACTACTCGGCGACACCACCACGGCGATGCGCTGGCTCATCGACCACACCCGCACCAGCCCCACTGCCCCGGCCCGCACTGTCTACCGCCAGGCCGTCGACCTGGTGACCACCGGCCCCACGGCCCTGAGCGAACAGGTCGCCGCCGCGTGGGCCGCGCGACGCGAAGCACTGACCGCCTACCGCCGCACGCTCCAGAGCGCCGGCATCAGCCCCGAGGACCTGCTGCCGGACCTGCTGCACCTCCACCACGTGCGGATGCACGGCCCGGACCTGGACGAGGAACGCGCGCACCTGCACCTGGCCCGGGCCGCCGCCTTGAGCCGGACCGCACGGAGGAAGCAATGACCATGACAGCCCCCGAGGCCGCCGCGCTGGCCGCCGCCGACCGGCTCGCCCGGGCACTCGCCGACCCGGCCGCCGTGTGGCCGCTCGGGCGGCCCGAAGGTGGCCGGTCCTGGCCGCAATCGCTCGCCGGAGGCGCCTCGGGCGTCGCCCTACTGCACATCGAGCGTGCCCGCACCGGCCACGGCGACTGGGACACCGCCCACACCTGGCTGCGGGCCGCTCTGCACGGCGACATCAGCGCCGCCGCCAACGCCAACCTGTACTTCGGTGCCCCGGCCCTCGCCTTCATCACCTCCACCGCAGCCGACACACAGGACCGCTACCAGCGTGTCCTGGACCGCCTCGACGCGGCGACCACCACCGTCACCCGAACCCGCCTGGCCGCTGCCCACCGGCGCATCGACTGCGCCGAACGGCCCCCCATGGAGGAGTTCGACCTGATCCAGGGTCTGTCCGGGTTGGGCGCATACCACCTGAGCCGACACCCCCACCACGAGATCACCCGCGACGTGCTCGCCTACCTCGTACGCCTGACCGAGCCCCTGTCCGACGCGGCCGGGCTGCCGCCCTGGTGGATGGACGTCGCACCGACCGGCGCACCCCACCTCGACTACCCCGGCGGCCATGGCAACTTCGGCACCGCCCACGGCATCAGCGCCACCCTGTCCGTACTGTCCCGGGCCCTGCTCCACGGCCCGGCCGTGTCCGGCACGGCCGAGGCCATCGAGCGGATCTGCTCCTGGACCGACCACTGGCGCCAGGACAGCCAGAGCGGCCCCTGGTGGCCGGGCCAGCTCACCGTCGAACAGACGGCTGACCACCGCCTCCACCCGAACCTGAGGCCCCGGCCGTCCTGGTGCTACGGAGTGGCTGGCACCGCCCGCGCTCAGCAGCTCGCCGGCCTCGCCCTCGGCGACCCCGACCGCGTGCGTGACGCCGAGAACGCGGTCCTCGCCGCCCTGCGGGACCCGCAGCAGCTGGCTCTCCTGCCGGAGACCGGGCTGTGCCACGGCATGGCCGGACTGCTGCACGCCGCATGGCGCACGGCCACCGAAACCGGCAACCCCGCCATCACCGCCGAACTGCCGCCCCTGGCCGACCGCCTGATCACCGCAATCGACAACGGCGTACACGACCCGGAACTCCTCGACGGCGCCGCCGGGACGGCCCTCGCCCTGCATACCCTCGGCACGGGACATGCCCCCGTACCGCACTGGGACACCTTCCTCGCCCTGGCATGAACCCCGGAGGCCCCCTCATGCACCCAACTCCTTGGCTCCAGGCCAACATCGCGTTCCGCGAATGGGACCGCGCCGAGGCCACCGCCCTGGCCCACCTCGTCCCGCTCCTGCACGCGGCTGAGGCCGAAGGCGCCCTCTCCGCCTGGTTCGTGATCCGCAAGCGGCCCTGCTGGCGTGTGCGCTACCGGCCCGGACCCGGCGGGCACCACCGCATCACCCACGGGCTCGACGAACTGGCCGCCGCCGGCCACATCGAAGGCTGGACGCCGAGCGTCTACGAACCCGAGGTCCACGCCTTCGGCGGCACCGAAGCCATGGACAGCGCCCACCGGCTCTTCCACCATGACAGCCGCGGCTTCCTGTGCCCGGGCCAGCCCCGCACACACCTCGCCGAGACCTCCCTTCTCCTGTGCAGCCTCCTGATGCACTCCGCCGGGCTGGACTGGTACGAGCGGGGCGACGTCTGGGCCCGCGTCGCCGCCCACCGCGCCCAACCCGCAACCGGCGACGACCGGTTGCACACCGCCGTCCATCGCCTGCTCTCGGTCGACCCGCACCACGCGCTGCGGCCGGGCGGCCCACTCGCCCACGCCACTGGGCGAGCCCGCGCCCACAGCGATGCCGGAGCCGAACTGGCCGGACTCCACGCCGCCGGCAAGCTCCACCGCGGCCTTCGCGATGTCCTGGCCCACCACGTGATCTTCGCCTGGAACCGGACCGGCCTGCCTTACGCCACCCAGACCGCGCTCGCCGCCACCGCCAAGAGCGTCGTCTTCGGCCCCGACCCCACCACCGAGAGGAACGACGCCGGCCGTGTGGACACCCCCTGACGTAGCTACCCGGCGCTTCCCCCTCGTCGCCCGGCCCCGCCCCGCCTGCCTGCCCCTGCCCCAGCGCGTGCGGGCGCTGACCGAACTCGCCCACGCCGCAAACGAACGGGAGGACCCGAGCGCGGCCTCGACCGTCTACAACCAGGCCGCCCTGATCGCCTCCGACATCGGCGACCACGCCGCCGCCCGTGCGATGTGCCGCCGACACGCCGCCGCCTACCTGCACGCCACCCCGCTCCCGGCCTCGGCCGCAATCCGAGCCCTCGAACCCTTGATCAACCTCGCCCGCCTGCGACTCCGCGCTGGGCAAGCCGACCAGGGTCGCCAGCACCTCCTGGCGCTGTTCGACGCCGTCACCGACGCCAAGTCCGTCGACATCGAGGGCATCACCGTCCCCGCGAACCTCGTCGCGGACCCCGCCGACCGCCACACCGTCCGCTCCTGGCTGTGGACCGTCCTGCTCGCCGACGGTACCCGCACCCCTGACCGCCGCCGGACGCTGGACGGAGGCACTCACCCACGTTCAGAAGCATCACGGCATCGGACGACGCATGCTCGACGGCCGGCAAGTCGCTGTCCTCGCTGCCCTCACCGGTGGGAACGGCCTCCAAGCCAGAACGCTCCTGGCCGAGGTCATCCCCGAAGAGTCATGGGAGGAAGCCGTCGCAAGGTGCCTGGCCCTACTGTGTCGCCGCCTGTCGGGCCAGCCCTGGCGCCGCGCCCTTCAGGACCTGGCGGCCACCTACCTCGAACGCCCGGTCGAAGACGGGATGGCCGTCTTCGACACGAGACTGGGACTCGTCCTCCTGGACGTGGCCGCCTCGGACAACGACCCAGTCGCACGCCAGCTCGTCACGGAGCTGCACCGCCGAACGATGAAGGCCACAGACGGCTACGCGGCTCGGGAAGCCCTTGCCCACCCGGTGTTCACCGCCTTGGCCACCGACTGGCAGGCGCAGGACTGCCGGGCTCTTCTCCACGCCTGCTCTCTCGGAGTCGGGACGCTCCCCACCGACCTCGGCAACCACCTCACGGCCGCGCTCCACACCAGTGATCGCGTCATTCGCCGCAGCGTCGGCCGGCAGGCTTCTCGGCCTTGAATGTGATCAGGGCCGCTGGCATCAACGCGCCTTGCATGCCTGGTCGTTGTGGTACGTTCCGTGGTCCAACAGAAAATAGGCGACCCCGGCGGCGCTGCGAACGCCTCGGGGCCCGGCAACAGGAGCTGTAACTCCCGGTGCGCGTCCATCGTACCGAACACGTACGCAACTTCACCGTGCTGCCCAACTGCCTGCTGCAGTACCGGCGGCTGTCCTACACCGCCCGCGGCCTACTCGCGGACCTCCTCTCCCGCCCGGACGGCTGGCGCGAGGACGGCCGGCACATGGCCGACACCAGCCCTCAGGGACGCGGTGCGATCCGCAAGGCCCTGAAGGAGCTGACCGAGGCCGGCTTCTACCGGGTCGAGAAGATCCGCATGCCGGACGGCACCATCCGCACCGAGACCCACGTCTACGACACCCCGCAGCTCCCGCCGCTACCGGGTGCCACCCGTCCGGTCTCCGGTGAGGCGACCACCGGCCGTCCTGACGCCCTTCTTGAAAGTACCCGGTACAAAGAACCCACCCTCCCCACCGAGCAGCCCGACGACCCGGAGGTCGCCGCCGAGCCGCAGGCGAAGGTGGGAGGGCGGGAGGGCAACCGCCGCTACGACATCGAGGAGCTTCCGGCGGTACCGGATGAGCAGGTCCGCGATGCGGTCGCCACGCTCTTCCGGGTGATCCGACCCGAGCCCCGCCTGCGCCTCGGCGAGGCCGAGGCCCGCGAGCTCGCGCCCCTGGTCACGCAGTGGCTCGAACGCGGCAGCAGCCCCGCTGACCTTGCCCAGGCCTTGCTGCCGGGTCTGCCCACCCCGGTGCACTCTCCCGCAGCGGTGCTCCGCAACCGGCTGGAGCGCAAGATGCCACCGGCCCCGGCCGCTGTACGGCCCGCAGCCGCCCGGTACGCCGAGTGCGCAGAGTGCCGTGACCCGGTACCCCACCCGGGCATCTGTCGCGCCTGCGCAGGCCTCGTCGGCCGCCCTGCGAGCGACAGCCGTGCAGGGACAATCGCTTCCGCAGGAGCCGCGCGCGTCCGCGCTGCGGTCGATGCCGCCAGGGCAGCTGTCTGTGCGCCGGCCGCCGCTATGCCCCGGTGAAGGCCGGACCTGGTGGCGCAGAGCGGAACGGATGCCCTCAGCCGTTGCCGGGCGGGCCCATCTCCACCAGATACGAGCCCCTTGGATCCGGGCAGAACGGCCGCGACTGGTTCAGCTCCTCGATTGCCCGGGACGTTACCTTCGAACGTCCCGCGTGAAGACGACTGGACCTGTCCGCGATCTCCCAACCGTGGTTCTGGATCACTTTCCGTGCCAGAGCCACAGAGCGTCACCACAACCGCGATCATGAACGGTCGTGGCTGAC
>NZ_JBIWFT010000042.1:0-83277 GCF_044763205.1 Kitasatospora sp. NPDC096204
AGGGCCTGCGGAGAGGCGTCCGCGGCCGAGGCGACCGCGGGAACCACGGCGGCACCCAGGGCCGTCACACCGGCGGCACCGGCAAGAATCGCGGCGGAGGTGCGCATACGGAGCTTGAAAGCGGGCATGTAGAACCAGACCTCAATCGGGTTGGGCCGAGTCACTCCCCGTTTTCGGACCGTGGCCGGACAGGGGCCGAACGGTCGCGGGGCGTGGCTTGGCGGTAGGCCGTTCACCGGCGGGACAGGTGCCGGTGTGGCTTGATGCAGCAATTGTTGCCAGGCGGGGCCGGTCACCGACAAGACCCCCTCGCTACGACCCACCGTCGTAGCCATGGGCGGACGGCGCTGGTCCGTCGGGGCGGACGCCCGGAGCGCGCCGGCCCCCGCCGACCCCTCGCAGCCCGGGCAAACACTCTCCGACCGCTCGCCAAATATTCCCAAAATGGCGCAAAACGGACACTACTATCCGTCGTCGTACACCGCATTCCCGTGTGAGCGCACTCACCACACCGGCCCCGGCAACATCACCGACCGGCCCACCGCCACCACGCTGAGTCAACACCGGGCGGCCGCCATTGAGACCGCCACCACACCCGGCAGACACGACGGCAGCCGGACACCGGTGCGGGACGCGGGCGGTCGCACCTGCCGCACATCTCCACCGCCAACGTGGCCCGGGACATGGACCTGCTCCGCCGCGCGGTCGGCGACCGCCGGCTCAGCTACCTGGGCACCTCGTACGGCAGCGCCATCCTCGTTCCGGCCACGCGCAACGCCCCCCTGGTGTCGGCGTACGAGTCACTCACATCAGTACGCGGACACTCGGCGACAGTCCGGTCCACCTCACCCGGGCCGAGCGCCCCTGGCGTCCAGGCCCTCGAACAGCGCGGCCGCCAGGTCGGCTGGACCGAGGTCTACGACGACCTCGGCGACTGGAGCGCCCTCGTCAGCGGCCACCCGGTAGCCGACGCCGCCGACGGCGAACTGCTGCTGTCCGCCAACCCCGCCGACGCCCTCACCCTGCTGCGCCTGGCACTCGACCGGGGCCTCGGGGACCAGTGGCCCGCAGGTCACGGAGCAGGCGGTGCCGGGCGGAACTTGGTGAGGCACACCCCGCGCAGCAGCGGTCCCTGTTCGAAGGTCATGCCGCATTCCGTGGCGGCCTCGTCGAACAGGGCGGACAGTGGGATCAGGGCACAGGGAAGCGAGATGATCATGGACCGTTACCCGCCCATTGCCGACCACGGCCTCGTTGGCGACCTGCAGACCGCTGCTCTGATCTCGTCTCGGGGAGTCGTCGACTGGTTCGCGGCTCCCCGGTTCGACTCGCCCAGTGTCTTCGCCGCCCTACTCGATCACGACCGCGGTGGGTACTTCCTCTTCGCGCCGGACGACCGGAACGCCACCTGCAAGCAGCTCTACTACCCCGACACCGCAGTCCTGGTCACGCGGTTCATGTCGCCGGACGGCGTCGGCGAGGTCTTCGACTGCATGCCGCCGGATCGCACCGGCACCCCGACGGACAGGCATGTGCTGATGCGCGGTGTGCGGGCGGTGCGCGGAACGGTGCGCTTCGAACTGGAGTGCCGCCCGCGCTTCGACTACGGCCGGGCCACCCACGATCTCGACGTGCAGGACGGTACCGCCACCTTCCGGGCACCGAACGTCACGGCCTCTCTGCAGAGCACCTTCCCCCTGCAGCAGGACGGTACGGACATGCGGGGTTCGGTGACCCTGAGGCCGGGTGAGGTGGCCGCGGTGGTGTTCACCGTCGGAGGGTCCGATGGTGACAGCCCGCCGCCGGTCACCCCGGAAAGCGCGATGGAGCGGTTCTGGGACGTGGTGGACTTCTGGCAGCGCTGGGTGCGCCACTCCGGCTACCGCGGCCGGTGGCCGGGCATGGTGCACCGCTCGGCCATCACGCTCAAGATGCTCACCTATGCGCCCACCGGCGCGCCTGTCGCCGCGGCCACCATGGGTCTGCCCGAGCAGATCGGGGGTGAACGCAACTGGGACTACCGCTACACCTGGGTCCGCGACGGCTCCCTGTCCGTGCGTGCCCTGCTCGATCTGGGCTTCGCCGAGGAGGCGGCGCAGTTCGCGCACTGGCTGGGCGACCGCCTGCAGGCCCGGCAGGGCATCGAGGGCGAGCCGCTGCAGATCATGTACCGCGTCGACGGCGATCCCGAGCTGTCGGAGGAGGTTCTCCCGCACTTCGAGGGCTACCGGGGTTCGCATCCGGTGCGCGCGGGGAACGCGGCCGCCGATCAGCTGCAGCTGGACATCTACGGGGAGGCACTGTACGGCTTGTCGGAGGCACATGAGGTTGCCATGGGAGGCAGCTATCACGGCTGGAAGAACGTCGCCCGGACGCTGGACTGGCTGGCTGATTCCTGGGATCGCCCCGACGAGGGTGTCTGGGAGACCCGTGGCGGGCGCAAGGACTTCACCTTCAGCCGGGTGATGACGTGGGTTGCTTTCGACCGGGGGCTGCGCCTGGCGAGAGAGACCAGCCGGCCCGCCGACGCTTCTCGTTGGACCGCGGCTCGCGACGCGATCCTCGAACAGGTGATGCAGCGAGGCTGGAACGAGGAGGAACAGGCCCTCGTGCAGCACTACGGAAGCGAGGTCCTCGACGCTTCGCTGCTGCTCATTCCGCGTGTCGGGTTCCTGGCTCCCAAAACGGTGAGCTGGCTGTCAACGCTGGACGCGATGGAGCGCACGCTGGTTTCGGACAGCCTCGTGTATCGCTACGACCCTGCGGCCTCCCCGGACGGTCTGCGAGGCTCCGAAGGCACTTTCAGCCTCTGTACGTTCCTCTACGTGGACGCTCTTGCCCGCGCCGGGCGGATCCGTCCCGCGCGCTACGCCTTCGAGAAGATGCAGACCTACGCCAACCACGTCGGCCTGTTCGGCGAGGAGATCGGTCCCAGTGGCGAGCAGTTGGGCAACTTCCCGCAGGCTTTCACGCATCTGTCGCTGATCATGGCCGCCACCACCCTGGACGATGCCCTCGATCAGCAGCGCGACTGAGGGCCGGCCGGGGTCCCGCCTGTCGGCCGGGGTCGCCCAGCGGTCAGCCTCCGGTGGCGAAGCCGGGGAAGAGGGTCATGCCGCCGTCCACATAGAGGGTGGTGCCCACCACGTAGTCCATGAGGTCCGAGGCAAGGCCGACGACCGCGCGGGCGATGTCCTCCGGATCGCCGACACGCCCGTAAGGAATCAGCTGCAACAGGTCCTTCTCCGCGTCGGGAGTCTCCCAGGCATCGCGGTTGATGGGTGTCCTGATGGCTCCCGGAGCAATCGCGTTGACCCTGACCCTGTGGGGCGCGAGCTCCTGGGCGAGTGTCGCCATCATCATCTGCACGCCGCCCTTGGAGGCCGCGTAGTTGACGTGGCCGGCCCAGGGGATGAGCTGGTGCACCGAGCTCATGCAGATGATCTTCCCGGCGGCTCGCGACACCTCCGGGACGATCCCCCGCCGGAGGAATTCCTTGGTCGCCTCCCGAGCGCACAGGAACTGGCCTGTGAGGTTGACGTCCAACACCTTCTGCCACTGGGCCGTCGTCATCTCGGTGAACGGAGCGTCGCGCTGCAGCCCGGCGTTGGCCACGAGGATGTCGATGGTCCCGAACTCCTCGACCATCCACTCGATCATCGCGACGACCTGGTCCTCCTGGGACACATCGGCCTCGTACGCCGCCGCGCGCACTCCTAGCCTGGAGATCTCCTCGACCACCTGCTCGGCCTCCTCACGCCCGGCGACGTAGTTCACGACCACGTCGGCTCCGGCACGTCCCAGGCCGATGGCCGTCGCCTTGCCGATGCCCGAGTTCGCTCCGGTGACGAGCGCCTTCTGGTTTCGCAACAGATGTGTGGGGATGACGCCCTGCGAGGCCCCCTGGGCTACGCTCACGCTGGTTCTCCTCCAAGACCGGCCGACCCTGGGACCTCGGGTGAGTCCTGTCGGCTCCTGTCGACACCGAACCATCCGGAAGCCGGGCCCACACGCCGGCCGTGCGCGGACTGCGCCGCTCGGGCGAACACCGCCAGGCCTCGACGTGGGCTCCACGCCAGCCCGTGGGGCAATCGCCGGGTGCGGGCGATATGTGCACGGGATAGGGTACTCACAGTAGGACGGTCATGATCTCTGAGCGGTACTACCCGCCCGTCGCCTCGTAGGCGACAACCGGATTCTTTCTGCGGCGACCCGACGGGCGCGGCGCGCACCCTCGCAGTCCGCGGAGGTGGGCAACAGCCGAAGCCTTTCTCCTCAGCCTTGCCGCGCCTTGCGCCGAGATGGCGCGGGCTTCCGGGCCCGCAGCTTGCAGCCCCTGTGGAGGTCGGGATGCGAGTTGTCGTTGATCTTTCCCGATGCGAAGGGTATGCGCAGTGCGCCTTCCTCGCTCCGGACGCGTTCCGGATGCACGGCGAGGAAGCTCTGATGTACGACCCGAACCCCGACGACGCCCGACGCGACCAGGTGCTGCGCGCCGTGGCGGCCTGCCCCGTCCAGGCGATCCTGGTCGACCAGTTGGAGGGACGGGACGCACTGGCGGAGGCATCGCCGTCATGACCAGCGCCGAGAACCTGCAAGCCTTCAAGCGCGAGGGCCGCATCGTGGTCGTCGGGGCGTCCCTGGCGGGACTGCGGGCAGCGGAGGCGCTGCGCGGCGAGGGTTTCACCGGATCGCTGACCATGATCGGCGACGAGACGGGCGAGCCCTACGACCGGCCTCCCCTCTCCAAGCAGGTACTGACCGGGTGGGTGCCGGCCGAGAACACCAAGCTGCCGCGCCGCCGCGAGATCGACGCGCAGTGGCTGTTGGGCGTGCCCGCCAGTGGGCTGGACCTGGCGACCAACCACGTGTGTCTCGCCGACGGCCGTGAGGTGCCCTTCGACCGGGTGCTGATCTCCACCGGGGTCCGGGCCCGTCCGTGGTTCGTCGAGAGCGAGGCGGCTCTGGACGGTGTGTTCGTCGTGCGAACGCGCGAGCACGCGGCGGGCCTCCGGCGAGCACTCGCCGCCGGACCCTCCCGGGTGCTGGTCATCGGCGCGGGATTCACCGGCTCCGAGATCGCCTCCGTCTGCCGGGAAAGGGAGATCCCGGTGACCGTCGCCGAACTCGCGCCGGCGCCGCTGGTCGGGGCGCTCGGCGCCATGATCGGTGAGGTCGCCGCGGACATGCAGCGCGCTCACGGCGTGGACCTGCGCTGCGGTGTCAAGGTCACCGGGCTGGAGGGCGACGCGCAGGGACGGCTGCGCCGGGCTCACTTCGACGACGGCAGCACGATCGACACCGACGTGGCGGTCGTGGCACTCGGGGGCATTCGCAACACCGAGTGGTTGGAGGGCTCGGGGCTGGCGGCGGGGGTCTGGGGCATTGCCTGCGACACGGGCTGCCGCGCCCTCGACCTCAACGGCCTGGTCACCGACGACGTCTTCGCCGCCGGAGACGTGGCACGCTGCCCGAACCCGATCTACGAGTACCGGCTCATCTCGCTGGAGCACTGGGCCAACGCCGTGGAGCAGGCCGAGGTCGCGGCGCACAACATGGTCAGCGGCCAGGCGGACCGCTGGCCCCACCTGTCGATCCCGCGCTTCTGGTCGATCCAGTTCGGGGCCAACATCAAGTCCGTCGGCGTGCCGACCTTCGCCGACGAGGTGGTCATCACCCAGGGATCGGTGCCCGACCGCCGCTTCGTCGCCGCATACGGCTACCGGGGCCGTGTCACCGCGGCAGTGAGCTTCAACAACGCGAAGTGGTTGGACCACTACCAGACGCTCATCGAGACGGCCGCGCCCTTCCCGCCTCCCTGCCCCGCCCCCGACCAGCCCGCCGACATGAAACCGGTGCCCGTCGACTACCCCGGCCCCACTCTGCTCGCCCAGGGCGCCACCGTGGTCGTCACCGGCCACGACCCGAGCGAGCGCCGCGTCACGGCCGCGTACCAGCACCGCTAGGAGGGAAAGCGAGATGACCACGACCGAGACGCCCAGCACGCTGCAACGGATCCTCGACTACTCCTCCAGAGCCGACCCGTACCCGCTGTACGCCGAACTGCGCAAAACGCCCGTGGCACGGCAGGAGGACGGCAGCTACGTCATCAGCACTTACCGCGAGATCACCGACATCCTGCACAACCCGCACCTGAGCTCGGACACCCGCAACCTCTCGCACCCGACGGCCGGAGCCGAAGAGCAGACCACCCCGGCGTTCATCAACCTCGACCCACCTGCGCACGACCGCCTGCGGCGCATGGCGATGCGCCATTTCGGCCCCCCGCACACCCCGGGGCTGGTGACCGGCATGGAGGACGACCTGACCAGCATCGTCGGCAGCCTGATCGACGACCTCGCGGGCAAAGAACGGATCGACCTCGTCGACGACTTCGCCTACCCGTTCCCCGTGACCGTCATCTGTCGTCTGCTCGGCGTGCCACACGAGGACGAGCCGCGGTTCCGCCTCTGGGTGGACGACGTCATCAACGCGATCGACTACAACCCCAAGACCGACCCGAAGGAAAAACTGGAAAAGGGCATACAGGCCCGCAAAGACCTGCGCCAGTACATCGGCGGACTGGTGGACCAGCGCCACGGGCGACCCGGCGAAGACCTGCTCGCCCGGCTGGCAAACGATGACGGCCCCGACGGGCGGATGACCGACGAGGAAATCGTCGCCACCGCCAACCTGCTGCTCATCGCCGGCCATGAGACCACCGTCAACCTCATCACCAACGGCATGCTGACGCTGCTGCGCCACCCGCAGGTGCTGCAGCGACTGCGCGACGAACCCGACCTCGTCACAGCGTTGGTCGAGGAGTTGTTGCGGTACGAGCCGCCCGTGCACCTCATCCCCTGGCGGGCGGCGTACAGCGACATCACCGTCGCCGACACCGTCATCCCCAAGGGCTCGCAGATCATGCTGATGCTGGCCTCGGGCAGCCGCGATCCGAACCGCTTCCACGAGCCCGACCGCTTCGACCCTGACCGGCGTGACAACCGGCACCTGGGATTCGGCAGCGGTATCCACCTGTGCTTCGGCGGCCCACTGGCCCGCCGGGAGACCCAGATCGCGCTGACCGAGCTGGCACGCCGGCTCGACCGCCCCAGGCTCGTCGCCGACCCGCCGCCGTACCGGCGCAGCCCCGTTCTCCGCGGGCCGATCCATCTGCACATCGAGCAGGGCGACGGTTACTAGCGCGGCTGTCTCAGGTGGCGAGGATGCTGATGCCGTCGCCCAGGAGCTTGAGTCCGAGCACGAAGAACAGGGCGGCCAGGACAGCGATGTTGTGCTGCGCGGCCCAGTCTCGCCAGTTCCCCAGGATGCTTTTGGCGCGCTCGCCCATGACCAGGTAGACGACGAGTGGCGCAAGCACTCCCAGAGAAGCGATGACCACGAAGATCGCGAGCGTTCCGACTTGCTGCGGCACGGGGAGCCCGGAAGAACTGATCGAGGCGCCGGCAGCGATGGTCAGGGGCGCGTTCTTGAGATTGCCCGCCGAAAACAGCAGCGCCAGGCCAAAGACCTTGATCGGAGTGAAGCCGTCGATCGCCGCCATCCACTTCGGGAGCTGCGCCTGGGAGGCGTCTTTGGGGCGGCGCTGCCCGCCGGGCGGCCGAGGAGCCCGGGCCGGTGCCGTGAGGGCGCTGGCCGGATTCGAGCGGTGCCGTTGCGGTGGCCCGGCCCTCGGGGCGCGTGTGCTCCGGTTCCGCCCCGGGGATCTGCGGGGCACCGTGTGACGGAGGAGCCGACGGCACGCTTCCGGGACGCCGAGCTGGCCCGTTCGACAGGACCGCGACGGCGGTCCTCTCCGGCCGGGCCCACACCGACGGCGTGCGGGCCGGATCCGGTCGGACCGGACGACCGTACGCATGCGGGCGAACCGGGCGCCGCAACGTCCCGCCGGGGGTACGGCCGCGGGCGGGGCCGGGAACGGATTACCGGCCAATGTCCGGCCGTCCGGCTCGGCGGCGCCCGCCGCGACCTAGACTCGGCCCACGGGGCGGCGTGCAGGCGGGACAAGGCGGGGGGTCGCAGCGATCCGAGCCGCGCGCCCACGGGGACCGCGCACGTCCGCAGCATCCGCTCGGGCCTGCCGGTCGCGGCCTTGGCCCGGTACGCCCGCCCTGTCGGGGTTCACCCTCGTACGCTCAGTCCAACTCGCTCCAAAACGTGCCGAATTGACGACGCGTCATCATCATCATTTCGAGAACCGGGAGACCTCCATGTCCGAACAGCTGCAGGACGCCCTCGCGCTCGACGACCTCGACCTGGGCGAGCTGACCGTCACCGCACTGCGTGACAGCATCGCGCTGCCGGAGGGTGGCGCCTCCTCCCAGAGCGGCACCCTCTCCACCTCCTGCAACTCCTCCTCCAACACCAGCATCGTCCACCCGCCGGCGACCAGCGTCATCCACCCGTCGGCGCCGGCCGTCTGAGGATCGCGCGACTGAACCAGCGAACCACCCACGGGACCCGGCGCGTTCCGGTGCGGACGCGCCGGGTCCCTCCCCCGTCCGCCCGCCCATCGGAGGTCCTCCGCCGTGCCCAACCGCGCCCCGGCCCCGGCCGCATCGGCACCCGCGCCACCGGTCACCGCGGCCTACGCGCTGGTGCGCGCCACGGTGCTGACCCTGGCCGCACAGTCCGCCCCGTCCGGCCTCGTACGGGACCTGCTGGCCCGGCTCACCGCCGTGGAGGCCGCCGACGCCGCTCTCCGGCCCGCCCTCGGCGACGATCTGTACACCAGCCGGGCCGAGCACGGCGAGGAGTTCCACCGGCGGGTCGTGCTCCCGCTGCGCCGGGCCCTGCACAGCGGCCGTGCGCCGCGCCCCGCGCAGCTCGACCGGCTCGCGGACCTGCCCGTCCGGGTCCCCCGGCTCGCGGACTGGCTGGAGCTGAGGCGGCGACACGCCCTGCTGCTGGCCGAGCTCACGGCGGCGGTGCCGCCAGCGCTGGCGGCCGAACGGGCCGCGCTGGCCGAGGTGTGCCGCGAGCCCGCGTTCCGGCGCGCCGTCGCCCTGGGCAGCGCCGACCTGTTGCGCGCGGTGGTCAACGCCTCGGAGGCGAACCCGGATCGGGGCGGCAGGGCACACAAGGAGGAGGCCGCCGTCCTGCGCCACGCGCTGCGGGCGACCGGCAAGACGAGCCCGCTGTCCTGGTTCACGGCGGTCGGCTGGGCCTCGGACGAGGCGCCCGGGAACGAGACGCAGGCCGCCCCGCGCGCGGTCGTCCGGGAGAACCGGGCCCTCGTCGGAGCGCTGGTCGACGCCCTGCTCGACGAACCCCGGCGCAGCCGGAGCCTGCCGCACCGGATGACCAGCGCCGCCCGCGTCGACGCCGGGCGGGCCCACTACCGGCGCACACGGGTGGTGTTCGTCGGGGGTCGCTACCTCGTCGCCCGCGAGGACGAGGTCGAACTCGGTGCCCGGCCGGAACTGGCGGTGATGGCCTCCCTCACCGAGGCCCCCGACCCGCCGGGCCGACTCGCCGCACGACTCGCCGAGGCCCTCGGGCGCCCCGGCGAGGACCCGGCGGTACGGCGCTTCGTCGACCGGCTCCTCGACGCCGGGCTGCTGGTGCCGACCGAGCCGGTGGACCCGCAGGGCCCGGAGCCGCTGCGACGGCTCGCCGACTGGCTCCACCAGTGGCCGCAGGACGCCGAGTTGGCCCGCAGGGTGCGCGAACTCGCCGACGGCACGGCCGCGTACCCGGCCGAGCCCGCCGAGCGCCGGCCGGCCGCGCTCTCCGCCCTGGCGGCCGACTGGCGCCGGGTGCTCGCCGACGCGGGCCGGCCCGTCTCCGAGGAGCCCGCGTCGCTCAACGTCCTCAGCGAGGACGTCCACGCGCCCGCACCGCCGCAGCCGCGGCTGGGCGCCGCCGACCGCGCCGCGCTCGCCGAACTCACGGCCGTGGCCGAGCTGTTCGACCACGGCCACCTGACCCGCCGGGACGCCCGGGACCGCTTCGTGGCCCGGTACGGCGTCGGCGGCGTCTGCTCCACGCCGTGGGAGTTCGGCGACGACGCCGGCGACGTCTGGGCGGATGTCCGGGTTCCCGAGGAACTCGCTTCCCTGCGAAAGGAGTTCATCGACCTCCCCGAGGCGGACGGCGAGATCGTGCTGCCGGCCGACCGGGTGTGCGCACTGGCCGAGCGGCTGCCCGACTGGACGGCCGCCCGGCCGCTCAGCTACTCCTGGTTCGTCCAACGGGAGCCGGCCGAGGGCCTGTTGTGCGTCAACCACGTCTACTACGGCTGGGGGCGCTTCACCAGCCGCTTCCTCGACGCCACCGCCCCGCAGGCCGCGGCCGAGGTCGCCCGGCAGATCCGCGCCGGGCTCGACGAGGGCGCGCGGGCCGCCCAGATCCGCCCGCTGGGCGGCTTCAACGCCAACCTGCACCCGCTGCTGGTCGCCGACGAGATCGGGCCGGACCGTCGCTGGTCCAGCCTCGCCGAGGCCGACCTCGACCTGGTCCACGACGTGGACACCGACCAGCTCAGGGTCCGCCTGCGTTCCACCGGCGAGTACCTCGACGTCCTCTACCTGGGCTTCCTCTCCCCGATCATGCTTCCGCGGCGGCTCGCGCCCCTCCTCTGCGACCACGCGAACGGCATCGTGGGCTTCCACCCGCTGCTGCCCCGCACGCCCCTGCCCGCCCCCGGCGGCACCGTCACCCACACACCGCGGCTGCGCCACCGGCACGTCGTCCTCGCCCGCCGCCGCTGGCACCTCCCGTCCGGGGTCCTCGACGCCCTGCGGGCCGAACTCGGCGCCGATCCCGGCCCGCACGGCGTCCCCGTCGCGACCGTCGCCCGCTGGCGCGCCCGCCTCGGCCTGCCCGAGCAGCTCTTCCTCCACCCCGCGCCGGCCCCGGGCGCGGAGACCACGGCCTCCGAGGCCATCCTCATCCAGCTCCGCGCGCCCAAGCCCCAGCCCGTCGACCTCGGCAACCCGCTCCACCTCCGGCACCTGGGCCGGTGGCTCGGCCGCCACCCGGACGGCGTCCTGCTGGAGGAGGCCCTGCCCGCCATCGGCGGACGGGCGCAACCGTCCCGGACGGTCGAACTCGTCACGGAGACCTACCGTCCGGCCCGCCGCCCGGCCACCGCCCCGCCCGCACCCCCGCCCGCACCCCTGCCCGTCCCGCGCCCACTCCACCGGCGCGGAGCCGAGGAGTCACCCCATGAGTGAGCCGATGACGAACGATCCGACCGACCACCCCGCGGCCGCGACCGCTGTGGACGTGACCCTGTACCACTACCAGCCCGACAAGGCGCGCGCCCTGCGTGAGGCCGTCCTGCCGCTGGCGCGGCGCGCGGCGGCGGGCGGGCTGAACGCCCACGTCGAGCGGCACTGGCGGTTCGGGCCGCACCTGCGGTTGCGGCTGGAGGGGCCGGCCGGGCGGGTGGCCGTCGTGGCGCAGGAGTCCGCCGAGGAGCTGCGGGCGTGGTCGGCCGCGCACCCGTCCGTCGCCGACCGGACGGAGGAGCAGCTGCTCGCCGAGGCCGTCGTCGCCGGGCGGGCCGAGCTGATCGCGCCGCCGTACGGCCCGCTGGTGCCGGACAACACCGTCCGGGTCACGCCCGCCGACCCGGCCGCGACCGCCGCCGCGCACGCGCTGCTCGGAGCCGAACCGGCCGCCCTGCGCGACGAGTTGATGCGGCTCGGGCTGCCCGCGATCACTTCGGCCTGTGAGTTCCTCGGGGAGCACGGCGACACGGCTCAGGCCCGGGTGCAGCTGACGGTCACGGCACTGGCGGCGCACGCGAGCACGCACGCGGACGGGCTGGTCGGCGGGCACTACTCCTTCCTCTCCCATCTGGAGGACTTCCTCGCCCACGAGGACCCGAACGGCCGGCTGCGCTCCGCCTTCGAGCAGCGCTGGGAGCGCGGCGGTCCCGCGGCCACGGAACTGGTCGGCCGCATCGCGGCCGGGGGTGCGCGCGGCTGGGAGCGGGACTGGGCGCACTGGTCGGCCACGGCCTGGGACCGGGCGCAGCGGCTGCTGGCGGCCGGTGTGGACCTGTCCAGCCGCGGCGAGGAGTACCGGGCCCGCGCGGCAGCCCTCGGCGACCGGGCCACCGCCGAACGCTGGGACTTCGAACTGCGCACCCGTTACAGCGAGTTCCACCGGATGGTGATGCGCGGCGATCCCACCGGGACGCTGTTCAGCCGCGCCGACTACCTGGTCTACCGGACCAGTACCAACGCCCTGTACCGGCTCTTCGCGGTCTGCGGTGTCCGCCCGGTGGAACGCTATCTGGCCGCCCACCTCGTCGTGCGCAGCGTGCCCGAGCTCACCGGGCACCGGTGGCGGGACTACATCGGCCAGATGGTCGCCCGGGTCGAGGGGGCGGCGTGACGGCCGAACCGGTCACCGGGCGCACCCGGTTGCGTCCGGGCGTGGCGGTGACCCCGCTGCTGGAGGGGCTGCACCTGCGCGGGCGCGGCACCAGCCTCACCCTGGAGGGCAGCCGCTCGCTGCCGGCGCTGTGGGAAGTCCTGTCGGCGCGGCTCGGCGCCGGCCCGCAGGACGTGGCGGAGGCCGGGGACCCGAGGGTGGAGGCGGCGCTGGCGACCGTCACCGCCCACCTGCGTGCGCACGGCCTGCTGGTCGAGCACCCCGACGGCGAGCAACCGCCGCCCTGGCCGGGTTCGGTGGCCGAACGTCCGGGGGACGCGGCGGCGGCGCTCGCCGCCGCGTGCCCGGTCGTGGCCTCGGCGGACCCGGACGGCGAGCCGGCCCGCGCGGTGGCGCGTGCCCTGGCCCGGGGCGGGGCGGCGCCGGTCGTCACCGAGGCCGCGCTGCCCGCCGGACAGGTGCTGGTGGTCGCGGGTGATCCGCCCGTGGCGGTCGGTATGCAGTGCGAAGCGGACGGCGGTTTCGTCACCGCGCCCGCCGATCCGGAGCGCACCCGCGCGGACCTCGCCGCGATCGCGGACCGCCTGCGCTCCGGCCCCGGCCCGAGCGGCGACGGCAACAACGGCCCCGGCCCGAGCGGCGACGGCCCGGGAAGCGGCGGTTCCGCGCCGAGGACGCTCCCGCTGCTGCTCGCCGCCGCGACGGCCCAGCGCCTGCTCTGCGCCGTCGCCGGGCTGCCGAACCCGGGCGACCCGGACGACGACCCCCGGCTGCTCGCCGGTCGGCCCTCCGTCCTCGTCGCCCGGGCCCGCCCGCCCCGCGCCGAGCACCACCCCTGGGCGGCGGCGCCCGGGCCCGCGGCCGAGCCGCCCGCGGACCTCGAAACGGCGCTGCGCCGCGTCGCCGCGCTCGGCGACCCGCTGCTCGGCGTGCTCGACGCACCCTCCCCCGGCGAACTTCCGCAGTCGCCCGTCGCCCTGGCCGCCTGCCGCACACCGTCCGGGACCCTGGTGGCCGGGGCCGCCCGTACCGACCTCGCGCGGCTGGCGGGTGCCCTGCGGTCCGCCGAACTCCATCTCGCGGCCGCCGATCCGGGAGTCGCGGCCACGGTCGGCGCCGACCCGGGGCACGCCCTCGGCCGGGCCTTGCGGCGCGCCGCCCTCGCCGTCCCCGGCGGCGGTGCGGCGCTGCCCGCGGCGGTGTGGCGGGAGCATCCCCAGGCCGCGCACTGGGTGGCGGCGCTGGCGCGGCGCCTCGGCCGTGACGCCGGCGTCACGGTCCGCCGACTCGCCGGTCACGCCTTCCTGGCCACCGTGGAAGGAGCCCGGTCCGTCGAGGCCGGGCCCGCCGACGCGGTGTCCGTCGCCGCCCTGGGTGCCCTCTCCCGGCTGACGGTCCGTGACCTCGGACTGTCCACCGCGCACCACACCACTGCCAGTGGCGCCGTCGCCCCGCTGGCCGCCGCCGGGCAGCGGCTCCCCGCCTGGGTGGAGGAGGGCTGGACGATCCGCTGGCTCGCCGGACTCGCCGACCGGGAACCGGACTTGCGGGCCGAGCTGGCCCGCCTGACCGGCCTGCTCACCGCCCCCTGGAGGCCCGGCACCTGCGCCGCCCGCCCCCTGGCCAACGCCCTGGAGGGCTGCGGCTTCACCGTCCTCGTGCCCGCGGGAGACGGCCGATGACCGACCTCCCCGTTCTCGATCCCGACCAGGCCCTGGCGCACACGAGCGGCACCGCCGTCGTCCACCTCACCGGCTGGACCCTCGGCCTGGCCGAACGCCTCAGCCGCCACGCGCTGGCGCACCCCGTCCGCCTGGTGCCCGTGCGCGAGGACGGCGCGCTGACCGTCGTCGGGCCCGTCCTCCACCGTGGTTCGCCCGCCTGCCTCAGCTGCACCGAGTACCAGCGCCTCGCCACCGCCGGCGGCCGGGTGCCCTGGCAGAGCCCGGTCCTGGCCCTCGCGGGCACCGGCACTCCGGCCTTCTCCGAGGCGGTGCTCGCCCTCGCGGCCGAACTGGCCGAGGCCGCAGCCGGTCCGGACGCCGCCGGTCCGGGCGGCGACGGGCCACCCGAGGCCGCGAGTCACGCCACCGTCCACCTGGTCCACGGCGACCGCGCCACCTGGTCCACCCACCGGGTCCGCCCGGTCGGCGGCTGCCCCGTCTGCCACCCGCTGCCCGAGGACACGCCCGACGCCGCGCGCCTGCCCTCCGAGCCCCTCCCCCTGCCCGACCCCGCGGTACTGCGCGGCGCCAACGGCCGTACGACCGCCGAGCGGCTGCGGGCCGAACTCCACGACGAACGCTTCGGCCCGGTCCGCGGCCTCTACCGCACCGAGGACTCGGCCTTCGCCCTCACCACCGCCCTGGTCACCGACGGCCGCCTGGAGGACGACGGCGGGTACGGGCGGGCGGCGGACTTCCGCTCCAGCGAGCGCGTGGCCCTGTTCGAGAGCGTGGAGCGCCTCGCGGGGATGCGGCCGCTCGGCCGCCGCGGCGCCCTGCGGTCCTCCTACGCCGACCTGGTGGCCGAGCACGGGCCCGGAGCCGTCCTCGACCCCGTCCGGCTCGGCCTGCCCGACCCCGGCGACCACCCCGCGCGCACCACCGTCCCGTACACCCCGGACCTGGTGCTCGACTGGGTGCACGGATGGTCCCTCACCCACGACCGCCCGACCGCCGTCCCCGAGCACCTCGCCTACTGGGACCCGCCGGGCCGCGACCGCCCGCGCGTGGCGCACGAGACCTCCAACGGCTGCGGGCTGGGCAACAGCCCGCAGGAAGCCGCGCTCTACGGCCTGTTCGAGGTCGCCGAACGCGACGCCTTCCTGATGGCCTGGTACGCGCGCACCCCACTGCCCGCCGTCGCCGTCCCCACCGAGGACCGGGAGACGGCCGACCTCGCCGACCGCGCCCACCTGCTCGGCTACCGGCTCACCCTGCTCGACGCCACCGACGACCTCGGCATCCCCGCCGTGATCGCCGTCTGCCGTTACCGGGGCACCCACCCCGACGCCCCGCGCGTCCTGCTCGCCGCCGGCGCCCACCACGACCCGAGGACGGCGATCCGCTCCGCCGTCGCCGAGGTGGTCACCAACGTCCAGAACGCCCCCCGCCGCTCCACCGCCCCCGGCGGCGCACGCGACCCGCGGCGCCTGCGGGCGATGCTGGAGCGGCCGGAGCTGGTGACCGTGCTGGACGACCACGTCGGCCTCAACACCCTGCCCGAGGCTCAGCCGCGCCTGGACTTCCTGTTCGCGGGCCCGCCCCCCGTGCCCTGGCAGGAGCGCTGGCCCGCCCCCGAGCCGGTGAGCGACCTCACCGGACTGCTGGAGCGGACGGTCGACCGACTCGCCGGGGAGGGCCTGGAAGTGGTGGTGGTCCGCCAGGACGAACCGGGGGTACGCGACCGGCTCGGACTGTACTGCGTCAAGGTGATCGTGCCCGGAACGCTCCCGATGACCTTCGGCGAGGCCAACCGGCGCACCCACGGCCTGCCGCGCCTGCTGGACGTCCCGTACCGCCTCGGCCGCACCCCGCGCCCGCTGCGCCACGACGAACTGCCGCTGCACCCGCACCCGTTCCCGTAGCCCCTCGGCCCGCCCCGTTCCGCCCCGTTCCCCCCGTTCCCCCTGCCGTCCGGGAAGGACCCGATGACGACCCGACAGCCGCCGGCCGCCCACTGGCACAGCCTGCACCTCACCCTGCCGCTGCCCGAACGCGGGACCGACGCCTTCGTCACGGCGGACCTCGCGCCGCTGATGGACGAACTCGCGGGCGAGGACTGGTTCTTCATCCGCTACGGCGAGGGCGGGCCGCACCTGCGCGTCCGCTTCCGGGGGGCGCACGCGCACCCCGGCGCCCTGGCCGGCGAACTCACCCGGCTCGCGTCCCTGCACACTCCGCCCGACGGCCCGTGGACGGCCCGCCACGGGGAGGTCGCCGCCGTCCCGTACGAACCCGAGACCGAACGCTACGGCGGTCCCGCGCTGCTGCCGATCGCCGAGGAACTCTTCACCCGCTCCACCCGCACGGCCGTCCACGCCCTGCGCGCCCTCGACGCCTCCCCCGGCGCCCGGCTGCCCCTCGCCCTGGACCTGGCGCACACCACCGCCCACGCCCTGGGACTCGACGAGTTGGCCGCCGCCCGCTGGCTGCGGCGCCACTCCGCCTCCTGGCGCTGGGTGACGGACTTCCGGCCGCTGCCCGGGCTCGCGGTGCACAGCAAGGTGAACGCGGTGTTCGCCCGGCAGCGGCAGGCCCTCGCGCGCAGGGCCGGGGCCCTGCGGACGGCACTCGACGCCGGGACGGCCACGTCCTGGCTCGCCGACTGGTCGGCCGCCGTCGCCGACGCCGACGCCCGGATGCGGGCCACCGCGCCGGACGGGGCCGAGGAGCGGCTCCGCTGGGTGTGGGCCTCACAGTTGCACATGCTGTTCAACCGCCTGGGGATCGGGCCCGACGAGGAGCGGGCCGTCTGCCGGCTCGCCGGCCGAACGCTCCTGGAGACCGACCGGCCCTTCACCTTCTTCCCCGACGACCGGCGCGCCCCGGACCTCCAGTACCTGGAGGACAGCAAGTTCCAGGTCGGACGCCCCGAGGACACCGCACTGCCGGACGTGTCGCCCGCCGAGCCCCCGCGGCCGTGGCCCGGCGACCTTCCCCTGTCCGCCGACCCGCTGCCGGCCGTCACCCTCGCCGACGCGCTGCGCACGCGCCGCTCCACGCGGGGCCGGCTGACCGGCCCGCTCACCGCCGGTCAACTGGGCGGCCTGCTCTGGTCCGCGTACGCGCCGGACGGCGGTTCGGGCCACCGCCCCTACCCCAGCGCGGGCGCCATGCACGCCGTCCGGGTCCGGCTGGTCGCCCTCGCCGTCGACGGCCTGCCCTCCGGCACCTACCAGTGCGTCCCGGCGCTGCGCTCCCTGCGCCCGATCGGCCCGGCGCCCGATCCGGACCAGCTCCGAGCGCTGTCCTACTACCTCACCCTCCCCGACTCGGACCCGCAGCACATCGCCGTCGACGAGGCCCCCGCCGTCCTCGCCCTGCACCTGGACCTCGCCCACCTGCGCCGCCGCTACGGCCTGCGCGCGCTGCGCCTCGGGCTCGTCGAGACCGGGCACCTGGCCCAGAACCTCCTCCTCACCGCCGCCGCCTTCGGCCTCGGCACCACCCCTCTCGGCGGCCTCTACGACGACCTCGCCCACGAACTCCTCGGCCTCGACGACCTGGACGAGCCGATCCAGTACCTGCTGCCGCTGGGCCGCCCGGCGACGGCCTGACGCGCCCTCGGGCGCGGCACCGCCGTCGGGCGCCGCCCGGGCATCGGGATAATGATCTTGATTGATCGGTGGTGCTGAGCGAGGAGCGGGCGGGGTGCGGATCAAGGTTCTGGGGCCGCTGCAGGTCGTACGGGGTGAGGACAGGACGGCCTTCGAGATCGGCGGGGCCCGGCTCCGGCTGCTGCTGGTCCGGCTGGCGCTCGACCCCGGGCGCGTGGTCACCCGGGAGCGTCTGGTGGACGACCTCTGGGAGGACACCCCGCCGGAGGAACCGGCCGGCGCCCTGCAGTCCCTGGTCTCCCGGCTCCGCCGGGCTTTGGGCACCGACCGCCCCGTCATCAGCTCGCACCCCGCCGGGTACCTGCTCGACCTGCCCCGGGTGAGCGTGGACGCCTGGGACTTCGAGCGTCGGGCGGCGGCGGGGCGGGCGGCGCTGGCGGCGGGCGGTTTCACCGAGGCGGTCGCGCTGCTGGGCGGGGCGCTGGAACTGTGGCGCGGGGCACCCTTCGCGGACGCCGGGGGCGCCGGATTCACCGCCGCGCCGGCGGCCCGGCTGGCGCAGCTGCGGCTGTCGGCTGTCGAGGACCGGGCCGACGCCCTGCTCGCCCTCGGCGAGGCCGGCACTCTGCCGCGGCTGGTTGCCGAGCTCACCGCACTGTGCGTCACCCACCCGCTGCGCGAGCGGGCCGCCGTCCGGCTGATGCGCGCGCTCCACGCGGACGGGCAGCAGGCGGCGGCGCTGGAGGTGTTCGACCGGACCCGGCGGGCGCTGGCCGAGGAACTGGGCGCCGACCCGTGCGCCGAACTGCGGGACGTCCACCTGTGGGTGTTGTCCGGCGCGCAGTCGCCGACGCCGACCCCGGCTCCGGCCCCGGCCCCGGTTCTGGCCCCGGTTCTGGGCGGGTTCCCGGCCGGGCGGGCAGCGCTGCCCACCTGGCTCACCGCTTTGGTCGGGCGCGACGAGGCCCTGACGGAGGTTCGGGAGCGTCTGCGTCGCTCCCGTCTGGTGACGCTGACCGGGCCGGGCGGTGTCGGCAAGACCCGGCTGGCGGTCGCGGCCGCGGCAGCCGCGCCGCCCGCGACGGACGTGCGGCTCGCCGAGCTCGCGGGTGCCGACGGCCCGGACTCGGCGGCCCGGGTCGTGCTGGCCGCCGTCTGCCGCCCGGCGGAGGCCGGGGTGCTGGCGGGCGGCCTGCACGCCGGTGATCAGTCCGGGGACCCCGTCGAGCGGATCGTCCGAGCCCTGGAGGGACGTGACGTCCTGCTCGTCCTGGACAACTGCGAGCACCTGATCGAGGACGCGGCCCTGCTGGCGCACCGCCTGCTGGCCGCCGCGCCCCGACTCACCGTGCTGGCCACCAGCCGCGAACCGCTCGGTGTCCCCGGCGAGGAGCTCTGGCCTGTGGCGCCGCTCGCCGTACCCGCGCCCGGCGCCACCATACGGGAGGCGCTCGCGCACCCGGCCGTCGCCCTGTTCGCCGAGCGGGCCGCCGCAGCCCGTCCCGGATTCGCGTTGGACCACGACACCGTCGAGCCGGTCGTCCGGATCTGCCAGGAACTGGACGGCCTGCCGCTGGCCCTCGAACTGGCGGCGGCCCGGCTGCGGGCCCTGAGCCCCGGCCAGGTCGCGGCCCGGCTGCACGACCGGCTCCGGCTGCTCGACCGGGGCCCCCGCACCGGCCCCGACCGCCACCGCACGCTGCGCGCCGTCGTCGCCTGGAGCTGGGAGCTGCTCGACGAGGACGAGCGTGTGCTGCTGCGACGGCTCTCGGTGTTCGCCGGCGGGATGACCCTCTCCGACGCGCACCTGGTCTGCGCGGGCGACTGGCCGCACGGGCCGGCGCCCGACCCGATGGCCGTCGAGGACCTGCTGACCTCCCTGGTCGACAAGTCCCTGGTCGACACACCCCTGCTCGCATCCGCCGACCGGGAGTCCGGGGCGGTGCGGTACCGGCTGCTGGAGACGGTTCGCGCGTACGCCGCGGAACGGCTCGTCGAAGCCGGCGAGGAGGGCCGAACCGGTGCCGCACACCTGCGCTGTTTCGTCGGGCTCGCCGAGAACGCCGAATCCCTGCTGCGGACGGACGGCCAGATCGGCCGGCTGGCCCGGCTGGACGCGGAGCAGGGCAACCTGGACGCGGCACTGGACCGGGCGGTCGCCGTCGGCCCGCCGGAGCACGCGCTGCGACTGGCGGCCGCCCGGGCCTGGCCCTGGCTGATGCGCGGCCAGGGCCGTGAGGCCGGTGAGCGGACGGCGGCCGTTCTCGCTGCCCACGGCTTCACTCCGCCGCCCGGTCTGGAGCAGGCGCACGCCCGGTGCGTGGTCCTGGCCCAGCTCACCTCCCCGCTCCGGGAGACCGGTGACGCCGTGATCCCGCCCGAAGCGATGGGCGCGGCACTGGTCACGGCACAGCAGGCCGATCACCCGGTGGCCCTGGCCGCCGCGCTGCTGCTCGCCATGGCGGGGCCGCCGGACGCGGTGGGTGCGACGGCGCAGCAGTACGCCGAGCACCCCGATCGGTGGATGCGGGCAGCCGCCCATCTGGTGCTCGGCCGGGTCGAGTTGAGCGCGGGCCGGATCGGGCACGCCGAGCACTGCCTGCGGACCTCGGTCAACGGCTTCCGTGCCGTGGGCGACCGCTGGGGGCTGGCCCTGGCGCTGGTCACGCTCGCCGCGCTGCTGTCCGTCACCGGCGCCGCCGAGGAGGCCCTCGCGGCGCTGGCGGAGGCCGGTGAACGGGACGCCGAGATGGGGGGCTCCGGCGAGGCGCCGCTGTCGCTGCTGCTGTCGGGCCGGCTGCGGGCTCGCTGCGGCGAACCGGCCGCGGCCCGGGCCGACCTGGAGCGCGCGCTGGCCATCGCCGAACGCGCCAGGGACCTGCAGCAGCAGGCCGCCGCTCACTACGCGCTCGGCGAACTCGCGCGACGCGAGGGGGACTTGGAGGCGGCGCTGCACGGCCAGCATGAGGTGCTGCGGCGGCTGGAGCAACTGCCCGCGACCGGGCCCGGCGCCCCGGCGCGGCTGCACCTGCTGGCCCTGCTGCACACCGGCCTGGCCCGCACCCAGCAGCGGCGCGGCGCGCCTGACGTGGCCGGCCCGCTGCACCGCCGTGCCCTGCGGCTGGCCGCGGACAGCGGCGACCAGCCGGTGCGGGCGGATGTCCTGGAGGGGTTCGCCGAGTACTGCCTCGCGCGCGGGGAGGCAGCGCGCGGTGCGGCGGCGCTGGGCGCGGCATACGGCCTGCGTGGGGCCCACGACGCGGGCGATCCGGACCTGCGGGCCGTCCTGGACGGCTGCTCAGAGGCCCTCGGGGAGGCCGGCTTCCGGGCCGCTTGGGAGCGTGGCAGGGCGCTGTCGCGGCCGGAGTCGCTGGCCCTGGAGGCGGGCTGACCAGCCCTTCGGAGGGCGTCCGGCGCGCCACCCCGGGTGGGTGGCGCGCCGAGCGGATGTGCGATCAGCCGGTGAACGGCGGTTCGGTGGGCGCGCAGACCGTACCGGGGGCGGGCAGAATGCCGTCGATCAGGTATCGGGTCTCGTACCGGGCGGCGCAGTCACTGGGGTTGGCCAGCACGGTGTGGCCGTAGCCGTCGACGGTCAGCAGCTGCGCGCGGGCGAGCGAGCGGGCCATCGCGCGGGACCCTTCGTACGGCATGGCCGGGTCACCGGTGTTGGCGACCACCAGCACCGGCCGGGCGGTCGGGTGGTTCCAGGGGCCGTCGTAGCGGTCGCGGTCCCGGGCGGGCCAGTCGGCGCAGCGCTCGTCGGTCCAGGCGAAGTACGGGCCGGCCTCGCCGGAGCGGGCCCGGGCGGACGCGGCCAGGGCCGGGTAGTCGGCGCGGGCGGGTGGGTTGGCGCTGTCCGAGCAGACCACCGCGAGCGCCTGGTCCGGCGACTGGCGCAGGACGGGTGGCAGCGGGGTGCCCGGCGTGGAGGGGGCCTCGGTGGCGGCCCACAGCGCCTGGAGCCTGGTGCCGAGGTGGCTCCAGCCGGTGTCGGGAATGCCCGGGGCGGGGTTGGTGGCGTAGAGCGAGAAGATCGTCGCTTCCAGGGCCGTGCCGGCGGTGTAGGTCATGCCGTTGACCGCGACCGGCCGGGTGCGCAGGCGCTGAAGCAGCGCGCCGTACCTGGCCCGGGTGGCGGCGGCCGTCCCGGCGGAGAAGGCGCAGGTCTGGGTGCCGGCTTGGCCGCACTGGTCGAGGAAGGCGTCCAGGACGCGGGAGGCGGCCACGTCGCTGCCGTTGCGCAGCAGAGTGCCCGTGGTGGTGGCCTGGTCTCCGCGGCCGGTCGACCAGGCCACCGGGTCCGGGGCGCTGTCGAGGACCATGGCGCGCACCCGATCGGGGAACAGGTTGGCGTAGGTGGCGCCGAGGTAGCTGCCGTACGAGGTGCCCAGGTAGCTGAGCCGGCGGTCGCCGACCGCGCGGCGGAGCAGGTCCATGTCCCGGGCCACGTTGGCGGTGGAGATGTGCGGCAGCAGGTCGGGGTTGCGGGCCGCGCACTGCCGGGCGAGGCGCTGGTAGGCGTCGGCCCAGGTGGTCTGTTGCTCCGTGCCCTCGGGGTAGCCGGCGGCCGTGCCGGCCAGCAGGGCCTGCTCGTCGGCGGGGTTGTCGAAGCACTGGACGGGTGCGCCGGCGCCGGTGCCGCGCGGGTCGAAGCTGACGATGTCGAAGCGCTTGCGCACCTGTTCGGGGAACTGGCCGAGCATCAGGGGCAGGGCCACGGTGCCGGCAACGGCCGGGCCGCCGGGGTTGTAGAAGAGCGAGCCGATCCGGTGGGCCTGGTCGTCCGCCGGGTGCCGGATGACGGCGAGGTCGATGCCGGCGCCGCGCGGGTCGTGGTGGTCGAGCGGGACCCGCGCGGTCGCGCATTCGAAACCGTCCGCGCACGTTGCCCAGGCGAGTCGCGGCGCTGGAGCGGTGTCCGGCGCGGCCACGGCGGTCGCCGGACAGACGGCCGCCAGCAGCGCAGCCGCGGCGATGCCCGCGCCCAGCCTCCACGAGGCCGCCGGGCGTCGGACTACGGCGGGGGATGCCTCGGGCCGGCGTGGGTCTGCCGCGGGGCCGGAGGAAGGGGAGGTGCAAGTCACGCGAGTGCCCTTTCGTCAACGGGCCGGACGGTCGCTCGCGCTCCTCGGTCGCGGCGCACCGCCCGGCACGTCCGACAGTTCCGCACCTCACTGGCAGAGCGCTGGCATCCCGCTGGCAGCGGTTCAGGCACCGTTCGGCGGGGCTTGGGCGATGCCGCGGTGGACGGGCCGGGGTGGGTCAGTCATCGTGTGGTGGCCTCCGGGAGCGGGGCGGCGGGGTGTGCGGGGCGGGTCAGCCGGCGACGGTCTCGGTGTGCCGGTGGAGGGCGTCCAGGAGCGCGGTCTGCTGGTCGGTCAGCTTGCCCTCGGTGCGGGCCTTGTCCTGCTTGCGCAGCCAGGTGCCGGGGCGGAAGGCGGGGTCGTCGCCGAGGCCGGTGCGGTTGGCGGGGCCGGTGAGGGTTCCGCCGGCGGCGAGGTAGGTGAGCAGGCGGCGGTAGGAGCGGTTCCAGTCCGGCTCCAGGCGCCACAGCTCGTCCAGCGCGGTGAGCTTGGCGGCCTGGTCGGGGGTGAGGTTGTCGGCCTTGCGCTGGCGGCGCATCCACGCGCCGACCGCGTGGTCGTCGAGCTTCGCGGTGGCGGGGATCGCCAGGTGGCCGTGCTGGTGGTGGAAGGCCTTGGCGTAGGCGTGGCCGCGTTCCCAGGCGTTGGCGTTCTTGGACCAGATCATGCCGAGCGCGTTCAGCTCGCTGACGCGGGCGGGGTCGAGCAGGTGCCGGCCGTGGAGGTGGCGCTGGCGGGTGAGCCAGGAGATCAGCTCGGCGTGCTTCGTCTTGTCGGTGGGGTCGAGGTGGCCGTGCTGGAGGTGGAAGACCGCGGCGACGGCGTGCATCCGCTGCCACTCGACCGCGCGCGGGTTGAAGGCGCGGAGCTTGACGGTCTGGAGGATCCGGGCGGCGTGCTGCCGGGCGTCGATCTTGAGCCACTCGATCGGCGACTCGACCGGGGCCGGCTGCTGCTCGCCCTCCCCGGCCGAGGCGGCCTCGCCCTGGACCGTCTCGGCCGCGGTGGTGTGCGCGGTGCCCTGGGAGCGGTGGGCGCGCAGCTCGGTGATCCGGCCGACCACTCGGGCGTCGTGCGCGGCGAGGGCGCGCAGGACGCGCCAGATGGTGCGGAAGGAGCCGGCCTCGATCTCGGTGTCGGCCTCGGCCTTCAGGGCCTCGCCGGCGTCGTGGACCTCGGCCGGGTGCGCGGTGGCGGTGTCGTCGCCGACGTCCGGGGCCGGGAGGTGGACCGGGATGATGACCCAGGACACCTTGCCCTGGCGGTAGGACTGGCGCAGTGCGCGGCCGACGGCCTGGACGATGTCGATCACGCTCGACTTCGGGTCTGCGAAGCAGATGGCGTCCACGGCGGCGACGTCGATGCCTTCGGAGAGCAGGCGGGCGTTGGCGAGGATGCCGCACTCCTCGCCGTCCTCGCCGGTGTGGGCCTTGAAGTCGGTGAACGCGGCGCGGCGGTCCTTGAGGCGGTCGGTGCCGGCCACCGCCTTCGCCCAGATCCGCTCGGGGCGCTCCGCGTCCTCCAGCAGCTGGGAGGCGTCCGGCAGGGTGTTCGCGAACTCGCGCGCTGCGGACACCCGGGAGTGGAAGGTGATGACGCGGCGCAGGCCGAGGTCGGCGACGGCGCGCAGCACCGCGATCTGCAGGGCCAGGCGCAGGAGTTCCTCGTTGGTGCGCTGGGAGCGCAGGTCGGCGACGGCGGGGAGGTTGAGCAGCTCGCGCAGGTCTTCGTCGGTGACGACGGGGACCAGGACGCGGTAGTCGGCGAGGTAGCCGTGTTCGATGCCCTGGCCGAGGGTCCAGGTGAACACGGTTGTGCCGTAGATGGACTCGTCGTCCATGGAGCAGAGGGCGGGCAGCGCCTGGCCGTCGGCGTCGGCGAGGTCGGCCAGGCCGTCCTTCGCGCGCCGGTCGTCCGCGATCCGCGGGGTCGCGGTGAAGTACAGCCGGCGCGCGGCGGGGACCTGGGCGTCGTCGTGGACCGCGGCCCAGGCCTTGCCCTCCGAACCGGCGGTGCGGTGGGCCTCGTCGATGACGACCAGGTCCCACGCGGGCAGTCCGCACAGCTGGTGGGCCTGGACGATGCGCTCCAGGCTCGCGTAGGTGGCGTACACGGTGACCGGCCGGCCTTTCGGGGAGCCGGCGACCAGATCGGCGATCCGGGCGGCCTGCGTTGACACCTGGGCGTGGATGCGGCCGCCGGCCTCCGCGCTCTCCAGCGCCTCCTCGCGCGAGCACGCCGCCACCGCCAGGCCCCGGCGCCCGCCGCGCAGCGACCACGCCTCGGCGGTCTGTTCCAGCAGCTCGATCGTCGGTACCAGCACCAGCACCCGGCCCCGAGCGGCCAGGCGCCGGGCGCAGCCGGCGGCGATCAGGGTCTTGCCGGAGCCCGTCGCCGCGATAACGGTCGCGCGGCCGCCGTCCTTCACCTCGCGCACCGCGGCGGCCACCGCGTCCTTCTGGAACCGGTGCAGCGGCAGCGGGTTCACGGCGGTGCCGGTCGGCTGGGACGGGAGCGGTGGCTCGGCCTGGGCGCACGGAGCGGCCGGCACGTCCTGCTCGGCGGTGGCGGCGGTGGTCTCCACGGCGGTGCTTCTCCTTCGGATGCTGAGGCGGCTCGGCGGGGCGGGCGGGGCTGTGGGAGGGGCGGGGCAGGCGGCCTCTCCCCCGGGCCAGGTCATGGATGGGGAGAGGTGCGACTGAGCGCTTCACTTGGCGAGTTGAGCGTTGGCCGGGCAGGATGTCAGCGGAGATGACCAGCGAATCCGGTTTGGTTGGTCTGGCCTGGAGGGCGCGGTGTCCTGTGCGCCAGGGATTGCATAAGCGCTGGTAGAGGCGTGGTTCGCTGCTGCGCGGCGTAGGGGCAGGTGGCTCTGGTCACCATGTGTGGACAGCCGGCGCGTCGGACTCGTACTGCCGCCAGGCCTCGTCGAGGCGTGCGAGTCGATCCGTGGCGGCGATGCCGTACAGGGACGCCACCTTGCCGTCGCTGACCTCGAACACCCCGGCGCCCACGACCCGGTCGTCAATCACGGCGAGGACGGCCGGGGAGCCGTTGACCAGCGCGATATGGAACGCGGGGGAACCGCCAGCCAGCCGCCGCTTCGCCGCAGTGGGCTTGAAGCCGGCCCGCGCATAGGAAGCGACGCGTTCGCGCGTCTCGTACCGCAGCAGCCGCCTGGCCAGTCCGGCGCCGTCCGAGATCACGGTCGCATCGGCGGTGAGCAGCGCCACCAGCCGTTCGGTGCGCCCCGACGTGGCCGCAACAAGGAACTCCTCTACGATCCGGCGCGCGAACGCCGGGTCCACCTCGTCGCCGCCACGGCGCTCGGCGGCGATCCGGCGGCGGGCCCGGTGGACATGCTGCTGGCTCGCGGACTCGGTGATGCCGAGGAAGCCGGCGATCTCGGCGTGCGGGTACGAGAAGGCCTCGCGCAGGACGTATGCGGCCCGCTCGACCGGCGAGAGGCGTTCCATGAGGGTCAGTACGGCCAAGGACACCGATTCACGCTGCTCGAAGGTGTCGGCGGGGCCGAGCATCGGGTCGCCCTCGAGGAGGGGCTCGGGCAGCCAGGCGCCCACAGCGCGCTCATGGCGCGCCTGTGCCGAGCGGAGCCGGTCGAGGCAGAGATTGGTGACGACCCTGGTCAGCCACGCTTCCGGTACCTCGACCCGTTCGCGGTCTGCGGCCTGCCAGCGCAGGTACGTGTCCTGCACGGCGTCCTCGGCATCGGCGGCCGAGCCGAGCAGACGGTACGCGAGCGAGGCCAGCCGGCGCCGGCTGGCCTCGAACCGATCGATGGCTGCGCTGTCCATGCGGAGCAGCCTAGGCTGCGGCCTTCATGCCGGGCCGGCCGGGCACGGTGACCAGGTTGCGCCTGCGCGTCGGCATTCCGAAGGTCGGGTGGGCGATGCTCCACCCGGACCCCTTGAGTACACCTGACTTGAGCCGCGCGGCGGTCCGGCCGCCCAGGTACCAGGACTTCGACCGGACGTCCCCGTCCACCATCTGGAAGATCGCGTCCCGCCGCCCCAGGCTGATGTGGTTGCCGTAGTACTTCAGCCCGACCGTCGGGACCTTGCTGTCCGTCAGGCGCGCGATGATCGCGGCGGTCGCCTGCATATTGGTGAAGCCCGCCGAGGCACAGGACATCGGCATCGGCCGGCCGTTTTCCCCGATCGCGTAGGCGCAGTCACCGGCGGCGTAGACGTCCGGGTGGGAGA
The DNA here is from genome assembly GCF_044763205.1 of Kitasatospora sp. NPDC096204. Lineage (NCBI taxonomy): Bacteria > Bacillati > Actinomycetota > Actinomycetes > Kitasatosporales > Streptomycetaceae > Kitasatospora > Kitasatospora sp. NPDC096204. The sequence goes on from NZ_JBIWFT010000042.1 coordinate 26,961, forward strand.
CCGAGCGCATCGTGCGGTCGACCACGATCCGGCCGGTCTCGGTGACCTCCAAGCCACTTGCGGCCGCGATGGGGGAGACCGCGAACCCGGCCGACCAGACAGTCACATCGGCGGGGATGGACCTACCGTCGGTGGCGATCGCCCGTACCTGCTCGACTGCTTCGATGCCGGTGTGCTCGTGGACGACGACGCCGAGCCGGTCGAACGCCCGGCGCAGGTGGCGGCGGGCCTTCGGGGAGAGCCAGGAACCCAGCTCGCCGCGGGCGGCCAGCGCGACCGAGAGGTCGGGCCGGGACTCGGCGAACTCGGTCGCGGTCTCGATGCCGGTCAGTCCCTCACCGACGACCAGCACCGTGCCGCCCTCGCTCAGTCCGGCCAGGCGTTCGCGCAAACGCAGCGCCGACCGCAGGCCGGTCACATCGAAGCCGTACTCGGCCACGCCGGGGACGCCGTGGTGGGCTACGGAGCTGCCAAGCGTGTAGAGCAGCGTGTCGTACGCGAGCTCGCCGTGGCCGTCCTCGCTTGTCACGGCGACGGTCCTGGCGTCAGGGTCGACACCGGTGACGCGCGCCAGGCGCAGCCGAACCCCGGTGCCCGCGAACACGTCGGCGAGCTTGCGGAACGCGAGGTCCTGGCCGACCGCGAGCTGGTGAAGTCGCATCCGCTCGACGAAGTCGGGTACGGCGTTGACGACGGTGATCTCGGTATCGGCCGGAGAGAGCCGGCGGGCCAGATTCCCGGCGGCGAAGGCCCCGGCGTATCCGGCACCGAGTACGACGATGCGGTGCTTCATGGTGTTGCTCCTGTCTCGTTCGCGCGCCCCTTGAATTCGCGTGCCCCTTGAACGAGACAGCGCCCCGATGGCTGACAGGATTCGTGTGTGACGCGCGTCACCGAAGCCAGGGACGGGTAGCCAGGCCTCCGACAGGCGCGTGGGCTGTCGGAGGCAGTCGAAACGGGGCGATGGCCGGCGGTCGAGCGGCTTCCCACACCCGCCAACTCGATCGCTCATCCGCCAACTGAAGCGCTCAGTCACAAGAGGCCGGCCGGTCCTCCTGGCTCTCGGGGATCCAGCCGCGGACTTCGAGGTAGGCGATGTCGGCGTCCTCGACGGCGCGGCCGGTCTCCACCAGCCAGTCGCGCATGGCCTCGGTGACGTCGCCGTGGTGGTCGGCGACCCGCTGGGACCACTCGGCGGCGTCGAACCCGCCGGTGGAGGCGGAGCCGTAGGTGCGTTCCTCCGTGCCGTCCGCGCGGGGGATGAAGCCGCGGCGGATGCCTCCGGAGTCCTTCTCCGAGCCCGCGCCGTAGACGTACTGGTCGGCTTTCATCCGGACGGTGAAGGCGAGGCGGCCTCCGGCCTGGCCGGTGGCGTGGACCACGGGCGCGAGGTGGGAGGCGCCGGACTTGATGGCCTGCTTCCCGGCGCGGCCGGCCATGCTGCCGCCCGCCTCGCCCACGACGTCCTTGCCGCGTACTCGGGCCTTCTGTCCGGTCTTCGTGCGGCGCCGTTCCATGTTCTCCCGGGCGACGGCGCCGAGTGCCTCGGTGTCGCGTTCGCCGCCGCGCACCGCGCGCAGGATCTGGCGCAGCGCGTTCACGAACGCCTTGCCCTTGCCCTTGGTGAAGAACTGGGAGACGAGCGAGGCGTCGCGGCCGAGCATCCTGGCGACCTGGCGCTTGGTGTAGCCGTGGTCGATCAGCTCCTGGGTCAGCCTCGCGGCCTCGTTCGGGTTGTCCGGGTCGGCCGGGCTCACTGGTCGGCCCCCGTCCGCGCGAGTTCGGCGCGGCCGAGGCCGCGCAGCTTGAGGTACTGCTCCTGGCTGGTCGGGTGCTCGACGGGGCCGGTGAGGTGGCCCTTGAGGAGGTAGTCGCCCGGCTCGCCCCGGTAGGGCCAGGGCTGGCGCTCGGTCAGGGCGATGCCGTCGGTGCCGAAGTAGACGACCGTGCCGGGCTTGGCGTGCAGGGCGCCGGCGTGGGCGATGATGTCCTTGCCCTGGCGGTACTTCATGTCCAGCAGCGCCGCGCGGGCGCCGGACCACACGTAGGCCGCCCATTCCGGGTGCGCGTACGGGTCGCGGGAGAAGCCGGCCTGTCGCTGCCAGGTGACCACCTCGCTGTCCTGGCCGAGGATCTCGACCCCGGCCGGGAGCGCCTCGCCGATCGGGGTGGTGCCGGAGACCAGGCGCGGGCGCTGGGCGAAGCCGCCCAGGCCGAACAGCAGCACCGACCGGACGGCGCGGGAGGCGAGGTAGGCGGCCTGCCGCTGCCGCTCGTCGGCGTGCAGCTTCGAGAGGTTGGTCAGGTCCGCCCAGGCCGCCTTCAACCGCTTGCCCCACTCGTCGAGGGGCTTGCCGTCCTCGAAGAGCAGGCCGCCGAGGATCTCGATCCGCCACGGCATCAGGTGGTTGGACAGCGCGAGGTGGATCTCCGCGCCGCCCGCCCACGTCGTGAACGTCGCGCCGGGCTCGGACGGGTAGGTCCAGGCGCGGTCCCCGGTGACCGGGGCGGGGAGCAGGCCGACGTGGTTCCACCCGGCCGGGACGGTCACACGGATGTTCCAGTGCGAGCAGGACATCAGGGCCTTGGTCTGCTCGGCCTCGCTCATCGCCGCGAACGCGGCCGCGGTGATACGGCGCGGGGTGCCGACCGGGGACTTCCACAGGTGCTTGGCGTAGGCGAAGGTGCGGTCGTACTCGACCAGGGCGGGCAGCTGCTCCGGGACGCGCGGGGGCAGGATCAGCTCGGTGCGGCCCTGGCCGCCGGTGGCGTGCAGCAGGCCGCGCAGTTCCTCGGAGAGGACCGGGTATCCCCCGGCCCACTTCCCGGTGGTGGGGACGGTGCGCGACCACAGGTCCCGGCCGGTCTGCGACGGCGAGCCCATCAGGACGGCGTCGTCCCAGTGGCGGCGCAGCGCCTGCCACAGCAGCGTGAACGCCTGGCGGCAGGTGACGACGTCGGCGCCGTCGGGGTCGAACCACTCCCCCATGGAGCGGATCTCGGTGCCGGCGCTGTCCGGGGCGGCCGCGGGGGCGTAGCGGCCGACGGGCTGGCGCTGGTGGACGAAGTGGCCGGCGAGCTTGTCGCGGCCGGAGCCGACCGCGGTGGTCCACCGCTCGGACGGGGTGTTCAGCCAGGCGGCGACGGCGTCCTTGAGCGTGCTGTAGCGCTCGGCGCCGTCGTGCCAGGGGGCGCCGGCGGTGAGGTAGATCCGCTCCGTGCCGGGCGCGGTGGCGAGGACGGCGTCCAGGATCTCGCCCGGGGTGCGGGCGCCGAGGTCGAGGCGCACCACGCGGTCGCGCACCGCGAGGTCGCCGGTCGTGGCGTCCAGGAACACCGTGGAGCGGGCCTGCTGGACGAAGTTCGGGCGCTTGGAGAGCAGACCGGTCGTCACCGCTTCGAAGCGCGCGCCGGCCGGGCCCTCGGGGAGGGTGGGCAGTTCGCGCGGACCGGCCTCGACCACCGGACGCGCCGGGGCAGCGACCGGAGCGACCGAGACGGCCGACTCGACCGACGCGACCGACGCGACCGAGGCGGCAACGGGGGCAGGCTGCTCGGCGACGGCGGCGGGCCGGGCCAGCGCCGGGGCGACCGCGCTCACGGACGCGGCGACCGGCTCGGCCTTCGGCGCCTCGACGGGCGCGGGCGCGGCCTGGTCCTCGGCCTTGACGGCGCGGACGGCGGCCGGGGTCGGGTCCAGCAGCGGCGCGATCCGCACGACGTCGCCGACCGACAGCCCGGAGGCCTTCGCGATGGCCGGCGCCTGGGCCCCCTCGTACCCCGCGAGCCCGGCGACCCGGCGCGAGCGCTGGGCGGTGAGCTTGTCCAGCTCCTTCTGCGCGGCCGCGACCTGCTTCTCGGCGGCCGCGATCCCGGTGCGCAGCTCGCGCAGACCGGCGAGCTCGGCGGTGTACGTCTTGCGGTCCATCAGGGTGTCACTTCCCTTCCGTGGCGTCGGTGCTGGTGCCGGTGTCGAGGGGGCGGGCCTGTCGGGCGAGGGTGAGCCAGCCGTCCGGGCCCTGGGTGCCGTGGATGTCGGCCAGGCCCGCGAGCAGGAAGGCGTAGGCACCGCGTTTGGGGGCCCGCGGCTGAGCGGCGCCGTTCTCCCACTTGGCGAACGTCTCCCGCCGGGTCTTCAAGGCCTCGGCGACCTCGATCTGGGTCAGGCCGGCGGCCTTGCGCAGCCGTTCCCGCTCGGCCGGTTCCGGCAGGTCGCCGCCGTCCCGGGCCTTGGCCAGCAGCGCGTCCACCGCCGCGTAGATCTCGGACATCACATACCTCCTGACGGAATAGGTAGCATAGACAGCCTCTTGATGCGCATCATCTTTCGCCGCATATGAGCAACACGATGACCGCATAACTTCGGCTGGCGCGCCGGGGCCGCGGTGCCTGCGTGTCGTGTACGCCGTCGGGTTCCGCGAGCATCACGGAACGTCAGCATCCGATGACCGATCCGCCGGACAGGAGTCCGCCGGCGGCATGGAGAACATCACCGGCGAGGACGGCCGGAGCCGGAACGGGCCCCGGGTCGCCGGTCGTGGATGGCGTCCTTCGCGGTCGCGCGCCGGGCGGCCGGCGGCTGGTGGCTGGTGGGTCCGGTCTCAGGGGGCGAAGGCCCGGGGTGCCCACTGGTCGAGGTAGTCGGCGATGGGCCGCAGTTCGGTGGCGAGGAGCCGCTGCTGTGTCGCCGCCCAGGGCTCGGCGAGGACGGTGGCGATGGCGCCGGGGAAGGTGGAGAAGCGTGCGCAGGCCAGGACGGTGGCCCGCAGGTGCGGGCCGGGCAGGTGGACGAGGCCGGTGCGCAGGATGTTCTGGAGCCACGGCTGCTGCTCGGGCCGGTACGGCGGGAGGGTGCGGAAGCGGTGGGTGACGACGGCTTCGGGGACGCCGAGCGAGGGGCGTCCCGCGCGCCACCACCGCAGGGCCAGTTCGACGTCCTCCAGCCCGAATCCGCTGAAGGCCGCGAAGCCTCCCTCCGCGAGGAAGCGGTCGCGGACGACCGCCAGGCAGCCGCCCGGGAGGAGACCGACCTCGCCGGGTGCGGGCCCGGTCGCCGGGCGCCAGCGGTAGGTCAGCAGGGCGTCCACGAGTTCGGCCCCGCAGCCCACGAAGCGGCTGTCGGAGGCGTCCCGCACCGCGGGGCCGACGAGCGCGTCCGGCGTGCGGTCGAGCGCGGCCACGAGCGGTGTCAGCCACCGGTCGTCCACCGCGCAGTGGGCGTCGAGGAAGACGAGGACCGGTTGGTCGGCGGCCCGCGCGCCGCGGTTGCGGGCCGCGGCCACGCCGACGTGCTCCCCGCGCAGGGTCCGCACCCACGGCGGCCAGTCGCGCTCGCAGCCGCCGTCCGTGCTGCCGTCGTCGACGAGGACGAGCTGGCGCGGCCGCACGCTCGCGCTCGCCACCGACCGGACGGTCTCGGCGACCCGGTCACCCTCCTGGTAGGCGCAGACGACGACGGAGACGGGCACCGAGGAGCGCATGCCGGCGTCACCGCTGCGGTGGGGCGGTGGGTTGCGGACCGGCGGCGGTGAGCTCGGGCGGCAGGCTGCCGGCCACCGAGGCGGGTGTCCGGGCGCGGCTCCAGAAGCTTCGGCACTCCGGCAGCAGCCGGCCCTGCCGGGCGGTGTCCACCCAGGTGTACCGCTCCGGTTCCCGGGTCAGGGCGAAGCCGCGCAGCAGCGCGAACTCGCAGAACCCGCCGAACCCGGCGGCGTGCGCGTAGTCGCCGATCGACTGGCCGTGCGCGTCCCGGCAGTGGGCGCGGAGCCCGGCGTACACGTGCCGGGGGACGATCAGGGGCGGCGGCTCGGTCACGTCGGGCCGCACCGGTTCGCCGTAGAAGGCGGTCGGGCACCGCCGCCAGCCGTCCGACTCCGGCCGGGTGCCGCCCGAGTCGAAGGCCATCCGCGGCCGGCCGCGGTCGAACAGGCGGGCCGTCAGCTCGCAGGGCGCCGTGAACACCTGGTCCGAGTCCAGGTGCAGGATCATGTCCGCGTCCGTGTAGCGGTCCGCGTTGAGCTTGGTGATCTGCTGGCCGAGGTAGTCGTCGGCGTAGTCGCGGCAGGTGGACAGGCGGGCGCCCGTCGACTCGATCGCCGACGGCTCCATGCGTTCGAGGCTGGAGCGCGGCACGACCACGACGACCTGGCGGTGGCCCGAGACGAACAGGGCGACGGACCGCAGCGCCAGGTCCAGCCACTGCCGGTCCCGGTGGTACGAGCGGATGAAGACGTCGATGACCGGGGTCATTCGACGGGCTCGTCTCCGATGCCGATCGCGGGTCCCGGGGTGCCCGTGATGCCGCCGGGCGGCGACGTCATCAGGAGTTCGTCGAACCCGGGGAACACCTCGGCCCACCGCGTGTCGCCGGCCCAGTGCGGTGCGATGCCCGCCGCGAGTGCGAGGTGGAACCCCGTGAGGCGGGAGATCCGGGCCCGGTCGAGGTTGAGGGCCAGCGCGTCGCCGAGACGGGTGGTGTCCAGGCCGAGTTCCTTCAGCACCGCGGGCGGGCTCGCCGAGTACGCCGTGAACTCGCTCCTGTCGGTCAGGACCCGGGCCTGCCGGGGTACGAAGCCGACGTCGGTGAGCTCGCCGGAGACGACCGCCGACTGCTCGTTGACGAACAGGGACACCCATTCCACGCCCGCGCCCGTCAGGTCCTCGAGGAGGAACTTCGTCATCGCCGCTGCCAGCCCCACGTTGGTGGCGTCCCGTACGGAGAGGAACGCCGGGGTGAGCAGCGCCTGCCCGTTGTCGCCGACCACTGCCACCGCCGTGCCGCGCAGGGTCCTCGCACCGATGCCGGACGGCGGCCACGGGCGTTCTTCGAAGGCCACGGCGGTCCTGGTGCGGGCTCTCGCCGTGAGCGGGACCAGGACCTCGTCGAGCAGGTGCCCGAGGCCGAGCTGTCTGAGGAACCGGGACAGCTCCGGCCGGTACTCGCCGAGGGGGTCGGTGGTGATCCGCAGTTCCAGACGGTCGTTCAGCTCGTCGTGGAGGTTGTTCATCGTTTCTCCTCGCTGGTGCTGCTGTCGTCCAGGTGGTAGAGCCATGCCACCGCCGAGTACCGCACGCCGGTGCGCACCGGGCGCACCTCGTGCAGCACGTCGGAGCGGAAGGTGACGATGGAGCCGGCTTCGAGCCGGATGTTCTCGGGGGCCACGGTGCCGTCGGGCCGCGGGACGTGGAGGACCAGCGCTCCGCCGTCGAAGGACGGGAGGCCGTCGCGGGGTGTCGCGTCGTTCAGCAGGCAGACGATCGTCAGCCGTCGACGGCGGACGACGGCCGGGTCCAGCGGGTCGTCGGAGCTGTCCCGGTGGGCGCGGAAGAGTCCGCGCTCGGCGTAGCTGCAGAACTTCGGGCCGTCCAGGGCGACCCGTCGCCATCCCCCGTCCTGGATCGTCTTCCGTGCGACCTCCCGCATGGCGGTGACGACGGGCTTCGCCGCCTCGGGCGCGGGCAGGTGCTCCGAGCAGCTGCGCATGCTCAGGTCGACCACGTCGTTGCTGCGGCGCAGCACCGGGCCGGCGATGGCGGCGGACCGGGCCATGGCCTCGACGGCGGCGCGGCAGTCCTGTGGTGACAGTGCGTTGTGCCAGATTCTCGGCTGCGCGTCGTGGCGCTCTTCACGGCTGGGAGTTCCGGTCCGCATCCTTCTCCCGCTCTCGGTCGGTCGTGCGACGGCAACGAGAAACCCGCCGACACGTTAACCAATGGTGACGGCGATCTCGCGGAAGGTGATCGACCGGGGTCTGCCGTGTCCGCGTCGTCGGCTCACGCGTCCCTCCGGGGCCTGTCGTTGGACGGCCGGGCACGCCGGCGACGGGAGGGGCGACGCGGGTGCGGGCGGATGCCGGGGTGCGGCCGGGTGCGGCCGGATGGGGCCGGCCTGCGGTAAAGCGCAGGCAAAGTAGGATCGGTGCGCTCGGTCCCCGGTTCTGTGAGGAGTGCTCCCGGATGGTGTTCAAGCGGCTTCTCGGCGCCCTGGGCGTCGGTGGACCCACCGTCGACACGGTGCTGTCCACCCCGACCGTCCATCCCGGCGGCACCGTGCACGGCCAGGTCGACCTGGTCGGCGGCAGCCGGGACGCCGAGATCAACGGCATCACGCTCTGCCTGGCCGCCCGGGTCGAGGTCGAGCACGGGGACGGCGAGAGCCACACCGTCAAGGAGTTCGCCCGGGCGCAGGTCTGCGGCCCGCTGCGGCTGGCCGCCGGGGAGCAGCGCGCCGTCCCGTTCGCCCTGCCCGTGCCGTGGGAGACGCCGCTGACCGCGATCGGGGGCCACCACCTGACGGGCATGGCGCTCGGGGTCCGCACCGACGTGGACATCGCCGGCCAGCTGGACCGCGGGGACACCGATCCGCTGGCGGTGCAGCCGCTGCCGGTGCAGCAGCGGGTGCTGGAGGCCCTGGCGGCGCTCGGCTTCCACTTCCACCGGGCCGACCTGGAAGCCGGCCGGATCCACGGCACGGGCCAGACGCTGCCGTTCTACCAGGAGATCGAGTACAAGGCGGCGCCCCGGTTCGCCCGGCACTGCAACGAGATCGAGCTGTCCTTCGTCACCGACCCGCACCGGGTCGAGGTGGTGCTGGAGTTCGACAAGCGCGGCATGTTCCGCGGCGGCGACTCGGTGCGCACGTTCCTGCTGGACCATGCGGCCGGGCAGCACGACCTGACCGGCACTGTGGACGGCTGGATCCGCGGCGTGCTGGGCCACTGACTGGCGGGGACCCGGTGTCCGGTAGGAACCGGGCGCCGGGTCATCGGTCGTCGGTCATTGCTCGTCGGTCGTCGGTCGGCGAGGCGGCTGTGCGGCAGCCCGTCCGCCGGGACCGGCGCGGTCCCGAAGGTATCGTCGGGAGCGCTGGACGTGATCGATGGGCAACGGAGGTGCCGCACATGGGCGTTGACGCCGACCGGCCGACTTTCCTGCTGGTTCACGGGGCCTGGCACGGGGCTTGGTGCTGGGACCCGGTGCGCGAGGCGCTCGGGGGCGACGGTTGGCGGTCGCACGCCGTCGACCTGCCCAGTGCCAACTCCCCTGCCGATCGGTCGGTCGGCATGCTGGATGACGCGCGGGCCATCCGGGACGGCCTGCGGCGCATCGACGGACCGGTGGTGGTGGTCGCCCACTCCTACGGTGGGGTGCCCGCGACGGAGGCCGTAGCGGATGCCGCCGACGTGGTTCGGGTGGTGTACGTGGCGGGGTTCCAACTGGACGCGGGCGAGAGCATGTTCACCTTTCTCGGCACGCCCGCGCCGGACGACAGCAGCGGCCGGGCCCTTCCCTACCCGGACGCGCGGCGCATTCTGTTCGCCGACGTTCCCGAGGCCGAGGCGGAGCGGGCCGTGGCCCGGCTGCGGCCGCAGAGCGTCCGTTCCTTCACCGAGCCGGTGACCACGGCGGGATGGCGCACCGTGCCCTCCAGCTACGTCGTCTGTGAGCACGATCAGGCGCTCGATCCGGCCCGGCAGCACGAGCTCACCGCCCGGGCCGGATCGGTTCACCGGCTGGCGAGCGGCCACTCGCCGTTCCTCTCGATGCCCCGGCGGCTCGCCGCCCTGCTGGGCCGGATCGCGGCCTCCGGGGGGTGACCGGTGGCGGAGGGGTCCAGGCGCCGACCGGGTCCTGACCGACGGGGCGGCCGGCGTGGGGAAGGCCACACTTCCGGCCCCGGGCGTGCCGGTGCTCGCCGCCCGGGCGGCGGCCCAGGACACTGGTCGCCGTGACTGATGTGCGCGAGACCTTGGACTACCAGACCTTCGGACGGGCGGTGCGCGAACTCGCGCAGACGATCGCCGACGACGGCTACGAGCCCGACCTCGTCCTGAGCATCGCCCGGGGCGGGGTGTTCGTGGCGGGCGGTCTCGCCTACGCGCTGGACTGCAAGAACATCCACCTGGTGAACGTCGAGTTCTACACGGGCGTGGGCACGACTCTCGACATGCCCGTCATGCTGGCGCCCGTGCCCGCCGCGATCGACTTCACCGACAAGAAGGTCCTGATCACCGACGATGTCGCCGACACCGGCAAGACCCTGAGGCTGGTGCACGACTTCTGCCTCGACCATGTCGCCGAGGTCCGGTCGGCCGTCATCTACGAGAAGTCGCACTCCCTCGTGAAGTGCGAGTACGTGTGGAAGAGGACCGACGACTGGATCGAGTTCCCGTGGTCGACGCAGGGACCGGTCGTCAGGCGCGACGGCCAGGTGCTCGACGCCTGATCGGAGGAGAGCGGAGCGCGGAGCGCCGGTTCGGTGCCGCCGGCCGCGGGGAGCGCGCATGTCGATGCCGTAGGTGACGGTGCCGCACAGGACCCCGTCGCGGCGCAGCGCGCCGTAGCGGCGGGCGGGCATGCCGGTGCCGGTCACGCCCCTGCGGGGATGTGACCGGCACCGGTGTGGGGAGTGGCCGGGTGGTGTCGTGTCACCCGATCTGGATGGCGGCGACCCTCGGCGGGCGGTTCGGGAAGGTGATGTCGGTCCAGCGCTCGATCCTCACGGAGTCGCCGTTCACGTCGTAGTAGGTCAGGTCGTTGTTGCCGGTGGAGATCCGGTCGACCCACCAGCCGCCGAAGTCGGTCCTCCCGCCGTTCGCGTAGCAGTCGACGCTGTCACGGCCGTTGAGGTGCGACCAGATCTTCAGGAAGTCGTTGCGGCCGCCGTCGCACTGGACGTGGTCGATGGCGAAGGCGTCGCCGCTCGGCAGGCCGACGGTGAACGTGGCGGCCGCGGCGAGCGCCATGGCCATGGAGCGGACGGCCCTCTTGGTCTTCGAGATCACGGATTCTCCCTCGTACGAGGGCCGGGACGTGGCCCGGCGCTGTCGGTGACGTCGCGTCATGACGGGAACGGCGTTGGAACGGTGCTTCGCCGGTTCGGCTCCTCACGGCCGGTGCCCGTCGGTGAGACGGCTGTGAGGAGCCGCGACCTCAACGTAGTGACCCCGGTTCCCCCGTCCGGCCGCAACACTCCGGATGCGAACCGGCGGGCCGGGACATCACCCGATCGTGGCACTCACGGGGGATCGGTTCGGACCGGCCGGCCGGCCGGCCGCGGACCTTCGACCTGACGGAGAGTGTGAAGGTGTCCGCGTCGCCGCGGGCCCGGGGTGGCGCCGGGCGGGCGGAGGGCAAGCCGTTTCGGTGCGGCGGCGGGGGTGACTTTTCGGATAGTCGCGGCAGGCGTCGGCGGGCGAGGCTGGGGAACGTTCCGGGACGGCTTCATCCCCGTACCACCCTTCCCGTACCCGGCCGGCGCTCCGTCCTCGGCCGGGCCCACCCCGGATGATGTGGAGACCACATGGCTCGACGACGTTCCCTGCCCCGGCTCGGCCTGGCCGTACCGGTCGTGCTGTCGCTGACCGCCTCGCTCGGGTTCCTCCCCGCATCGGCCTCGGCGACGCCCCGAATACCCTCCGCCGCACCGGCCGGGGACGCGCCCGCCCTGGCGTACGTCGTCAACACCGGGACCGACCGGCACACCATCGCGCAGGTGCAGCGGGCCGTCACCGCGGCCGGTGGCAGCATCGTCGTCACGTACGACGCGATCGGCGTGATCGTCGCCCGCTCGGCGGACCCCGACTTCGGCAAGCGGCTGCGCGCGGTGCGCGGGGTGGAGTCGGCGGGTGCCACCCGGACCGCGGCGCTGAGCGTGGCGGGGACGACCGAGGAGGGCGCGGTGCGCCGGCTCTCCGAGGCCGAGGCCGCGAGGATCGGGACGGCGTCCGACGGCGGCGAGCCCCTCGAGGCCGAGCAGTGGGACCTGCGGGCGATCGGCGCGGACAGGGCCGCGAAGGTCAACCCCGGCAGCCGGGACGTCACGGTCGCCGTGATCGACACCGGCGTCGACGACACCCACCCCGACCTCGCCGCGAACTTCTCCCCCGCGCAGTCCGCGAACTGCGCCGGTGGGAAGGCCGACACCACGTACGGCTCCTGGCGGCCGGCGGACCCGGACTACTTCCACGGCACGCACGTGGCGGGCACGATCGCCGCGGCCCGCAACGGCGTCGGCGTCGCGGGCGTGGCACCCGGCGTGAAGGTCTCCGGCATCACCGTCTCCCAGCCCACCCCGCGCCAGCTGATCTACGCCGAGAGCGTCGTGTGCGCCTTCGTGTTCGCCGCCGACCACGGCGTGCAGATCACCAACAACAGCTACTACATCGACCCGTGGCAGTACAACTGCCTGGACGACCCCGACCAGAAGGCCATCGTCGACGCGGTCGACCGCGCCCAGCGGTACGCGCAGCGCAAGGGCACCCTCAACGTCGCCGGGGCCGGCAACTCCAGGCACGACCTGGCCTCCGAGGGCTTCACCGACGCCGGCAGCCCCAACGACTCCACCCCCGTGAACCGGACGGTCGACCCGCACCGGTGCTGGGACCTGCCCGCACAGCTGCCGGGCGTCGTCACGGTCAGCGCCACCGGCGCCAAGGGCGCGAAGGCGTACTACTCCAACTACGGCCTCGGCGTGATCGACGTCGCGGCGCCGGGCGGCGACCAGTACGTGGCCTCGGACACGCCGTCCGGGTCGGGCGGCGTCCTGTCGACGCTGCCGAACAACCAGTACGGCTACGAGCAGGGCACGTCCATGGCCACGCCCCACGTCGCCGGGGTGGCCGCGCTGCTGAAGTCCGCCCACCCGAACGCGACCCCGGCCCAGTTGCAGGCGCTGCTCAAGGCCCAGGCGGACAACCCGGGGTGCCCGGCCGACCCGTACGACTGGAACGGCGACGGCGTCGTGGACGCCGTCTGCGCGGGCGGCGAGCGCGTCAACGGCTTCTACGGCTTCGGCGTCGTCGACGCGCTGCGCGCGGTCGAGTAGGCGCGGGGGCTCCCCGGCCGGGGCTCCCCGGCCGGGGGGCGGGACCGCCGGCGCTCGTGGTGACGCACCGTAGCGGGTGGTGTGCTGGGGGCTTTCGGGGTCGGCGAACCGGACAACGTAGGATGGCCGAACTCCCGCGCTACGCGCGAAGAGTTCCATAAATGTTCTATTTGTCTGTTTTCACCTCCCGCTTCACACGCACGGAGCCACCCTCATGGACAACCTGTCCACCGTCGACGTCGACGGCGCGATAGAGACCCGCGGCATCGAACCCGTTCCGGACCACGAGCGCCGGGGCAGAGTGCGCGAGCTCTTCCCGACCTGGGTCGCGGCGAACATCAGCGTCCTGCTGCTCACCATGGGTGCGGCCCTGGTGGTGTTCAACCGGTTGAACTTCTGGCAGGTCCTGATCGTCGCCGCGTGCGCCGCGCTCGCCTCCTTCGGCATGGTCGGCGTGCTGTCGGTCTCCGGGAAGTGGGGCGGGGCGCCGGGCGCGACGCTCTCGCGAGCCACCTTCGGGGTGCGCGGGAACCTGTTCCCCGGCGCGATCCTGTGGATCGCCCGGTTCGGCTGGGAGACGATCAACGCCGTCACCGGCGCGTACGCGGTGCTGACCGTCCTCGACCTGCTCTTCGGCGTCAAGAGCAACACCGCGCTGATCGTGGTCACGCTCTTCGCCTTCGTCGCCTGCACCTTCCTGGTCTCCGGCATGGGCCGCAAGGCGCTGAACGTCTGCAACACCTGGTCGACGTACCTCTTCGGCGTCTTCAGCGTCCTGGTGCTGGGCTACCTGGTCGCGACCATCCACTGGAGCGAGGTCTTCGCCAAGCCCGCGGGCACCACCGCGATGATGATCGCCGGCATCGGGACCATCGCCGCCGGCGGCATCAGCTGGGTGCCCACCGGCCCGGACTTCACCCGCTACCTGCCGCACGCCGCCTCCGGCCGGAAGATCGCCGGCGTGACGGTCTCCGGCGCCGGCCTGGTGATGGTGCCGATGGTGCTGATGGGCGCCGTGATGGCGGTGGCCTCCCCCGGCCTGGCCGACGCCGCCGACCCGGTCTCCTTCCTCGGCGACCTGCTGCCGACCTGGCTGGCCGTGCCCTACCTGCTGACCGCGATCGTGGGCATGCTGCTGATCAACAGCCTGTCCATGTACTCGGCCGGCTTCACCGCGCAGACCATGGGCGTCAAGCTGCCGCGCGCCATGGCCGTCAGCATCAACGCCGTGATCTCGCTGGTCGGCGGCCTGCTGCTGATGCTGGTCGCCAAGAGCTTCCTGGGCTCCTTCATCACCTTCCTGATCCTGCTCGCCGTCTCCTTCTCGGCCTGGATCGGCGTCTACGCGGTGGACATGTTCCGTCGCCGCTCGCGTGCGGTGCGCTACGACGCCGCCGCGCTGATGGACACCACCAAGGGCGGCCGGTACTGGTACAAGGGCGGCTTCTGCTGGCAGGCGATGGTGTCCTGGGTCGTCGCGCTGCTGTTCGGCCTCGCCTTCACCAAGTGCGACTGGTTCGCCGGCCCGCTCTCCGGCACCTTCGTCGGCAAGTACGGGCTCGCCTGGGCGGCGACCATCGTGATCTCCGCCGTGATCATGACCGTGCTCCCCACGCCCCGGGAGAACGCCCCCGCCGCCGGCGGGCAGGGCGCCGACGCCCCGGCGGAGCGGACCGACCAGGTCACCGTCTGACCGCACGGCGCGACCCCGCGCTCCCCCGCACCGCCCCGCCGGCTCGATCGAGCCAGCGGGGCGGTGTCGTTTCACGGCCCGCCGGCGGCGGCCGGGTCGCGGACGGACGGCGGGCCGTCAGCGGTCGAGGCGGCCGAAGTCGGAGTCGCAGGGCCAGCTGCAGAAGCCGGCGCGTTCGACCTCCTCGTAGAAGGGGGTGCCGTCGTCGCCGCGGTGGGCGGCCCGGTCGTGGTGGAGGTGCACGATCGGGTCGCGGTGGCGGTCCATCGGGCCGTAGCGTTCGGCGCGCCACACGAAGTCCTGGTCCTCGCCGCCCCAGCCGCAGAAGCGCTCGTCCATGCCGCCGATGCGGGTGAAGAGGTCCTCGCGCAGCCAGACGCAGCCGCCCGGCGGCCGGCGCAGGTGGACCCCGCGCAGCCGGTCCGGGCCGGGGTCGGGGGCGGCGTCCAGGCAGCGGGTGCGCACCGCCCGGGCGCTGGAGGCGGGGTCGAGGAAGAGCATGTCCTCGAACGGCCAGTGGGCCTGGGTGCCGGGCCGCTGGAAGCGCTCGACGGCCCGGGCGACGAAGTCGCGGTCGACGAGGATGTCGCCGTCCAGGACGCAGACCAGCTCGGCCGGCCTGGCACCGTGGACCACGCCGACGTTGACGGTCCAGGACTTGTTGAACCGGCCGGGGTCGGGCGCGAACAGGTAGGTGTCGCAGGCGTCGGCGAACAGCTCGCGCCAGCGCGGGCGTTCGTCGCTCTCGACCACCACGACGCGGTAGCGCTCGCGCGGGTGGGACTGGTCGGCGAGCGCGTTGAGGACGGCGGCCAGGTTGCGGACCCGGCCGGTGGCGTCGTCGGGGGCGCGGAAGGGGATGACCACCGCCGCGTCGACGGGGTGGGAGGCCCGGTGCGGCTTGCGGGCGAGGGCGGCCAGCAGCTCGGCGGTGTCGGGGGCCTCGGCGGCGGCCGGCGCTCCGGGCGGGCCCGGCTGGACGATCAGCCGGGACAGCGACTCGGTGCGGGCGGCGGCGGCGCGCAGCGCGTCGAGTGCCGGGTCCGCTCCCTCGGGGCGGCGCAGCAGGTCGGTGAGGGCGGCGGTGAGGTGGGCGGCGGCGGTGGCGTCGGCGGGGTCGTCGGCGAGGCGGGCGGCGCCGGTGCGGACGCGGTCGTCGTCGATGGCGGTGAGCGCGTGCGCGGCGCCGTGGTGGGCGTCGGCGGACCAGTCCCAGTAGTCGGGGGCGACGGCGCGTGAGAGCGGGTCGTGGACGAGGATCAGGCTGCTGGTGGCCGCGGCGGCGAGGGCGTCGGGGGCGGAGGGGCGGGCGGCGGGCATGGCGGTGTCGTGTCTCCCCGGCGGTGTCGGGCTGGTGTGGTGGTGGACGTGGTCGGGGCGGCGGGCGGGGTGGCGGGGCGGGGTCAGTGGGCGTCGGCGGTGGGGGTCCAGCGCAGGGGGGTGAGGTCGGGGACGACCAGGTCGGCGTGGGCGAAGTCGCCCGCGCCGTGGGTGGTGGTGAGGGCGACGCAGCGCAGTCCGGCGCTCTTGGCGGCGCTGACGCCGGCCGGGGCGTCCTCGAAGGCGAGGCCGTCGGCGGGGTGGACGCCGAGGGCGCGGCAGGCGTCGAGGTAGCCCTGGGGGTCGGGCTTGCCGGCGTTGACGTCCTCGGCGGTGACGATGACCTGGAAGAGGTCGGCGCCGCCGACGTGGTCGAGCATCTCGGTGGCGTGGGCGCGCAGGCCGGAGGTGACGACGGCGAGGGGGACGCCGCGGGTGTGGAGGTCGGCGAGGAGTTCGGCGGCGCCGGGGACGGCGAAGGGCGGCGGGCTGTCGGGGCCCATGAGGTAGCCGCAGGCCTCGTCGAAGAGTTCGTCGACGGTGTGGCCGGGGAAGTCGTGGACGTGGTCGGCGAGGGCTTCCTTGCCGCGCCGTCCGACGAAGGTCGCGAGGACGGTGTCGTCGCAGGGCACGTGGTGGGTGGTGAACAGGCGGGTCCAGGCGGCGCGGCTGCGGTGTTCGGTGGCCACCAGGGTGCCGTCGAGGTCGAACAGGGCGGCCTTGGCGTGGAGGTGGTGGAGTTCGGTCATGGCGGGTCGTCCTCTGCGTCGGGTGTGCGCGGTGCGGTGGTGGTGCGCGGGGTTCAGCCGGCGGTGGGCGCGCCGGGGCGTTCCCCGGTGGTGAACACCGGGGCGGCCGGGTCGGTTGCGTCGGCCGGCTCCGGTGTGTCGGGTGTGTCGGGTGTGCCGGCCGGGCCGGGTGCGGTGGCGACGGCGCGCAGGGCTGCGTAGGCGCAGAACGCGGTGATGAGGGCGAGTCCGGCGCTGGCGAGGGTGTAGGCGGTGGCGGGTCCGGCCCAGGTGCTGCGGCTGAGCCAGGGGTAGAGGGCGCCGAAGAGGGCGACGCCGGTGACGCCGACGACGGTGGAGAGGGTGTTGACGGTGCCGCTGAGCGTCGCGGCGTGGCGGGGCGGGACGGCGGTGGTGAGCAGGTTGAGCACGGAGGTGTTGGTGAGGCCGAGGCCGAAGCCGCCGATGCACAGGACGGCGGTGAGCGGCCAGATGGCGGTGCCCTCGCCGGCGGGGACGACGGGGGCGAGGGCGTAGGCGGTGGTGAGCAGGGTGCAGCCGATGAAGGGCAGTCGCCGGGCGAGGCGGTGCGGGGCGCGGCCGATGACGGGGCCGGCGAGGCCGAAGGCGAGGACCCAGCCGAGCGGGACGAGTCCGGCCTGCCAGGCGGGCAGGTGCAGGTGGTCCTGGAGGTGGAGGGAGAGCAGGTAGAGCATCGAGATGTAGGTGAGGGTGCAGCCGGAGGAGGTGGTGAGTGCCCAGCGGACGGTGGGGGTGGACAGCGGGCGCAGGTCGAGCGCGGGGGTGGCGCCGCGGGCGATGACGCGCTGTTCGGTGCGGACCAGTCGGACGGCGAGCGGGAGGGCGGCGGGCAGCAGGAGCCAGATCCAGGCGGGTCGGGTGAGGCTGAGCGGGATGAGGACGGTGAGGGAGGCGGCGGCGAGCAGCAGGGTGCCGGGGATGTCGTTGTCGCCGCGGCGGGCGGTGGTGGCGGGTCGGTCGTGCGGGAGCAGGACGACGCCGAGCAGCAGGATGAGGGCGCCGATGGGCACGTTGAGCAGGAAGACGGCGCGCCAGCCGGCGCCGAGGATGTCGGCGGAGACGATGGTGCCGCCGAGGATCTGGCCGAGGGCGGCGCCGCCGGAGAGGGTGACGGCGTTCCAGCCGAGGGCGCGGGCGCGGGCGGGGCCGGTGTACCAGCGGTGGATGCCCATGAGGACCTGGGAGATCATCAGGGAGCAGGCGGCGCCCTGGAGGCAGCGTCCGGCAATGAGGACGGGGGCGCTGGTGGCGAGTCCGCAGGCGAGGGAGGCGAGGGTGAACAGGGCGAGGCCGGAGAGGTAGACGCGGCGTACGCCCAGGCGTTCGCCGAGTCGGGCGGCGGGGGCGAGGAGGACGGCGGAGCACAGCGCGTAGGCGGTGACCATCAGGGTGAGTGCGGAGCCGCTGACGTGGAGGTCGGCGCTGACGGCGGGTACCGCCAGGTTGACGATGGCCAGGTCGATGTTGGCCATCGACTGTCCGATCAGCAGGACCAGCAGCGCGGTGCCGCTGGGTCCGGTCCGCCGGCCGGCGGGTTGCCGGGTGGTGGCTTGCACGGTCTCTCCCCTTCGTCGCTCCCCCGGCGGGTGGGCCGGTTCGTCGGCCGGGGGGTGGTCCTGGTGGTGGAACACCGGCCGGGCCGGTCGGGTTGCGTCCGGTCCGGCCGGTGGCGGCTGGGGGGTCAGGCGGTGGTGGCGTCCAGGTCGAGGTCCTGGTAGGTGGCGGCCCAGGGGAGGCGGTCTTCCAGGGCGGCGGCGGCGCGGATGACGAGGGCGTCGTTGCGGCGGCGGGCGGCGAGTTGCAGGCCGACGGGGACGCCGTTGCGGGCGCGGCCGACGGGGACGGAGGCGGCGGGGCTGGCGATCAGGTTGAACGGGCTGGTGAGGGACCAGCCGACGAACGGGTCGACGCGCTGGCCGTGGACGGTGTCGGGGCCGACGGTGTCGCGGCCGGCGGAGTTGGGGATGCCGGTGACGGCGTTGACGGGGCTGACGATCAGGTCGTAGCGGTCGAAGAGGTTCTCGAAGGCGTAGAGGACGCGGGTGCGGTCGAGGTCCTCGAGGCGGAAGTCGACGGCGCTGAGGGATTCGCCGACGCGTACGGAGTCCAGGTAGGCCTGGTCGATGGAGCCGGCGTAGGTGCCGAGCAGGTCGAGGCCGTTGTCGCGGGAGATGGCGGCGGATTCGGCGTGGGCGACGGACAGGTAGCGGCGCCACATGGCGGTGAGGTCGGCGTGCGGCAGCGGCAGGGTGAAGTCGACCTCCTCGACGGTGGCGCCGGCGTCGCGCAGGGCGGGCAGGGCGGCGCGGACGAGGGCTTCGACCTCGGGTTCGACGGGGTAGCCGCCGAGGTCGGGGCTGTAGGCGACGGTGAGGCCGGTGAGGTCGCCGTGGAGGGCGTCGACGAGCTTGTCGGGGGCGGGGTAGGAGTACGGGTCGTACGGGTGCTCGCCGGACATCAGGTCGACGCCGAGGGCGGCGTCGGCGACGGTGCGGGCGAGGGTGGCGTAGCAGACCATCGGGTTGTAGCGGCGGAAGGCGTTGGGCTTGGCGGGGACGGCGACCCGGCCGAAGGTGGGCATCAGGGTGAAGACGCCGCAGAAGGCGGCGGGTACGCGCAGGGAGCCGCCGGCGTCGGAGCCCTGGGCGAGCGGGACCATGCCGGAGGCGACGGCGGCGGCGCTGCCGCCGGAGGAGCCGCCGGCGTTCATGGCGCGGTTGAAGGGTGTGGAGGCGGGGCCGAACAGGGCGCTGTCGGTGGTGGCCTTGAAGCCGAACTCGGGGGTGTTGGTCTTGCCGACGACGATCGCGCCGGCCTGTTCGAGGCGTTCGACGCAGAGGATGGTCTCCTGCGGGACGTCCTCGGCGAAGACCAGGGAGCCGCGGGCCATGCGGACGCCGGCGACGGGGTCGAGGTCCTTCACGCCGATGGGGACGCCGTGCAGCGGGCCGAGTTCGGCGCCGGAGGTGACGGCGCGTTCGGCGGCGGCGGCCTGTTCGAGGGCGCGTTCGCCGCAGACGGTCACGAAGGCGTTGACGGCGGGGTTGGTCTTCTCGATCCGCTCCAGTGCCGCCTGGACCGCCTCGACCGGGGAGATCTCCCGCCGGCGGATCGCCTCGGCGAGCCGGGTGGCGCTCAGTTCGGTGCTTTCGGTCATCTCACGCCTCGCACGGGGTTCGTCGGTTGGGCTCCAGGAGCCGGGCGTGAGGGGGAACACCGGGCCGGGCGTCCGGGTTGCACGGCGTCCTCGGCGGGGTGCGGGGCGGGGGTGCGGGGCGGGGGTGCGGGGTGCGGGGCGGGTGGGTTCGGCGGGGTCGGTTGGGGCCGGTGGGGCGTGGTGGGCCGTCGCGCGCGTGTACCCCGGTGTCGGGTACACGATCAACCACTTACCCCGCGCCCGATGCTCGGCTAGTCTCGCCACGGAATAGACAGGTCTAGACCTATCGGAGATCCGGTATGGCCGTCGTGTCCCGTTCCCCCCTCGCCCGTCCCGGTGGCCCCGCCACCCCCTACCCGTACCCGGACCTGCTGCGGCTGCTGGGCGAGCACTTCACCCGGGCCGAGCCGCGGGACCGGGCGCTGGCGTACGTCCACGCGCTGCTGGCCTCCCCCGGCCGGGGCAGCGCCGCGCAGATCGCCGCCCGGTCCGGCGCCGACAGCGCCTGGAGCACCCAGCGGCTGCTCACCCGCACGGTGTGGGACGCCGACCGGCTGCGCGACAGCATCCGCGAGCACGTGGTGCCGCTGCTCGGGGCGTCGGGCCCGTGCGCGGTGCTGAGCCGGCACGAGACGGCCCGGGCGGGCACCGGCGCGGTCGCGGTCGCCCCGGCCGGGGCGCGGGCCGCCAACCGGGACCGCAACATCCAGGCCGCGGCGCTGCTGTGCTACGTGTCGCGCAACCGGGCCGCGGTGATCGACCGCGAGCTGTACCTGCCCTCGCAGTGGACCTCCGACCCCGCGCGCTGCGCCCGGGCCGGTGTGCCGCCGGAACGGGTGCACCCGCGCAGCATGGCCGACCTCGGCCAGGAGATGCTGGAACGCGCGCTGGCGGCGGCGATGCCGATCGGCTGGGTGTTCGGCGGCCCGGACTTCGCCGACCCGCAGCTGCGCCAGTGGCTGTGCCGGCGGCGACTGCCGTTCTGCGTCGAACTTCCCCAACTCCCCTACCCACAGAGCGAGTCGGACGCCTCGGCGGTGCGCGCGGAACCGGGCAGGGAGGAGGCCTGGCAGCTGCTGGGCCGCACCCTGGGCCCGGTGTACGGCCATCCGGCACCGGGTTTCCGGCTGACCCTGCTGGCCCGCCGGCTGCCGTCCGGGCACACCTCGCGCTTCCTGCTGCACGCGCCGACCACGGCGCCGGACGTCCCCGCCGCGCGGGCGATGGCGGCGGCGGGCGCGGCGGCCGCCCGGGCGGTCCACGAGGCCGACACCCGGGCCGGGTTGAGCAGCCACCAGGTGCGCACCTGGGTGGCCTGGTACCGGCACACCACGCTGGCGATGACGGCGGCCGTCCTGCATCTGGAGGCGGGGGCGGCCACGGGCACGGGCCGCGGGGGGCGGCCCGTGGCCGGCGGGGGCGGCGGGGGCGGACCGCGGTGACGGCCCACCAGCCCGAAAGGGCCGACCGGAAGCGCAAGTACCGCTCCTTTTAGCACCTGCTTGCCGCTCCGACTCGGGTGATGTTCTAATCGTTTCGACCGGGGGGCGATGTGCGCACGCAAGAAATCGCGGGCCCGCCCTCGTTTTCCGTCAGCAGAACACATCCGATGCCGGGAGCGCAGTTCTGCTCGGACGCCGCGGAGCCCCGGTGAATTCCCCCGTGAATTCGCCGAGGAAACGGGCGTTTCCCGTCGGCCCGCACCGTCCGCTCATCCGCGTTTTCCGTTCATCCGTGTTGCCCGTTCATCCGTGTTGTCCGTTCATCCGTGCATGCACCGTGTTTCGATAAGCCATTCCTACCGGGGAGCCTGCGGAACGACATGCCCCATTTGACGAGTGTCACCAGCCAGACGGCTCAGGGAGAGGTCCGGCTGGCCCTGGCGGGCCTGCGCGCCAGGGCCCAGGAGCTGAACCGGATCGCGGAGGCCACGGCCCGGCTGCTGGCCGCCCCCGACGCCCTGTCCCCGGAGTTCCCCGAGTTCCGGGAGTTCGCCCGGGAGGCGGTGCCACGCTGGCACTTCGCCATGCTCAACGACCACGAGCGCAACGACGCGCTGGCCACCGCCCTGGAGCGGATCGTCCCGCAGGGCGGCACCGTGCTGGACATCGGCGCGGGCACCGGCCTGCTGGCCATGATGGCCGTCCGGGCCGGCGCCGCCCACGTCTACAGCTGCGAGGCGAACCCGCTGATGGCGGAGGTGGCCCGGCAGGTCCTGGCCGACGAGGGCTTCGCCGACCGGGTCACCGTGCTCGCCTGCCGCTCCGACGAACTGGCCGTCGGCCGGGAACTGCCGCGCCGGGTCGACGCGGTGATCTCCGAGATCGTGGACTGCGGCCTGATCGGCGAGGGCATCCTGCCCTCGATCCGGCACGCGCGCCGCGAACTGCTCACCCCGGACGGGGTGATGCTCCCCGAGCGGGCCCGCCTGCTGGGGGCGCTGGTGCAGAGCGAGAACGCGGTGAACCTGAACCGGGTGAACCGGGCCGGCGGCTTCGACGTCTCGCGGCTGAACGCCTTCGCCACACCGGGGCACTTCCCGATCCGGCTGCACACCTGGCCGCACCGCGTCCTGTCGGAGACGGTCGAGCTGGCCTCCTTCGACTTCGCCGCGGACCCGCTCGGCCCCGGCGGCAGCAAACTCGCCCTCCCGGTCAGCGAGTCGGGCACCGTGCACGCCCTGGTCGCCTGGTTCGAGCTGGAACTCGGCGGCGGCGTGACCCTGCGCAACTCACCCGACAACATCGGCTCGCACTGGATGCAGGCGCTGCTGCCGCTGGCCCACCCCGTCGAGGCGCAGGCCGGTTCCACGCTGGAGCTCGACCTCGCCTGGAGCGACACCCGCCTCTCCCTCGCCTGACCCGTCCACCGCGCTCCCCCGCCTGACGCACCGCCGTACCGCCGTACCCGCGCTCCCCCGCACCCGTGCACGCCCCCGCCCGGCCCGCCCCCACCCCACCCGCGGAAGGCAGACCAGACATGTCGCACACACCCGTCCCCTACGAACCGTTCGAGCTGCACGGCGACGCGCTGCGCGAGGCGGTCCTGGCCTACGCCGCCAATCCGCTCTACAAGGACAACGAGGAGTGGGAGAACTCCGACACCCCCTACCGCCGCCAGCTGCGCCCGCAGGTGCTGCCCTACCTGGACTTCGACCGGGTGGCGGGCCGCGACCGGATCCTGGAGTACAGCAGCCTCGCCGCCCAGCGCCTGCTGACCAGCATCTACGAGGCCGACCTGGTCTTCTTCCCCAAGGCCGGCCTCGGCGACCAGGCGGAGGACCTGCGCCACTACTACAGCCCCGGCAACCGGGCCCGCGGCGAGCTGATCCGCCCCGCGCTGGAGCGCTTCGCCTTCGGCTTCCTCGACCAGGAGGTGGAGGTCAGCGGCGACTGGACCACCGAGAGCCTGCTCGCCTACCTGGAGGAACTCGACGTCCACGCCCAGGGCGGGGCCTCCCCCGCCGAGAAGGCCGTCCGCGATTCCTCCGACCCGAAGCGCGCGGCCAGGATGTGGCTGATCCAGTTCGCCCCGGACTTCCTGTCCGAGGCCTCGCCGATGGCCCGGAACGTCCTCGGATATTACGGCGCCGAGCAGTCGGAATGGTTCAAGATCCTCATCGACGAATACGGCTACGGCGTTCACGACACCAAGCACAGCACCCTTTTCGAGGCCACCCTGGAATCCGTCGGACTCGGCTCCGACGTACACCGCTACTGGCAGTACTACCTGGTCTCCAGCCTCGCCCTGAACAACTACTTCCACTACCTCGGAAAGAACCACGAGCACTTCTTCCGCTACGTCGGCGCACTGTTCTACACCGAGAGCACCCTGGTGGACTTCTGCCGCCGCGCGGAGAACCTGCTCACCGACGTGTTCGAGGGCACCGCGGACGCCCGCTACTTCTCCGAGCACGTCCACATCGACCAGCACCACGGCCGGATGGCGCTGGAGAAGCTGGTCAAGCCCCTCATCGAGCGCCACGGCGAGCAGATCATCCCCGAAATCGTGCGCGGCATCGAGGAGTTCCGCCTGCTGAGCGCCATCGCCGACGACGACTTCGCCACCCAGATCGCCTGGATGGACGACGCGGACCGCTACAAGGACCTGCACGAGCCGGTCTACGCGGCCATCACCGAGGGCCGGATCACCCCGCCGGTCGCGGACATCGTCGAGCCCTTCGGCGAGCTGTCCAACACCCACAGCCACGAGGGCGACGAGCTCTGCCACATCGTCAGCGGCACGATGCGCTTCGTCAGCGGCTTCGACTCCTACCGGATCCTGGAGGCCGGCGAGGGCACCGTGATCCAGCGCAACCGCCTGCACGGCGCGATCATCGAGTCCGAGGAGTGCGTCTACCAGATCTTCTCCGTGGGGGACTACCGCGCATGCCTGTCGTGACGTTCAAGGCCGGCGGCGCGGACAACTGCGCCCGCGTCGCCGGCCTGCCCTACGTGTACATCCGCACCGAGGCGGGCGGATCGGTGCTGCCCGCCTCCTGCCCGCACCGGGGCGGCCCGCTGAACCTGGGCACCCCCGACCCCACCGGACGGCGGCTGGTGTGCCCGTGGCACGAGCGGGGCTCCTCGCTCAGCCGGCTGCGCCGCCAGGTGCCGGCCGTCCGCTCCGGCGACACCGTCACCGCGGTGCTGCCGGGACCGGCGGACGCCGCCGCCGAACTCTGCCACCTTCCGCTGTCCCCGGCCCTCGCCGCCGGAGCCTGAACCGCCCCCGGGGGCCGCCCCCGGAGACAGGACGCTCCCGTGAACGCCCCGTCCTCCCCCCAGGTCGCCGTCATCGTCGACCCGTTCTCCTCCGGCGCCCAGTACGCGCCCCGGTTCGCCGAGTTCGGCATCCCCTCGGTCGCGGTCAGCTCGCTGCCCGAGGTGCCCGCGGCCTACGCGGACTCCTGGGACGCCACCCGCTACCGGCAGCTGCTCGCCTTCGACGGCGACCTCGAACGGCTGGTGGCGCGGCTGCGCCCGCTGTCGCCGCGCTGCGTGCTGGCGGGTGCCGAGAGCGGCGTCGAGCTCACCGACCGGCTCACCGAGCGGCTGCTCCCGGAACAGGCCAACACCCCGCAGCTGTCGGCGGCGCGCCGCGACAAGGGCGCCATGGCGCAGGCGCTGCGCGCCGCCGGGGTCCCGACGATCCGCCAGATCTGCACCGACGACCCGGCGGCCGTCCAGGCCTGGATCGACCGGGAGGGCCTGGCCGGCCGCGACCTGGTGGTCAAGCCGCCCAAGAGCGGCAGCACCGACGGCGTCACCCGGGTGCCGGCCGGCGCGGACTGGCGGGTGCCGTTCGACGCCCAGCTGGGCCGGGTCAACCAGTGGCACAACCTCAACGACCGGATGATGGTGCAGGAGTACGCCCGGGGTACCGAGTTCGTGGTCGACACCTTCAGCCACCGTGGCCGGCACACCGTGGCCGACATCTGCCGCTACAGCAAGATCGACAACGGCGAGCAGATGGCCGTCTACGACAGCCTCACCTGGGTCTCCCCCGACGACCCCGCGGTACCCGCGCTGACCCGGTACGCCGAGGCCGTGCTCGACGCGGTGGGCCTGCGGCACGGCGCCGCGCACATCGAGATCATGCTGACCGACGAGGGCCCGCGCCTGATCGAGATCAACTCCCGCCCGCACGGCGGCGGCCACCCCGCGTTCAACCTGACCGCCACCGGCGACAGCCAGGTGCACCGCGCGGTGCGCTGGTTCGCCCGCGAGGAGAGCGCCCCCAAGGGCTACCGGCTGCTGCGGCACATGACCGTGGTCTTCCTGATCGCCCGCCGCTCCGGCACGGTGTCCAACACCGCCGTCCTGGACGGGATCGCGGAGCTGGCGTCGTACCACCACTCGGCGGTCAGGCTCCGGGACGGCGACCGCCTGGAGGTCACCCGCGACCTGCTGGGCACCCTCACCCTCGGCTTCGCGGTGCTCGCGCACCCGGATCCCGCGCAGGTCGAACGGGACGTGGCCGCCGTCCGGGCCATGGAGGCCGCCCTCGTGGTCACGCCGGACTCCCCCGGCTCGCCCGGCGCCCCTGGTTCCTCGGGCTCCTCGGGCTCCTCGGGCTCCTCGGGCTCCTCGGGCTCCTCGGGCTCCTCGGGCTCCGCCGGAGCCGCGCCGGTGGCGGCGGCACCGGGCCACGCCGCCCGATGACCCCGGGCGCCCTCGCCGTCGCCGCCAGCCCGGCCTTCCTGGCCAGCTGCGCGGCGGTGGTGTGCAGCCCGGGACCGGACAGCATGCTGGTGCTGCGCCTGGTCAGCCGCACCCGCCGCCGCCCGCCGGTGCTGGCCGCCGCCGCGGGCATGCTGCTCGCCGGCGCCGGGTACGCGGTGCTGGCGGTCACCGGCGCCATGGCGGTCGTGGCGCTGCGGCCCGGACTGCTCCACGCCTGGCAGGCGGCGGGCGCGCTCGTGCTGGCCGTGACGGGCGGCCGCGCGCTGTGGGAGGCCCTGCGCCCCCGCCCTACCGGGGCGCGGGCGGAGGAGGCTGAGGGGGCGGGCGTCGACCGGCTGCCGCGGCACCTGCTGCTCGGCTTCCTCTCCACCGCGGGCAACCCGAAGGTCGGCCTGTTCCTGACGGTGTTCCTCCCGCAGTTCCTGCCGGCCGACAGCCCGTCGGCCGGGGCGCTGCCGCTGCTGGCGGCGGTGTACCTGTCGATCGGGGCGCTGTGGCTCCTGCTGCTCACCGAGGTGGGCGTGCGGATCGTGACGTCGCGCGGGGCGAACGGCCGGGCCGCGTTCCCGCCGCTCGCGGAGCGGGTCGGCGGCGCGGTGGTGGGTCTGGTCCTGCTGGGTCTCGCCGTTGGGCTGCTCCTTCGATGACCTGCCGGGAGGATGGACGGGAGGGTGCACGGCTTCTGGCCATGACGGACGGTCACGACAGACGGCGGTGACGGACGGCGACGAGGACGGCGACGAGGACGGCGACGAGGACGGGCGGGCTTCCGAGGGGCGGGCTTCCGAGGGGCAGGTGGAGATGGACAGCCAGGACGGCGGCGCGGACCGGCGGCCGGTACCGGGCCCCGGGCCGCGGTGGCGGGCCCTCGGGGCAAGCCTGGACGGCGAGTTGGTGCTGCCCGGGGACGCCGGGTACGAGGCCGCGCGGCTGCCGCGCAACCTGCGGTACGCCGACCGGGCCCGCCCCGGGGCGGTCGCGTACTGCGCCGGGCCCGAGGACGTCGCCCGGTGCGTGCGGTTCGCCCGCCGGTACGGCCTGCGGCTCACGGTGCGCGGCGGCGGCCACTGCTACGGGGCCTGGTCCAGCCGGATGCCGCTGGTGGTCGACGTGTCCCGGCTGTCCGGCGTCCGGATGGAGGGCGGCGGCGGCCACGCCGAGATCGGCGCGGGCACCCCGCTGATCACCGTCTACGAGGAACTGGCCCGGCACGGCGTGACGGTGCCCGCCGGCAGCTGCCCGACCGTCGCCCTGGCCGGGCTGGCCCTCGGCGGCGGCCACGGGGTGGTCAGCCGGGCGTACGGGCTGACCTGCGACAGCCTGGTCGGCGCCGAGGTGGTGCTCCCCGACGGCCGGACGGTGCGCTGCGACGAGCGGACCGAACCCGAACTGCTGTGGGCCCTGCGCGGCGCGGGCAACGGCAACTTCGGCGTGGTCACCTCGCTGCGGATGCGCACCCACCCGGCCGCCGACCTGACCGCGTTCCGGGCCACCTGGCCGTACCGGGAGGCGGGCACCGTCCTGGAGCACTGGCAGGACCGGGCGTTCACCGCCCCCGACCGCCTCTGGTCGCACTTCCTGCTGGAGACCCGCCCGGGCGGCCCGGTCGCCGAGGTCGCCGGGTTCCTGCTCGGCGGCGGCGGGGAGGAGGAGGCCGAGCGGTGGCTGGACGGGCTGGAAGCCGCCGCCGGACCCGCCCGCGAGCGGCAGTCCGTCCGCCGGTCGTACCTGGCCGCCGTACGAGCGAACGCCGGCGGCGAGGCCGTCATCGGGCGCCCGGACGAGCAACGCGTCGCCTTCGCCGCGGCCTCGCACTTCTTCGACCGCGGGCTCGGCCCGCAGACCGTCCGGGAGACCCTCGCGGTGCTGCGGCGCGTGCCCGACGGCGTGTGCGCATCGATCTCCTTCAACGTCCTCGGCGGCGCCGTCAACCGGGTGCCCGCCGACGCCACCGCCTTCGTGCACCGCGACGCGCGCTTCCTGGCCCAGTGCTACGCCTGGTGGCCCGCCGACGGCCCCTCCCACGCCACCGAGGACGCCACCGCGGACGCCCCCGAGGACGCCGCCGACGCCGCCGTCCGCTGGGTCGGCGAGGCCCGCGAGGCGCTGCGCCCGTACGCCTCCGGCCACGCCTACCAGAACTACCGCGACCCGCGGCTGGCCGACTGGCGGCGGGCGTACTACGGCGCCAACCTGCCCCGGCTGGAACGGCTGCGGGCACGCTACGACCCGGACCGGCTGCTGGACTTCCCGCAGGCCCTGTGAACGGGCGGCACCGGCTCCCCGGGGGCCTTCGGGGAGGTGAAGGGAGGTCAGGCCGGTACGGGCCGGCAGCTGCGGCAGGCCCGGTAGCCCGCCGCCCGGGCGTCGGCGGCCGTACCGAACGGCACCCGGTGCCGGTCGGTGATGCGGCGGGCGTCGGCGCAGGTCGGGTAGCAGAAGATCCGGGTGGTGTCGCTGCCCAGGAAGTGGGTGCCGTCGGCGGCGAACCGGTGCAGGCGCTCCCCGTCGATGCCCTCGTGCGCGCGCAGCCGCTCGACCAGGTCGGCGGGCAGGCCGCAGTCGAGGGGCCGGCCGTCCTCGTCGCCGAGCCGGTGCACCGGGATCAGCACCGGAACGGGGTTGGCGCGCACCGCCGCCAGCAGGTCCGCCTCGTCCGCCTCCGGCAGCCCCGCCTCGCGGCCCAGCCAGCGCGGGGGCCGCAGTTGGCCGCGCGGGATGGCGCGCACCGCCTC
Source organism: Kitasatospora sp. NPDC096204 (assembly GCF_044763205.1). NCBI lineage: Bacteria > Bacillati > Actinomycetota > Actinomycetes > Kitasatosporales > Streptomycetaceae > Kitasatospora > Kitasatospora sp. NPDC096204. The sequence continues at coordinate 55,647 of NZ_JBIWFT010000042.1, forward strand.
CAGGACGCTGCGCTGCGCCTGCGGCAGGGGGCCGTAGTCGTAGCGCAGCATGCGGTCGCGGCCGGTGCGCAGCGCGCCGACGACGCCGGGCAGCGGTTTGCCGGCGGGCAGCGCGGTGCGGCCGGTGCGGCGCAGGTGGGCCTCCTCGAAGGCTTCCGCGCCGGGGTACCAGTCGACGGGTGCGGCTGCGACGACGGCGCCGCGTCCGTGGGCGACGAACAGGGCGGTGACCGGGCCGTCGACCACGGTGTACCGGTCGTACTCGCGGTCGGCGACGCCGGCCCGTTGCAGGATCCGGATCGCCAGGTCGGCGGGCATCGGTACGTGCAGGGCGTCGAGGCCGGGCACGGTGTGTCGGTCGCTGTCGCTGTCGGGCACGGTGTGGCCGCCGGGCGGTGGGATGTCCGTGGTCCGGGCGGTGGACGCCTTGGGCGTGGCCGTGCCGTTGACCGTGCGCCGTACCGCGTCGGGTGCCGCGCCGTGCGGGTCCTGGCCGTGCGGGTACCGGCCGTTCGGGTCCTGGCCGTCCGGGGCCGCGTGCGGGTGTCCGCTCATCCTCTCACCTCCTCTACCGCCAGCCGGGGTTGGCTGCGCAGTGCGGCCAGCCCCCGTGACACCTGGGCCTTGACGGTGCCTACCGGGCATTCCACCAGCTCCGCGATCTCCGCGTAGCTCAGCTCTCCGACGTGCCGCAGGACCACCGGCAGCCGGTGGTGTTCGGGCAGTTCGGCGAGCGCGGCCACCAATCTCCCCCGTTCGTCCGCGTGCTCCGCCCGCTGTTCGGGTCCGGGTTTGCCGTCCACCAGGGGCAGTTCCCGGACGTCCACCCCTTCCGCGGCGGCGGGCCGCCGGGTCAGGGTGCGGACGTGGTTGCGCCACACGTTCGTGCCGATCGCCAGCAGCCAGGCCTTCGGCTGCAGGGCCTGGCGCCGCGCCGGCGGGTAGTCGCGCAGCGCGGTGTACGCCCGCAGGAAGGTGTCCTGCACCAGGTCTTCCACGTCGCGCGACGCCCCGTTCAGGCGCAGCAGCACCGAGTACACGGCGCCGCCGTGGGTGCGCACGAGTTCGGCGAACCCACGGTCGAGGTCTGCCGCGAGCAGCTCGGTGAGCGGAGGAGGCATCTCGTCCATCGTCTCTGAGAACACCGCCGGCGGCGCTGCGGTTGCACCGGGGGGGCGGGCGGTCCGGCCGGGGCCTCGCCGCGCCTTGCCGGGACCGTGCAGGGAACCGGCGTGGATCTTGCCGGGTCCTGTCGGCGCGGTGCGGGGGCGGGGGTGGCTAGCGTGGCCGGGGTGGACGTGCGCGAACGTCCGTGACGTGGGGTGGGGTGTGGGGCGATGACACCACTGGGGTTGAGCGTGTCCACCTGGTGGTGGATCGTCGCGCTGGTGACGGTGCTGTTCTGGGCGCTGGCGGTGCCGCCGCAGCCGATCCGGAAGTACCGGATCATGGTGTCCCTGGCGCCGCTGTCCGGAGCGCTCTTCCTGATCGGTCACCTGAGGGGCACGGGCCTGGCCTCGGCGCTGTCCATGTACGCGCTGGCCCTGCTGTCGCTGGCGCTGGGGACGGCCGGGCACCTCGGGAAGCTGTCGCGCCGGCACCTCGCGGCGCAGAAGGCGGGCGACCCGGACGAGGTGCCGATCCCCGCGGGTCTGCTGGTGCAGCTGTTCCTGTGCCTGACGGCGGGCATGGTGGCGTACTTCGTGATCCAGCCGTAGGCGCCGGCGTGGCGGATCGGGTCTGCCGCCCGGGTCGGCCTCACAGGTCGGCCTCACGGCGGCGGGCGGCCGGCACATGGCCGGCCGCCCGTCGGCGGACCCCGCCGGGTGGGCGGGTGTCAGAGCGTGGTTCAGCCGAGGGTCAGCGACCTGGAGTGGGTGCGCCAGGCCTCGTCCACCGACACGGTCTCGCCCTTGTAGCTGGGGCTGGCGTAGCCGGTGGCCTGGGTGCCGGTGAACAGGTTGAACCAGCAGTTGGCGTACGGGCGCAGCGAGTACACGTGGTTGGTGAGCGGGGCGGGGATGTCGAACGAGTAGTCGGCGCTGTTCCCGTTGTAGCAATCGTGCGGGCCGGTGAAAGTCACCGATTCACCCTCGAAGAAGAAGTCCTGGTAGATCGTCCCCAGGACGACCAGGTTGGACAGGCCGGCCGAGCTGTTCAACTCCTCGGCGAACGCGGTGTCACGGGCGGCCGCGGCGGCGCTCAGCGGGGCGTCGGTGACGTGCCCGCCGGTGGCGTAGCCGATGGCCTCGCGGTAGGTGCCGAAGCACTTCGACTGCCCGCCGTCCGCGTTCACCACGCAGTGCCGGTTCGAGGCTCCGGACGCCGCGGGCTGGGCGACGGCCGTGGCCGCGCCGGACAGGGACAGCGCGATCGCCGCCGCCGCGAGGACGGTTCCGGTGCGCTTGAAGGAGCGTGCCATGCGTGATCAACTCCTGGCTCAGATGGGCGACTTGTCGAGCACCCGCGCTCACCGGGGGGCGCTCTTCGCCGATTCTGTGCGAGGCGTTCGGGGCGGGGTATCCGAGAAATCTAGGACATGTCCGCGTCACATCGCACGCGGCCCGACGCCCACCGGGCGGGCGCAGGGCGGCCGCAAGCCGTGAAGCCCCGACCCGGGCGGGTCGGGGCTTCACGGTGGCCGAGGGCTTCCGGCCGGCCCGCTACGGGGTGTGGTCACCGTGGCGGGAGGCGGCGGACGAACGCGCCTTCTCCAGTTCGGCCACGAGCTTTTCCACCCGCTGATTGGGCGTGTTCCCCCACCCGTAGCCCGCCAGCATCGGCAGCTGGTCGATCTTTCCCGAGGCCAGGAGCAGTTCCGGGACGTCGGAGGAGAACAGTGTTCCGGTGACGACGGCGGGCCTCACCTCCTGGATCTCGGGCCAGGTGTAGGAGCGTGACTTGAGCAGTCCGGAGTACTTCACACCGGCGTCCCCGAAGGCGACGCCGTAGATCGGGGCACGGACCGTCAGTACCAGGCCCGGAACACCGGCACCGAGGATGGGGATGAGGTCGTCGACCCTGGTCGCGTAGGCCACTCCCGAGACAGCGACCAGCAAGAGCACGAGCCCGATCAGGAAGTAGACGAGCGCCCAGGGATTGTGCCTCTTGTGCATTTTCCATTTCCACGTATCTGGTGCGCCGGGGTGCCGCCCGATTCGGACGACGCCCCGGCGGGTTGGTTCAGTGGATCGGAATCCACCGTCGGATCAATCTAGAAGCCGAACGGCTTGAAGACGAAATTCAGCACCGTCGGAACGATGGCGGCCTCCGCCTCCCCGACGAACACCGGTGCCGGTTCGATCGATGACCCCACCTTCTTCTGGAGGATCCGGCTCCGCAGGCTGAAGATGCCCGGACACCGTAGATGTGGGCGGGGGTGCCGGGTACGCGGTGCGCCGGGCCGTGGACGAGGCCTACGGGGTCGTCGTCGGCGGCGGTGCGGTCAGGCGATGCGGTCAGGCGATGCGGACCGTCAGGGGGCCCGTGCCGCTCGCGTGGGCGAGGTGGGCCGCTTCCTGCTCGAGCGCCTTGAGGGGCAGGGCGGCGCCGTCCGGGAACGGGGTGACCACCAGGTCCTGGCCGGTGGTCTCCCAGACGCCGACGATCCGGCCGTCGACCACGACGGTCGGGGAGATCCACCCGGACTGGCGGCTCACCAGGGCGCGGTGCCGGGGCGCGAGCAGCAGTTCGTCCTTGGTGCCGGGGCCCAGGACGTACTGGTCGAAGCCGCCGAGCAGGCGCACCCCCTCGGACGGGGTGGTGGCGGCGAGTTCCTCCGCGTGCTCGGTGAGGATGAACGCCTTGCGGCCCTCGAACTCGACCTCGGTAAGCCGGTCGCCCATGCCCTCGAACCACCGGCGCAGCTTGGGCTTGCTGGTGCTGTTGAGGCACAGCCAGCGGTCGAACGCCTCGGGCGTGGCGGGGCCGTGGGCGCCGAGGTAGGAGGCGATCACCACGGGCGCGGCCTCCTCGGGCGCGGGCACGCCGTTCCAGTCGGCGAACCGGCTCGCCGGCTTGACGAAGGTGACCTTGTTGCCCCGGCTGGGGCCGTGGCAGAGCACGCCGCGCCAGGCGAGCGGCTTGAGGACGGAGCCCCAGCCGGAGCGCAGCCGCTCCTCCATGCCCCTGAAGCGCCGGTCGGCGACGAGGCGGGTGACCAGTTCGTCGCGGGTGAGGGCCGCTCCCCCGTCGAGGATGCCGGAGACCTCGTCGGTCAGCGCGTCGATCTGCTCCGGGCTGACGCCGGAGGCCTTCTGCCAGGAGGGCTTGAGCCAGGTGCCCAGGTCCGCCATGAGCGACAGGTAGGCGCCCGCCTCGCCGGGGCGCAGCAGGTGGAGGGTGCCGCGTACGGCCCAGGTCTTCAGGAGGGCGCGGTCGGTGACGGCCTGGTCGACGCCGGCGGGGTCGGGGGTGGACTGCCGTAGGGCGACGGCGAGTTCGGCCGCGCTCCAGACCTGGGCCTGGACGCCGGCGAGCCTGCTGACGATCTCGCCCGCGTCGGCGCCGCTCCGCGGGTCGAGGTACTGCCGCCGCATCCGCCAGGCGGTCGCCTGCTCCCGGTCGACCTTCATGTCGCCCCCCTTTCCCAGCCAACGGGTTCCTCACCCTACACCGCGCCGGACGGGGTGCTTTCGGGGGCAAGTGGCCTGGCGGGAAAGGGGGTTCGGGGCCGGTCAGACGAGCTTGCGGCGGCCGGTCTCGCTCCTGAGGCCGCCCACGTTGACCGGCTGGAGGATGACGGTGATCGCGCCGGCCGAGAAGTGCTGCACGGGGCCGCCGGTGTTCCGTCCGTGGAAGCTGTGCGGCAGTGCCTGCCCGGTGGTCGGGTCGGTGCCGGCGGTGTACATGTCGATGATGCCCTCGTGCCCCTGGCGGGCCTTGGCGTCGTTGCCGTCCGCGGCCTGCTCCACGGTGATGTGGTCGTCGCCGTCCACGGCGACGACGGCCGCCACGTGGTAGGGCCAGCCGCTGGCGTTGGCGGGCCGCTCGTGGTCCCCGTGCCACGCGGTCTCCACGATGGCGAACGCCTGACCGGGGGTGGGCCGTTCCTCGCCGTTCGCGTTCGGGCCGCCGGGCCTGGCGTTCGCGTAGGCCGTGGCGCCCTGGGCGTTCTCCTGGTCGCCCAGGCCGAACTGGTGGCCTCCCCGGGCGAATTCGCTGGCGTCCTGCCCCAGGGCCAGCCGCTGCTGGTGCATGATCTCCTCGGCGGTGTGGGCGCAGTCCGCGAGGAAGGACGTCGAGGGTTCGTACTGGGCGTACGTGCGCCCCGCGATCTGCCCGCTCTGCCCGGTCGGCGTGCAGTACCGGGGCGCCGGGGCGCCCTCCGCGACCCAGAGGACGGTGGTGTCCGCGCCGGCTTCGACGGTCATGAGGTAGAGGCCGCTCTGCGAGACCCGTACGGGCCCCAGTTCCTCGGTGGTGACCTCGGCGAAGCGCTGGACGGCCGTCGCTCCGTCGCCGCGGGCCGCGCCGTGGGTGTCCCGGTCGCCGTGGGTGTCCCGGTCTCCCGGTTCGGGCCTGCGGCTCATCACCCGCAGCGCGTTGGCCTCGGCCTCGCGCTCGAAGCGGTCCCCGGGGTGGGAGATGCTCAGTCCCGACCCGTTGTCCGTACCGGCCACCGGGCCCCGGCGCTGCTGGATGACGTGGGTCAGCTCGTGGGCGAGGGTGTGCTTGTCGCCGCCGCCGTCGCCGATGACGACGTGGCTGCCGGAGGTGTAGGCGCGGGCGCCCACCTCGGCGGCGGAGGCGCGGGCCGCGGAGCCGGTGTGCAGGCGGACGTCGGAGAAGTCGGCGCCGAGGCGGGACTCCATCTCCCGGCGCAGCGCCCCGTCCAGCGGTTTGCCCGGCGCGCGCAGCACGTCGTGGACCGCGGACAGCTGCACCGGCTCGGCCGGGCCCTGCCGGTGGCGGTTGCGCTGGAGCATCCGGACGACGGCCGCGTTGCCGGCGGTGCGTTGCAGTTCGAGGAGTTCCCCGGGTGCCCGCCCGTCCGGGATCCGTCCCGCCCGCGTGGCCGCGGCCCTGGTGGCGGGCTGCGGCTGGCTGTCCTGCTTCGCCGGCTCGTGCGCGTGCATGGGACTCCGCTCGTAGGAGTGGCCGTTTCGCTGTGCCTTCCCTGCATACCCGGGGCGGCGCTCGCGGGTAAGGGGGTGGACGGGCACGATGCGCTGCCCGTACAGGCAGCGCGCCCGGGCCGGTCCGGGCCGCGGGCCGGTCGAGCGGGGGCCGGTCGAGCGGGGGCCGGTTCAGGCCTGCGGGCCGGCGTGGGCGATGTGCACGGCGTCGGGGACGTCCTCGACGGCGGTGCGGCGGCCGGTGGGGCGCAGGTCGGCGCTCTCGAAGGGCTCCAGGGTCTCCCGGCCCTCGGGCATCACCTGGTGGTGCCAGCGACGCAGCAGCGGGTCGGGCTCGTCGGGGAGGTAGAAGGAGTTGTGGACGACCGCCTCCGCGCCCACCAGGCCCTCCTCGCGGGCGGTCGGGCTGTCGAGGACGGTCACCACGTCGCCGTTGTCGAACGGCGGTGGTGTCGCGGCCTCCTCCTCGCCGACCTGGGCGCCGCGGACGGCGGGGTGCAGGAAGGTGTCGGTGCCGGTGTGTTCCCAGTCGGGCCAGTCGCCGTCCTCGTCGGGGCTCAGGCCCAGGGCGCGCAGGCAGTCGGCGGTGGCGGACGTGGGCACCAGCTCGACGTCGTAGCGGAGCAGTTCGGGGGTGCGCGGGTACGGGCCCCGGGAGGTGACCGTGGCGCGGCCGAACGGGGCGAGGGCGGCGGCGACTTCGCGGGTGAGCGCGGCGTCCCGCTCGGCGGGGGCCTCCAGCCAGAGGTTCATCCAGACGAGGCGGTGGGGGGCCAGGGCCATGGCGCGGTCGTCTCCAGGGTGGTGCGGTCGGCGGTGCCGGGCAATTCGGCCGGTTTTTCCGGTCAATTCACTGACGGCGGGGCATTGTTGAGGGATTTTACGGAAGAGGGGGCGGCTCCGGCCCCGATGGTCGTTTTCTCCATCGGGGCCGGGCCTGAAGGCGTTACCGCCGGGGGCGGATTACGGGAATCAGTGCGTCACGTATCCGTCCGGGGCGATGTTGGCGTGCTCGAAGTCCTTCCCCTGGTTCTTGCCGCTGGAGAAGATGGAGAACTTCGTTCCCTTCTTCACCTGGACGTCCCATTCGTCCTTGCCGTCCGTCGCCTTCTTCCAGAGGTTGCCGTAGGCGTCCTTGAAACCGCCGCCGCGTTCCGGCTTGCCCATCCAGCCCTTCGGCGGGACGAAGGGCACGGGGCCCTCGAGGTCGGTCGGCAGGTTGTGCTTGATCGCCGCGGCCCGCAGCTTGGTGTTCGTCTTGTACGCCTTCTCGGCGTCGCGGGCGAGGGAGTTGAGCGTGGCCACGCCGTCGCCGAGCTTGGTCACCGACATGTGCTTGAGGCTCTGGGCGGCCCATTCCACCCACTTCATGTCGGTGGCCCGCTTGGCGATCTTCTCGTTCTTGGCCAGCAGCTTGGCGATCTTCGCCGGCTTGCTCGCGGCGTCACCCAGGTACGGGATGAAGCCGACGGCGGACAGGCCCGCGCCGGTCCAGTCGCCGCGGAAGAGGCTGAGGACGCCCGAGGCCCCGTCGCTGATCGGGGTGGGGTCGAAGATGCCGGCGATGTCCAGCGCGAGGGTGGCGGCGTCGGCGGCGGAGATGCCGCCCTCCATGACCAGTTCCTCGTCCGGGTGCTCCGGCTCGTACCCGTCGTCCGAGCCGCCCGGGTCGCCGGGCTCGGCCGGGGCGGTGGCGTTCGCCTGGGCCTCCTGCCGGGCCATGTCCATGGCGTGGGACAGCGCCTGGCCGGCGGCGGCGAGCGCCTCGGCGGCGCTCTGGCCGGCGGCGACGGCCGAGTTGTAGGCCTGGTCGGCCGACGCGTAGGCGGCGCGGGCCGAAGCGGCGGCCGCGGTGGCGGAGTTGGCGGCGCGGTGGGCGGACTGGGTCGCCTGGGCGGCCGAGGTGCCGGCCGAGGCGGCCGCGTTCTTCGCCGTGGCGGCCGAGGCGGCGGCCTGGCGGGCCGAGGCGTCGGCGGCGGAGGCCGCGGCCGAGGCCTGGCCGGCGGCGACCGAGGCGGCGGCGGCGGAGTCACTGGCCTGCCGGGCGTAGCCCGCGGCCTCGGCGGCGGCGCCGCGCGCGGTGGCCGCGGCCTCGGCGGCCTCGGCGGCGTTGCGGGTGGCGGTAGCGGCGATCGCCTTGCCCTCGGCGACCAGGCGCTGGACGCTGGCGACGTGGACGGCGTCGGTCTGGTCGCGCTGGGCCGCCACGTACTGGGTGACGGCGACGAAGTCGCGCAGCAGCGGGGCGGGCCCGGAGAGCGCGACCTGGGCCGCGGCGCGGACCCGCGGTCCGCCCTGGACGCTGAGCCGCAGCGCCTCGACCTTGTCGTCCTCCTCGCGCGCCCGGTACTGGCCGGTGGCGACGAAGGCGAGCAGGGCCTCGGTGGTGCCGGCGTCGAGGGCGGCCGAGCCGGCCTCCTTGACGGCCTTGCCGCCCGCGTTCATCAGGGCGAGGACCTGGACCCGGTAGTCGTCCTTCAGCACGGTGTGCCGGCCGGTCTCCAGGAACGCCGCCCGCTGGTCCGCGGGGGTGTCGAGGGCGGCGAGGGCGGCCGCCTTGAGGGCGGGGGTGCCGGTGGTGGCGAGGTTGGCGATCTTCGTGTAGTCGTCCTGGGCCGCCGCCTCCTGGCGTCCGGTGGCGAGCCACTGCCGGACGTCGGCGTCGGTGCCGGACAGGGCGGCCTGGGCGGTGCGCTCCGTCCACGGCGAGCCGGTCGCCATCAGGTGGACGGCGGCCTTGCGGGCCTTGGCGAGGGCGGTCGCGGGCTCGGTGCCGGGCGCGGCGGCCTCGGCCAGGAGCTGCTTGGTCTCCTCGTCCTGGCGCTGTGCCTCGGCGCGTTCGGTCGCCTGGGCGGCCTGCTGCTCGGCGTACTGCTGCTTGAGCTCCTCGGCGGCCACGATGGCGAGGTCGCGGTTGCTCTCCAGGGCGGCCTTCTCGGCCTCCCGGGCGGTCTTCTCCACCTGGTCGGCCTGGTTGGCGGCGCTGGTGGCCCGCTCCGCGGCCTTGACGGCGGCGTTGGCGTGCTCGGTGGCGAGGTTGGCCCAGTTGCCGGCCTGGCCGGCGTGGTTGGCCGCGTCCTCGGCCGCCTGGGCGGCGGCGGTGGCGTGTCCGGCGGACTCGGTGGCGGCGGTGCGTGCCTGCTGGGCCGCCGTCAGGGCCTGCGTCGCCATCGTCTTGGCGGTGCCGGCGGCGGCGCTTGCGGTGGCGGACAGGCGGCGGGCCTTGGCGGCGGCCGCGTTCGCCCGCTGGGCCTCGGCCTGGGCCACCGCGCTGTTGCCGCCCGCGTCGGCGGCGGCCTGGGCGGCGGCGGCGGCGTGGAGGCCGGCGTCGACGGCCTGGCCGACCGAGGTGAGGGCCTCGCTCAGGGCGCCGACGGCCCGGAACACGGACTCGGCGGCCGTGGTGGCGCCCTGTGCGGCGTCCCGGGCGGCCTTCGCGGCGTCCCGGGCGGCGGCGGCCTGCGACTCGTCCTTCGCGGCGGCGGAGGCGGCCTCGTAGGCGCGGGCCGCCGCCCGCCCCGCGGCGGCCGCGGCGGACGCGGCGGCGGACGCGGCGGCGGAGGCGGTGCGGGCCGCGCTGCTGGCCGCGTTGGCGGCGTTGATCGCGGTGCGGGCGGCGTTGGCCGCGCTCTCGGCGGCGTCGGCGGCGCGGTGGGCGGCGGCGGTCGCCTTCTGGGCGGAGCCCTGGGCGGCGGCGGTCTCGGCGGCGGCCTTCTGGGCCGCCTCCTTGGCCAGGCGCGCGGCGTCGACGGCGCGGCCCGAGGCCTCCTTCGCGGCGGCGGTCTCCTTGGCGGCCTCCTGGCCGGCCTGGCGGGCGGTCTCGACGAGCTGACCGACCGTCATGGCCTCCTGGTCCTGGGCGCGGGCCGCGTACTGGCCCTCCCGCAGGAACTCCCGTACGGCGCCGGCGCCGGCGCTCAGGGCGGCGCTGCCCGCGCTCTTCACCTGCGGGCCGCCGAAGTTCATCAGCCGCAGGGCCTGGACCCGGTCGTCCTCCTCCTGGGCCTTCTGCAGGTCGACGGAGAGGAACTGGGCGACGGCCTCGGGTGAGCCGTCGTTGAGGGCCTTCTGCCCGGCCTCCTGCACCGCGGTGCCGCCGGTGTTCATCGCGCGCAGCACGCTGACCTTGCGGTCGTCGGCCAGCGGCGCGTTCCAGCCGGTCGCCAGGAAGGCGTGCACGTCCTGCGGCGTTCCGGCGAGCGCGGTCTGCGCGGCCTCGCGCACGCCGGGCCCGCTGACGTTCACCAGCTGGAGGACGGCGAGCCGCTCGTCCTGCTCGGTGGCGATCCTGCGCCCGGTCTCCAGGAAGGCGGCGATGTCGCCGTCGGTGCCGGCCAGGGCGGCCTCGGCGGCGGCCTTCACGGAGTCGCCGCCGGTCCTCCACTCGGCGACGGCCTGGGCCCGCGGGCTCGCGCCGGGTGTCCCGTCCGTCGCGGCGGCGGTGCCGGAGAGCGACCCGGTAGTGAGAACGATCACGGTGGCGGCCGCCAGGAGACGGAGTGCCCGTCCGTTGCGTGGCCGTAGGGGGGATGCGGCCTTCCAGCGCCCCCCAGGTATCTGCTGTGTCATATCCCCTCGAAAACACGTCAGTTCGGTAGCAGGGACCGATCCGGTCGGCCCGTCCGACCGCACATGATGGCACGTCGGGTGGAAAGTTTGGATACCGCTCCTTGGCTGACGGGAGATCAAGGCATTACTTTGGGGTCATGGTTCGCGATCCATTACATCGTGGACATCTCGGGGCTCGGCGGCCACCCCCGGTGGTGATATCAATGTCCCCGTCAGTTCGGTGGGGGGATGGCAGGTCCTGGAATGCGCGTGCCCGTGCACGGCGTCCGTCCGGGGTCCCGTGGGTCTTCGCACCGGCGGGACATTTCATGACGGAAAAGACCACATCCATGGGGGGTGAGGAGCCCGAATGAGGGCCTCTTCTCGAATCCTGGCCGCCGCCGCGACGGCCGGTCTCACGCTTCTCGCCGGAACCGCCGGCGTCCCGGTCGCCCACGCGTCGACCACCGGTACCGCACCGTTCACCGTCGAGGACTACTCCTACCCGGGCGCGGACCGCGTCCTGGCCGAGCAGGGCATCCGCCTGAAGTCCGGCAACGGCAACATCACGCTCACCACCTGCTCGGCCGGTGGCGGCGGCCTCCTGCGGATCATGGCCCGCACCCGGGACGACATCTGCTTCCGGATGACCGGCACCGTCGGCCGCCTCAGCCTCGAGGTGCCGCGGGTGCACGGCATCCAGAGCGACGGCGTGCGCGACGTGTCCGTGTCGATGTCCGTCGACGGCACCACCACCTCGTTCAAGGTGGACAAGAGCCTGTGGACGGCGGTCGGCGAGGCCGCCGACCCCCAGAGCCGCCCCCACACCCTGCTGGACATCACCGCCACCGGGCCGGTCTCGTCCAACTCCGGCCTGTCGGACCGCCCCTACGTGGCCAAGCTCGACATCGGCGGCCGCGGCTGCACCGGCACGCTGGTCGACCCGCGCTGGGTGCTCACCGCCGCGAGCTGCTTCGCCGACGACCCCGCCCAGTCCCTCGCCGTCCCGGCGGGCGCCCCGAAGAAGCCGACCACCGTGACGGTCGGGCGCGGGGACCTCAACGGCACCGGCGGCCACACCACCGACGTCGTCGAGCTGGTGCCGCGCGCCGACCGCGACCTGGTGATGGCCCGTCTGGACCTGCCCGCCTACGGCATCACCCCGGTCGCCGTGGCCGCCACCGCCCCGGTCCAGGGCGAGGAGCTGAAGGTCACCGGCTACGGCCGCACCCGTACGGAGTGGGTCCCCGCCGCTCCCCACACGGCGGCGTTCGGCGTCGGCACCGTCGAGGCCACCGGCATCGACGTGGCGGCCAAGGCCCCCGCCGACGCCACCGTCTGCCTCGGTGACGCCGGCGGTCCCGCCGTCCGCGAGACGGCCGGCAAGACCGAGGTCGTCGCCGTCACCAGCCGCTCCTGGCAGGGCGGTTGCCTCACCTCCACCGAGACCCGCACCGGCGCCTACGAGACCCGGGTGGACGACCTCGGACCGTGGATCACGGCCCTGCGGGACCGGCGTTCCGCGGCCGTGAACGAGGCCGGCACCGGCCGGCTGCGCTTCACGGACTTCGACGGCGACGGCAAGCCCGACTACCTGACGGTCGAGGACAACGGCGTTGTCAAGGTCTGGCTGAACCGCGGCGGCGACCCGGCCGGCGCGGGCGGCTGGCAGGGCATCGGCCAGGTCGCCACCGGCGTCACCGCCGACCGCTCCCGGGTGCGGCTCGCCGACTTCGACGGCGACGGCAAGGCCGACTACATCGTCGTCAACCCCGACGGCTCCGTGAACGTCTGGCTCAACCACGGCGGCGACCAGGTCCGTGCCTGGGAGCCCGTCGGGCGCGTCGCGGTCGGCGTCACCAACCGCCAGGACCAGGTCCGCTTCGCCGACTTCGACGGCGACGGCCGCGCCGACTACCTGGTCATCGAGGACAGCGGCGCCGTCAAGGTCTGGCTGAACCGCGGCGGCGACATCGCCGGTCCCAACGGCTGGCAGGGCATCGGCCAGGTCGCCACCGGCGTCACCGCCGACCGCTCCCGGGTGCGGCTCGCCGACTTCAACGGCGACGGCAAGGCCGACTACATCGTCGTGAGCGCCGACGGCTCCGTGAACGTCTGGCTCAACCGCGGCGGCGACCAGGTCTCCCCCTGGGAGCCCGTCGGCCGCGTCGCCGCCGGTCTGACGACGGACAACAACGCCGTCTTCCTGACGGACTTCACCGGTGACGGCCGCGCCGACTACCTCTGGAACGCCGGCGACGGCAGCACCAGCGCGTACGCCAACAAGGGCGGCGACGGGCACGGCGGCTGGGACTTCCTCGGCCGGATCGCCTCCGGCGCCTGAGCCCTGGCCCGGGGCCGAGCCCTGGCCCGGACCGTTCTGCCACCGGATCCACCATCCGCGTGGACGGGCCCGAGCGACCGCCCTGCGTGGCGGCCGCTCGGGCCCGTCCCGTGTTCCCCTCGCCTCCTCAAGACTGGACACCCACGTGAAACGCGTCTCCCTGATCGCCCTGGCCGCCCTCACCGCCGCCCTGACCCCGACCGCGGCCTCCGCCTCTGCCTCGGCCTCTGCCTCTGCCGGGACCCCGGCCGCGCCTGCTGCCGTGGCCTCCGCCACCGCTGCGACCCCGGCGCCGGCTCCGACCCCGATCAAGGTCATGCCGCTCGGTGACTCGATCACCGACGGGGCGGGCAGCACCACCGGTGCGGGCTACCGCGCCCCCCTGTGGGACCTGACCGCCCAACAGTCCCCGTACACCGTCGACCTGGTCGGCACCTCCTCCTCCGGCTCCGTCGCGGACCCCGACCACGAGGGGCACAGCGGCTACCGGATCGCCCAGGTCCGCGCGGACATCGACCGCTGGCTGTCCGCCGCCGACCCCGACGTCGTCCTCCTGCACCTCGGCATCAACGACCTGAAGTGGGACGCGAACGCCGACCCGGTGCAGGCCGCCCAGCGGCTGTCCGACCTGGTCGACCGCATCTACGCCGACAAGCCGGGCGTGACCGTCGTCGTGCAGGGCCTGCTGACCGCCACCCCCGGCCTGGAGCAGAAGACCGCCGTGTTCAACCGCGAGTTCGCCGCGCTCCAGGACCGGGGCCAGAGCCCGGCCGGCGGGGCCGCGGGCCGGCACTTCCGGTACGTGGACCCGGCGAACCTCGACCCCGCGACCGACCTCCCGGACCGGCTGCACCCCAACGACGGCGGCTACCGCAAGATGGCCGAGGTCTTCCACCGGGCGCTGGACCAGGCCGTCGCCGACGGCTGGGCGTCCCGCCCCGCGGCCCCCCGGGCCGGCAACGAGGTGGGCGGCAGCGGGCGCGTGCGGTGGGCGGACTTCGACGGCGACGGCAGGCCCGACTACGTGACGGTCGAGGACAGCGGCGCCGTCCGGGTCTGGCTGAACCACGGCGGCGACCCGGCCGGCGCGGGCGGCTGGCAGGGCATCGGCCAGGTCGCCACCGGCGTCACCACCGACCGCACCCGGGTGCGGCTCGCCGACTTCGACGGCGACGGCAAGGCCGACTACATCGTCGTCAACCCCGACGGCTCCGTGAACGTCTGGCTCAACCACGGTGGCGACCAGGTCGCCCCCTGGGAGCCCCTCGGCCGCGTCGCCGTCGGCGTCACCAACCGCCAGGACCAGGTCCGCTTCGCCGACTTCGACGGCGACGGCCGCACCGACTACCTGGTCATCGAGGACAGCGGCGCCGTCAAGGCCTGGCTGAACCGCGGCGGCGACACCGCCGGCGCGGGCGGCTGGTACGGCATCGGCCAGGTCGCCACCGGCGTCACCACCGACCGCACCCGGGTGCGGCTCGCCGACCTCGACGGCGACGGCAAGGCCGACTACCTCCTGATCAACCCCGACGGCTCCGTCGGCGCCTGGCTCAACCACGGCGGCGACCGCCACGGCGGCTGGCTGCCCACCGGCCGGATCGCCACCGGCGTCACCGACCGCCAGGAGCAGGTCGCCCTCGTCGACTTCGACGGCGACACCCACGCCGACTACCTCCTGACGGACGCCGGCGGCGCCGTCAGCGCCTACGCCTACCGCGGGGGCGACGGCGCCGGCGGCTGGGCCGACCTCGGCCGCATCGCCGGCGGCGCGTAGCGGCGCTCCGCCACGCCGTTCGCCGCCCGGGGCCCGGGCGGCGAACGTGACGGATACCGGTGTCCGGTGCGCTGTCAGCCGACGAGTCGGCGCCAGGTGTCGGGGCCGATGATGCCGTCTGGCTTGAGCCCGGCGGCGGTCTGGAAGTCCTTGACGGCCGCAGTCATGTCGCGGTCGAAGATGCCGTCGGTGGGGGTCCGGTGGCCGTGCAGTCGCAGCAGGATCTGCGCCGCCGACACCATGCCGCTCTGGCTGCCGTCCCGGATGACCGAGCCGGTCAGGGCCTGCCAGGTCCTGACGCCGATGACCCCGTCGGGTTCCAGGCCCCTGGCCTTCTGGAAGTCCTTCACCGCGTCGGACATCCGGGGGCCGAAGACGCCGTCGTCGGTTCCCACCTGACGGCCGAGGGCCTTGAGGAGGTACTGGGCGGCCTGGACGCGGGGGCCGCTGTCCCCTTCCCGCATGGACCGTACGGCTGCTGTGGACGGGCCGGGTACCACGCCGCGGGCCTGTGGGAGGGCGCTCGTCACGCCGGGGGAAGGCGCCGGCCCGGCGTCCGCCGTGGCGCCGCCCCGCTCCGCCCGTCCGAGCGCGAGGCCCAAAGCACCGAGGGCCGTGGTGGTGACGGCGGCGAGGAGGAGCACCCAGGTACGGGGACGCCGCCGGGCGGGCGGTGACGGGTGGGCTCCTGGTGGTCCGCTCGGCCGCTGGACGGGTTCGCTCCGGGCGGGTGCGGTCGTGGCGGGCCCGGCCTGGGCGGGTGCGTCGAGGTGGGCCCTCGCCCTCTCCCAGGCGGCCGTGATGCTCCGCCGGCGCTGGTCCGCGAACTTCCGGGCGCACAGGAGGTCGAGGGCCTGTCGGGGCGGGAGCGTCTGACCGGTGAGGATGCGGGACCAGGTGCTCTTGCTGCTGCCCAGCGCCGAGGCCAGGGCCCGCGCGTCGAGGCCCAGTTCGTCGCGGGCGTCCGCGATCTCCGCGAGCCAGTCCTGAAGCTCCGCCGAGGCGGAGTCAGCCGGCGGGATGGCGCACCCCTTGTCCTTCCCGATGTCCGATCATCCCCCTTCGGTGCGTCACGTGCTGTCCCACGGCGCGAAGAGATCGCAGGTCAGGAAGGTGTGGGACAGGTTTCTCGGTCATGGGACAGAAAGCGCCGGCAGAACCCACCGACGACGGCCGGCACGGTGGCACCGTTGAGTCGTCCGGCAGTCGCCGACAGTCACCACACTCTCCTCCCGCAGCCGGGCCGCTTCACCCTGCCCTGCCCTGGAGAACACCCGAAGGAGTGATCCCCATGAGGATGTCCCCCCGTCGTCTCCTGCTGGCGGCGGCCGCCGGCGCGCTGGCCCTGACCGGGACCGTCGCCACGACCCCGGCCGGCGCCGCCGAGAACGCCGCCACCCTCACCCACGCCCAGGCCGTCGCCCGGCTGAAGGCCGCCGACGTCTCCGTGTCGTCGTCCAAGCACTGCAGCGACCGGAACGACAGGGGCTGCACCAGCCTCGACGGCGTCCGCACGGCCACGATCGACGGCGTCATCGGCCTCAGGCGGGCCAGCGGATGCGACATCACCATCACCGGCGGCACCGAGGTGGGGCACAGCGAGAACGGCGACTACCGCCACGACAACGGCTACAAGGTCGACGTGAGCCTCACCGAGTGCGTCACGAAGCACATCGAGCGGCACGCCGCCAAGGGCGAGACCCGGGGCGACGGGGCGCCCCAGTGGACGGCCCCCGGCGTCGTGTACGCGAAGGAGACGGCCAAGCACCACTGGGACATCACGTACACCGGCGGCACGGGCAGGAGCGGGGCGCCCACCGCCTGACCGCTGGCGGCGAGGTGAGGGCCCGCCGCCTGGCGGGCCCTCACCGGCCTTCCGGCCACGCGCCACACCGCCACACCGCCGCACCGCCGCACCGCCGCACCGGACGCCGGACGCCGGACGCCGGACGGCTGTCCGCCGAGTGGATCATGGCGTATGTTGAACGCGTTCAAATAGCATCGGACGGGCCCGACGGCCCGTCCGGCGAGGCGTCTTGGGGGAAACGCGATGAAGGTGCTCAGGGGTGTGGCGACGGCGGCCCTGCTGCTCGGGCTCTGCGGCTGCCAGGCGGCCACGGGGGCGGGATCCGCCGGGCCGGGATCCTCCGGGTCGGGCTCCGCGGGATCGGACTCCGCGGAATCGATGGCGGAAGCCGTCTCGATCGGTCCCCTCGACGGCAGCCGCCTGCTGGAGGCCGCGACCGAGAACGCGATGGCGGCCGGATCGGTCACGGCCGAGCTCCGGGCCTCGGTGATGGGCCAACCGGCCACGGGGAGGGTCTCCGTGGACGGCTCCCGCCACTGCGTCGGATCCCTCGAACTGTCCAAGCTCGGCCCGGTGGACTTCCTCTCCGACGGGACCCACGCCTGGCTGAAGGCCGACGAACGCCTCTGGGGCGCCGAACGCGGCGCGGTGATCGGCGACAGGTACGTCACCGGTCCGGAGTCCGACGGCGTGTTCCGGTCCCTGACCGTCTTCTGCTCCGTCGCCGACCGGGCCCTCAGCGGCGACCTCGGCCTCGGCGAGGTGACCGGGCAGAGCCGTCGGCGGACGGGCGGAACCACCACGGTCACCCTGGTCGACCGCGACGGCTCCCAGGCCGAGGTCAGCGAGACCGGGACGCCGTACGTCACCCGGCTCCGCTCGGGCCGGAACGCGGAGCCGTTCGACTTCACCTACCGCGACTACGGGAAGGCGCTCGCCTTCACCCCTCCCCCGGCCGACGCGGTCGTCGACGTCGCGACCGCGCTGCCGGCCACCGCCGAGCGGACCACCGGCTGACCCGACTGCCGGCGTGACACGGCGGCAGCGGCGGCGCGCAGGCCCGGGGCCGGGCTCGACAGGACCGGTGTGGCCGTCGTGGTCCGCTGCGCGGCCGCCGCCATGGACGCCTGGGCGAGGACGATGACGTCCGCCCCGTCCACGGCGTCGACGGCGGCGGCGATCGCGGACAGGTAGCCGGCGTGGTCACCGCTCTCGAACCGGTCCCAGGCGCCCTCGACCACCGTGGCCGTCACCGTGACCGGCCGGCCGGACCGGGCGGCCTCCTCCTCGACGAGGGCCACCGTCGGGCCGACGGTGCCGGCCAGGGCGGCGATCACCACGACGCGCGTCGTGGTCCTGCCCCCGCCGGGCGCGGCGGCGACGGCGGCCGCCGCCATCGGACGGTCGACGCGCAGCACCGGCACCCCCAGCGCCTCGGCCCGGGCCTCCGCGACCCCGCCGATCGTCGAGCAGGTGCACAACACCGCCGCCGCCCCCTCGGCGACCGCCGAGGCGAGCACCCGGTCGATGTCCCCCGCGACGGACTCGGGCCCGCCGGCCCGGGCCCCGGCCAGCAACTCCTCGGACACGACGTGCCGCAGGGGCAGCCCGGGGTGGTCGCGGTCGCGCAGCGCGTCGAAGACCGGGACGTGGACGGACGAGGTGTGGAGCAGCGCCAGCATGCGCGCGATGTTAGCGACCACGGTCGAAAGCCCGACCGGCCGGGTGAGGTGGTGTGCGGGTGCGGGCCGCGCACCCGCGGCACGGCCCTCGCCCCGCCGCTCCCCCGCTTCCGGCCGGCCCCGCTGGAGCATCTGCGGGCGGCGCCGCGAGGGCGGCCCCGGGGTGTGCGGCGAGGGTGGGTCAGGGGGCGGTGAAGAGGCTGGGGAAGGAGGGGGCCAGCCAGGGACGGCGGCCCCAGGCGAGGACCTTGCCGCGGGCGATGGCGCCGGTGGTGGAGCAGCGGCCGAGTGCGAGCAGGAAGAACGCCACCGGTTCGATGAGGATCGTGCAGTCCGGGCGGCGTGGCGGTTCCTGGCCCACCACGACGGTGCCGTCCGTGAAGGTCACCGCGAATCCGCCCTGGCCGCGCAGCCGCAGTCGGTAGCAGGCGCTGTGGCCGGCGGCGGTGCGGGCGTCCGTCACCAGGGGCATGGCCGTGCGTAGGAACGGCATCGTCAGTGCGACGCGCGGCCGGTCGATCGGGTGTGGCCGGCCGAGGGCGACGGCGATGTCGTAGAGGTGGGCCAGCATGTGGGTCAGCAGGTAGGCGCCGAGGGTGTCGAGGTCCATCGGGCCGAGCGGGGTCAGCATCGGTTCGGTGCCCGTGCGCGGGCCGGCCGCGGCCGCGAACTCCCCTGCCTGCCGGGCGATCTGCTCCGCGAGTACGGCCGGGTCGCGTTCGGTCCGCTCGGCCAGTGAGGCGGCGTTCGCCGCGGCCAGCGCGCCCGGGGTGCCGTCGCCGTACGGCCGTTCCTCGCCGGCGGCCAGGGCGGCCATCAGTTCGTTGGCCATCGCCAGGTGGGCGGCCGCCTCGGCGACCGTCCATTCGGCGCCGGGGATCCGGGTGTCGCCGCGGCAGCCGGCGAGCAGGGGGACGGCCTCGTCGCCGACCGCGGTGACCGCCTCGAACAGCGAGGTGCGCACGGCACCGGGAGAGTGCTGGGGGAACGTCATGGTGGTGAAGACTGGTCGAGTTGCGCACCGGTGTCCAGTGAAGTTGACAGGGCCGGGAGAACATGCGTTCCAGCGGCTCCTCCCGGGCGGGGAGCGGACCGGTTCCCGGGCGGGGGCCGGTCCGGTTCCGGGCCGGTTCACGAGTCCGCGCCGGCAGGCAACCCGAACGGCCTCCCATCGCGTCGAGCTGCCGTGAGAGGAAGAACGACACTGCGGCCCGACCGGCCGCCACAGCAGACGGGAACGGCACGGGCACCATGGCGGGGACGACGGCAGGATGACGAACGCGGTACCTCCGGACTTCGAGGAGTTCGTCGCCGCCTGTGGGCCGAAGCTCCTGCGGATGGCCTGGTTGCTGACCGGCGACCCGCACCAGGCCGAGGACCTGCTGCAGACGGCGCTCGCCAAGGTCTGGCCCAAGTGGGCGCGCATCGCGCCCGACCGGCCCGAGGCGTACCTGCGGAAGGTCCTGGTGAACTGTCACGTCTCGTGGTGGCGGCGCCGCTGGACCGGGGAGCTGCCGCACGGGGAGCTGCCCGAGCCGCAGCCGGAGGAGGACCCGTTCGAGGGGGTGGTGCTCGGCCAGGTGGTGGCCGAGGCGGTACGGTCGCTGCCGCCGCGCCAGCGGGCCGTGGTGGTGCTCCGTTTCTTCGAGGACCTGAGCGTCGAGGAGACCGCCGAGGTGCTGCGCTGCAGCACGGGTACCGTCAAGAGCCAGACGCACCGGGCGCTCGCCGCCCTGCGCGGACGGCTGCCGGCCCGGGAACTCCTGCTGGACGGGGGACCTCGTGACCGGAACTGACCTGTTCGACCCGTTCGACCCGTTCGGGCCGGGCGACGGCGGGCACGACGAGGAGGAGCTGCGGGTCCTGCTCCACCGGGCCGTCCCGGCCCTGGCCGCTCCGGAGGACCGGGTGGAGCGCGTCCTCGCCCGGGTGGAGCGGTCCAGGCGCCGCCGGCGGGCGGCCGGGCTCGCGGCCGGGCTCACCGTCGGCCTGGCCACCGCCGTCCTGGCCGCCGCGCCCGCGCTCGCACCGGCCCCGGAGCGGGGGGTGGGGCTGGGGCCCGCGGGCTCCGTGTCCGCCCCGGCGCCCTCGGTGCCGCCCGCCCAGGCGCCGACGGGAACTCCGTCCGCCCTGGCCGGGCCGACGGTCTACTTCCCGCAGTTGCCGGATATGGTCGTCGCCCTGCCGGTGAACTGGCACGTCCTGGCCCTGCCGGCCGCCGCGCCGCAGGACAAGTTCGGCTACCTCGGCACCCAGCCGCTGGCGCAGTCGTGCACCTCGGGCGCCGCCTACTGTCCGCCCTCCGGGCTGCTGCCCGTGGGCGGCGCCGTCGTCGGGTTCCGGCTGGTGGACGACGGCAGCCGGGGGCTGGCCGAGCAGCTCGGCCCGAGCCCCTCCGGGCTCAACGAGTCGGGCTACCTCGAGCAGGAGTGCGCCATGCTCGGCGGCAACCGCGAGCTGGGCGGCCGACGCGCCGTCGACCGCGCCGGCTCCCGGGTCGTGGTCGAGGTGACGGCCTGTCTGCGGCAGCCGTCCGAGTCGACGCTGCGGCAGGTGCGGCAGGTGTTCGACACCATCCGGTCCGCCCCGGCCGGCCCGCCCCCGACCAGCACCGTGAGCCCGGCGGCGGGACCGTAGGGGGACGGACCCCAAGGGAAGACGGCCCGGCCCCTCGCGAACCGAACGCGGGGCGCCGGGCCAGCCTGACTACCTGTCCAGTCGGCCGGTGCGTCATGCGCGTGACGGCGCATTGCCCTCGATCGGGTGGTCCGGCGGTGCTTCGCGTGCCGGTGTCCGGGGCGGCGCCCGATAGTTGAGCGGTCGCCGAGGCACGGGCCCGGCGTCCGTCGTCGATCCTCCGGAAAGACCGAGGTGTACCGCCATGCCCACTGCCGCAGCCGCCGACCGTGTCGGCCTCGTGTTCTCGCTGTTCGACGCCGACGGGAACGGCGTCATCGAACCGGCCGACTTCGACCTGATGGGCAGCCGGGTCGCCGCGGCGCTCCCGCAGGCCGACGAGGGTGCCAAGGACCGGCTCCTCGACGCCCTGCAGCAGTACTGGCGGACGCTGGTGACCGAGCTGGACACCGACGGCGACGGGCGGATCAGCCCCGAGGAGTTCACCGCCGTCGTGCTGGACCCGCAGCGCTTCGACGCCACCATCGACGAGTTCGCCCGGGCGCTGTCCGCGCTGGGCGACGTGGACGGCGACGGCCTGGTCACCCGCCCGGACTTCCTCGCCCTGATGACCGCGATCGGGTTCGAGGAGCGGAACATCACGGCGCTGTTCGACGCGTTCGGCCCGGTGGACGGCGACCGCGTCCCGGCCGCCGTCTGGGCGGAGGGCATCCGCGACTACTACCGTCCCGAGAAGACCGGTATCCCCGGCGACCGTCTGGTCCCCGGGACAGCCCGGTGACCGCGGTCGTCCGCCAGGGCGCCGGCTCGCAGCCGGCGCCCGCCGCCGGACAACCCGCCACCGCACAACCCGCCACCGCACAGCCCGCCACCGCGCGGCCGGCCGCCCAACTGCCCGCCGCCGAACAGCCCGTGGTCGGGCTGGCGGTGGGCCGGGGCACGGGCCCCGAGCTCGCCGCCGTCTTCGAGCGCGTCCTGCGGGTGCTCACCGCCGCCCACCCCCTGGGGGTGCGGATCGTCCGTTCCCCGCGCCGCTACCACTCCTACGTCTCGCTGCGCGGGCAGGACGGCCCGGCCGGGATCCAGGAGTTGACCGGGCGGGACGCCGAGCACTACGAGCGGTTCTGCCGTGACCTGGCCGCCGCCGGCACCACGGCCGTCTTCCGCACCGCGATCAACGCCCAGTCGCTGTACCTGGTGCGCCGTCGTCTGCGCGCCGTCAAGGTCGACCTGTTACGGGATGGAGAAACGTCTCTGCTGCTCGTCCGCGACCAGGCCCAGGGGTTCTACACCGGGGAGAACCGGCACACCCCGGGAGAGATCACCCGCACCATGGCGTTCAGCCGGGAGACCACCGAGGCCGTCGTGCGCCATGCCCTGGAGCGGGCCCGGCGCGAATGGCCCGACGGGCGGATCGACCGCATCGTCATGGCCTACAAGTTCCACCTCCTGGACGGCGCGTTCGACGCCTGGGTCGCCGGGATCGCCGAGCGGCTGGGCGTACGGATCGAGGTGTTCCAGCCCGACACCGTCAACCGCAACCTCATCGCCCACGGCCTGCCGGAGCGCACGCTGCTGATCGCCGGGAACGAGTGGGCGGACATCATGCACGTGGTCCTGCTGGATCGTTTCGGCGCCGAGCGGCAGGAGAGCCGCTGCACGGAGAACGTGTGCCTGGACCCCGGCGCGGCCGGGCTGGTCGAGTACCAGACCGTGCACGGCTCCGCCGACGACCTGGCCGGGCGCGACCTGGTCAACCCGGTGGCCACCGTCCGCGCCGCCGCCCTCGTCGCCGAGCGGCACGCCGGCGTGCCCGGCGCCGTCGCGGCGGTCGAGGCCGCCCTCGCGGCCCTGGACGACAAGGGCGTGTGCACCCCGGACCTCGGCGGCCGGCACTCCACCACCGCGGTGGTCGACGCGCTGCTCGGCGTCCTGGACCCGGCCGCCCTCGGCGCACCCGGCACCGACGCCGCCACCGGTGCCGCGGCCCTGGTGGGCGAGCCGTGAGCGGGCGCACGGGAACCGGCCGGACCGGAGCCGACCGGACGGGAACGGCCCTGGTGGTGGTGGACCTGCAGAACGACTTCTGCACCGGGCAGGTGGCCAGGGCCCGGTTCGGCGGCGACGGCGCCGTCCTGGAGGCCGTGGTCGCCAACAGCGTCCTGGCCGTGGAGCGGGCCCGGCGCGCGGGCGTCGAGGTGGTGTTCGTCCGCTTCCTCGGCGACACCGTCCACCAAGGCGCGGCCTGGCGCGCCCGGGACCGGCGGCTGGGCAAGCGGCCGAAGTGCCTGGAGGGCACCTGGGGGGCGGAGTTCCACGGGGTGGCCCCGGAGCCGGGTGAGCGGGTCTTCACCAAACGGGCCTGTTTCGACGCCTTCCTCGGCGAAGGCGAAGGCGAAGGCGTCGGTGGAGGCGTCGGTGGAGGCGAAGGCAACGGTGGGGGCGAAGGCGAGGGCGACGGCAACCGCAACGGCGGGGGCCTGGAGGAACACCTGCGCGCGAGCGGCACCGGGCACCTGGTCCTCGCCGGGCTCTACGCCGACGTCTGCGTGGACTCCACCGCCCGCACCGCCTTCCAGAAGGGCTTCCACCTCACCGTCCTGACGGACTGCACCACCTCCCTGCACCTGCCCCACGACGACGTCCTGCGGTTCATGCGGGTGCTGTACGGCGCCCGCACCACCACCGGTGACGACCCTGCGGCGTGGACGGTGCCCGTGGACGGGGAGGAGCCGTGCACGCCCTAGCGGAACCGGGCGACGGCACCACCCCGCCCACGAACACGGACACGAACACGGCCGCGGCCCACGGCGTCGCCTCCGGGGTGGGCCGCACCGCCCTGCTGGTGGCGGCCGCCCGCGCCATCGAGACCCACCGCCCCGACGCCCTGGCCCGCGACCCGCTCGCCGAGCACTTCGTCCGCGCCTCCCCCGCCTCGGCGCACTGGCCGCTGCGCCCCGACCTGGTCCCCGGCGGGGAGGCCGACCCGCTGTGGGGGCGCCTCGGGCGCTACTTCGGGCTGCGCACCCGGGTCCTGGACGACCACCTGCTGGCCGCGGCGCGGGCCGGCACCCGTCAGGTCGTCATCCTGGGCGCGGGCCTGGACTCCCGGGCGTACCGGCTCGACTGGCCGCCCGGCTGCGTCGTCCACGAGATCGACACCGACCGGGTGCTGGCCTTCAAGCGGGCGGTCCTGGAGGCGGCCGGCGCGGAGCCGGCCACCGAGCGCCGCCCGCTGGCCGCCGACCTGCGCGGCGACTGGGCCGGGGCGCTGCTGGCGGGCGGTCTCGATCCGGCGGCGCCGACCGCGTGGCTCGCCGAGGGGCTGCTGCTCTACCTCCCCGCCGAGGCCGAGCGGCGGCTGATGGCCGCGGTGCACCGGCTCAGCGCGCCCGGCAGCACCCTGGCGTACGAGCTCAAGGACGTGGCCGCCGAGCCGCCGGCGGTGCGGGTGGCGCCCGTGTACGTCGCGGCCCGGGAGCGGCTCGGCATCGACCTGCGTACCCTGTTCGACGCCGGCCCGCGCCCCGACTCGGCCGCCGAACTCGCCCGCCGGGGCTGGACGGTGAGCGTGCGCAGCCCGTACGACTTCACCGCGCTGCACGGCCGTGGTCCGGGGCCGGAGCCGGACGACGCGCTGGCGGCGAACCGCTGGGTGTTCGCCGCCCTCCGGGGGGCGTCGGGGGCCGGTTCGGGCGGGCGGGTGCCCGTCCCGGGGCCCCGGTGAGAGCGAACACGGCTGCGCCGCGGCCCGTCCCCCTCGACGGGCCGCAGCGCAGCGGCTTCACCGGGTGTCAGCGCGTGCCGGTCACACGGCCTGCCACAGGGCCGGGACGTTCGGCGGCTCCCAGCCGACCTGGGCGGTGTGGCCCTGGAGGCAGCGGTAGCTGACGCCGTTGTAGGTCACGACGTCGCCGGCCTGGTAGGTGGTGCCGGCGGCCCAGGTGCCGCCGGGGTCGGGGTTGCCCCCGCCGCCGACGGTGAGGCTGTACTGGGCGGTGTGGGTGGTGGTGCCGGCGGTGCCGGTGACGGTGATCTGGTAGGTCCCGCTCGCCGCGGTGGCGGAGGCGGAGAGGGTCAGCGTCGAGGACGAACCGGCCTGCACGGTCGAGGGGTTGAAGCTCGCGGTGACGCCGGCGGGCAGGCCGGAGGCGGTCAGGGTGACGTTCTGGGCGGTGCCGGAGGTGACGGCGGTGCCGACGGTCGAGGTGGTGGTGGCGCCGGGCTGGACGGAGCCGGAGGCCGGGCCGAGGGTGAGCGAGAAGTCGTTGCCGCCGTTGCTGCTGCAGGTCGGGTCGCCGGCCTGGGCGGGGACGCTGACGGCGTCCCAGGCAGCCTTGGTCCGGTTGAAGAAGGTGCAGGTGGGGTCGAGGTTCTTGGCGGCGGTCAGGGTGGTGGTGCGGTAGCGCTTGTAGGTCATGCCGCTGGTCTTGAGCAGCATGCCGCCGTAGAAGACCTGGCCGGCCTGCTTGACGCCGATGCCGGTGACGGTGGAGTTGTTGCAGGTGGGGCTGGTGGGCTTGCCGCCGCCGGGGTTGGAGCCGTTGGACAGCAGGTAGAACCAGTGGTTCAGCGGGCCGGCCGCGGCGTGCACCTCGGTGCCCGGGATGGCGGAGGAGTAGCAGTTCGGGTCGTTGTTGACCAGGGACGGCTGGTAGAGGTTGCGGATCGGGCCCTGGCCGACCAGGTTGATCATGCGGCCGACCTGGTAGTCCGGGTAGTCGTAGGGCGCGGGCTCGTTGTTGTACTCCTTGGTGAGCGCGCCGAAGATGTCGCCGGTTCCCTCGCCGAGGCCGTTCTCGTTGTTGGCGCCGCCGGGGGTGTACTGGTCGATGCCGTGGCCGAACTCGTGGCCGACGACGTCCTGGGCGGCGATCCACTCGCCGCTCTGGCTGTGGCCGATGGAGACGGAGCTGCCGTCCCAGTAGGCGTTGACGTCGTTGAGGCCGACCTTGATCGGCCAGCTGCCGCCGTTGCCGTCGTGGCCGTTGCGGCCGAGCCAGTCGCGGAGCATGTCCCATTCCTTCTGGGCCGCCCACATGGCGTCGCCGCAGCCGGTCTCCTTGGTGGAGGGGCTGCCGTTGCCCCAGGAGTCGCTGGATTTGGAGAAGACCTGGCCGGTGCTGTAGTCGGAGCAGCTCAGGCCGGGGCGGTTGGGGTCGCGCAGCGAGTAGGAGCCGCCGGAGTTGGTGGTGCTGATGGTCAGCGGGCCGGGGCCGTTCCACTTGCTGTTGACGGTGCCGGCGCGGGCGTCGTCGTAGCTGTCGACGACCTCGCCGGTGGTGGCGTCGACGAAGACGTGCAGGGTGCTGGGCGCGGTGTCGGTGCGGCCCTTGAGGACGGTCTCCCAGGCGAGGCGGCTGCTGCCGTCCTTGACCCGGACGACCAGGCGGCGGGCGTCGACGGTGTCCACGGCGGCGAGCTTGGTGCGGGCGGTCTTCTCGGCGTGTTCGGCGCTGACCTGCGGGGTGGTCGGGGCGCCGACGGGGCCGGTGGTGGCGGACTGCTGGGCGCGGACCCTGCCCTGGGCGTCGGCGAGGACGACCGCGTCGCCGCCGACCACGGGCAGGCCGTGGTAGGTGCGTTCGTAGGAGACGGAGTAGAGGCCGCCGAGCCAGGGGGTGACGGCCTTGCGCTGGTAGGTCTCGTCGGGGCCCTTGGCCAGGGCGTCGAGGCCGGCGCTCGCGGCCGCGTCGGCGGCGTTGACGGCGTTGACGGCGGCGGCCGGAGCGCTCGGTGCCGGGGTGGGGGCGGGCGCGGCGGTGGCCGGCCCCGCAGTGGCGGCGATCATGCCGGCCAGCACGGTCAGGGTGGTCGCGGCGGTCAGCAACCGGCCTGCGGTGACTCTGTGTTGCATCGAGGCTCCTCGCGTGTGGGGGTCCTCGACCGCGGACGGCACAGGGGTTGGTGGCATGCCGCGGGGCCGTGTGTGGGGACGGCCGTGCGGGCCGTCCGCGCTCGGGTGCCCGAACACTCACACGACGTCATGCCCGGGTCAATGCCTGGTGCGGGTGGGGCACGGGGCTGGCGAATTCCGTCAAACCGGCGGGTCCGGTTTTGCGCCAAGCTGCGCTTTTCCTCCAGTGGTTGAGACCACATCAGGTGTCGGGCGGGCGGCGCGGCGGGGCGGGATTCACCCAGGGCAGAACGCCGTGCTCTTCCCCCGGGGCCCGAGGTGCCTAGGCTGAAGGGGTGAGCACTCATGCGTCGAACGAAGCCCGCGTCATCCCCCTGCGTCCGCAGGCCTCGCCGCCCGCGTCCGGCGAGCGGCCCCGCGTCCGGCGGGAGCCGCTGTGGCGCGACGTCGTCGGCGACGTGCTGCGGCGTGAGCGGCTCGCCCAGGAGCGCACGCTGAAGGACGTCTCCGAGGCGGCCCGGATCTCGATGCCGTACCTGTCGGAGCTGGAGCGCGGGCGCAAGGAGGCCTCCTCCGAGGTGCTCGCGGCCGCCGCCCGGGCGCTGGGGCTGGGCCTCGGGGACCTGCTCTCGCTCGCCCAGGAGGAGCTGACCCGGTACGCCCCGAGCCCCGCGGGCCGGATGGGCCGGGCAGGCCGGGGCCGCACCTCGCCCACCGGGCGCTACGACGGCCTCGCCCTGGCCGCCTAATGGGAGCTACCGGGTTGTAGAAGACTCGGTGCCGTAGCCGCCAGCAGGTGAGCACTCACGCCGCCGGAGCCGTTCGAGCTCTGAGGTCAGACCGTGCCCCTACTGGTCGGCCGGGAGGCCAGACCGCTGATGGGGTGGCGTGCCCGCCCCCGAGGG
>NZ_JBIWFT010000043.1:0-74239 GCF_044763205.1 Kitasatospora sp. NPDC096204
CGGCGCAGGGTTCGGGCCAGCTCGGCCCCGTAGGCGCCCGTTCCCTCCACCCCGACCGCCGTGATGGTGCCGAACGAGCGCAGCCAGGACAGTAGTTGGCGGTATCCGGTGCCGGTGGCGGGGAACTCGCGGTCGGCCAGATGGCGGCCGATCCGGTCGATCACGGCCGCATGGTGCGTCTCGCCGTGGGTGTCGACACCGCCTATGACTTCCAGGGCCTGATCCGTCATGCTGGTCACTGCCGTCCTCTCACTGAACCGGGTGGGGCGGCACGCGCCGGCCGGGCGGGCGGACAAGACAGTGGCGGGGCTTCTGACCAAGCTCCTATAAGGTCACGAGCGCCCGTCCGGTCGCGTGCGGTGGCTCCTTCGAGCGGGCCGACATATCCACTAAAGGACAGCCTGTCGGCGTCGGTCAGTCCGTGAGTCAGACCCACCGAAGGAAGCCACACACATCCTCACTGTCAGTCCTGGTGGTGCAGTTCGTACCAGCGGGCGATGGAGTTCTTGTAGCCCTGCGGCATGGCCAGGCCGGGTACCTCGTCGCGGTGGAAGAGGCCGGCTTCCTTGTGTTCGTGGCTGACGACCGGGGCCTGGTGCGCGTCGGTGGCGGTGCAGCCGTAGGTGACGATGAAGACCTGGCGGCCGGGGATCGGCTCGTACATCCACACGTCCAGGAGGGGGCCGGCGGTCGCCGTCCAGCCGCTCTCCTCCTGGATCTCGGTGACGACCCGTTCTTCGGGGGTCTCGGTGCCCTCCAGCTTCCCGCCGGGCAGCTCCCATTCCTGGCGTTCGTTCTTCAGCAGCAGCACGCGCTGCTGCGGGTCGAGCACGACGCCCTTGATGGAGATCGGGAAGGCCTTCGGCACGTAGGGCTGTTCTGTCTCGGTCATCGCTTCTTCCGGGGCGCGCGGGCGGTCACGGGCGTGTCGAACGTAGCAGTTTCGGACCGGCGCGATACCTCGCAGCCTGATGATCGCGCTTTGACAATCTGTCACTTTCCATCCGGTGGCCGAGGCGTGGAGAGTGTGTCGTCTCCCACCCGCTCGGCCCCACGAGGGAGCTTCACCATGCCGTCGTTCGACACCAGTGGCATCAGCAGCGACAAGTTCACCGCGGGCGGACTGGACGGAGTGGCACGTGAGCAGGCCCGTGAGGCGCTGCGCGAGGACGGACTGCTGAGGCTCGCCAGGTTGGGCGGGCGCGACGATGTACTTCTCGCCGCCGGCTGGTTGATGTCCTCGTTGCGGCAACACCGGGATGCCGACCCGGACAGGCTCACCGTCATCCGCGACACCGGCCGCCACAGCGGGCGGCCGGGCTTCGCGGGCCTGGGGCGCGGCGCGCTGGCTCTGCACACCGAGTGCACGCAGCACCCGGATCCGCCGCGTCTGCTTCTGCTGGCGTGCGCGCGGGCCGGCGACAGCGGTGGTGAGACCCTGCTGGTGGACGGCCGGGCCGTCCTCGCCGAGCTGGCCGTGCAGCACCCTGCCGCCATCGAGGCATTCTCCGCGGAGCGGGCCGCCTACTTCGGCGGGTCGAGTGGCCACTTCGCCCCGGTGTTCCAGCCGCTGCCCGACGGTCGGTGGCGGTTGCGGCTGCGCCAGGACGACCTGGCCCGGTTCTCCCCCGACGCCCAGGCGCATCTGCCCGCCCTGCGCCAGGCCATCGACCGCAACACCCAGCGGCTTCGGCTGGCCCCTGGACAGGGCGTCGTGCTGGACAATCATCGTCTGCTGCACGGCCGCACCGGCTTCTCGGGTGAGCGGCTGTTACTGCGGGCGCTGGGCGATCCGCACCCTGCGCTCGCTCTCGGGCCCGGATTTCTCCAGTCGTGCTGCCCTAGCAGCCACTCCGCCCCTCGCGAGCGCACCCACCCCGCGGGAACCTCCGTCGGACCGCCCACCTCGCAGGGCAGCTAACCCTCGAAACGCGGCATTGCCGCCCCATCGACTCCTGGTGACGCGGGGCGCACCCGCGCTCCGGCTCCAGGTCCCGCAAGGGAAACCCTCAAGGAGGAGCCACCATGGCTCAGATGATCCAGGCCGAGACCAAGGCCACCACGGCCGTCGCCGTCGGCGACGAGTTCGACCTCGACGTGCGCACCGTCGAGACCGCCGACGCGGCCAGCCTGCAGGTCCTCACCGACGACGGCTGCGGTTCCACCTGCGGCGCCTGCACCACCGGCGTGCACTGACCCTCCCGGGTGGTTCCCCGGGACCTGCTCCCGGGGAACCACCCGTCCTCGCCCCGCATCTGTCTCCGAATCCCGAGGTCCGCAGCGATGCGCCCACCCGTTCCCAAGGCCGCCTACCGCGCCGCTGACGCGGCGCTCGTACGCGCCGTCGCCCACCCCGACCTGCCAGTGCCGAACTGGCCCGACCTCTCAGCCACCGGACCCGCCGAGACCCTCCAACAGGCACAGTGGCTGCGAACCCTGTGGGCCGACGACCACCTCGCCCAGGCCCTCCAACTGGCCAGCCCAACCCTCGCCGATCGCATCGCCCAGCTGATCGGCGCCCCCCAGCCCAACCCGCGCTCAGTGCGGCGCGCCGCGCTCTCCACCGCCCGCTACCTCCTACGCGCGGCCGGCCGCGCCACCCCGTTCGGACACTTCGCGGGTGTGCAGGCGGCATCGTTCGGACCGTCCTGCGTCGTACGTTGGGGCGACAGACACCACGCTGTCACCAGCGCCTCGGAGTCCTTGATCGCACAGGCTGTCGACGTGTTGGAGCACCGCCCCGCCGTGCTGGCGCTCCTGGACGTGACGGCGAACAACACCGTCCAGGTGCAGGGCGATCGCCTCATCGTCCCCCACCGACCGGTCTCCCGGACCGACGGCAGCACGGCCGCGGCCGAGACGACTCTGCGCCGCACTCGCCCCGTCGCCTTCGCCCTCTCCGCTGCCCGGCTTCCGCTCCGCTTCCAGGACTTGGCCGAGACCATCCATGCCGATTTCCCCACCGCATCGGCCGAACAGGTCACCGGCATCATGTCCGAGCTCGTCGCCCAGCGTGTGCTCATCACGAACCTGCACGCTCCGGCGACCGACCCTGACCCGCTCGGGCACCTCCTCACTGTCTTGTCGAAGATCAGCGCCGAGCGTGTTCCCGAGGCAGCCGAGATTCTGACGGTCCTCCGGACCGCCAGCAGGTGTAGTCCGGTGCCCGCCGTCGACCTTCGACTGGACGCCGACCTGGTCCTCCCCCGCTCGGTGGCCGACGAGGCCGCCCGAGCCGCCCACCTACTGGCCCGTCTCAGTGCCGCGCCCAACGGCACAGCAGCGTGGCGGGCCTACCACCAGCGCTTCTACGAGCGCTACGGCCGCGGCGTGCTGGTTCCGCTGCTCGACGTGGTGGCCGACAGCGGGATCGGCTGGCCGGACGGCTATCCCGGTGCCCGGCCGTCCGAGAAGCCGCGCTTCGACGAACGCGACGAGCTGCTCGCCGCGGTCGCCCAGCGAGCTGCTCTCGACGGCGAGCGTGAGGTCGTCCTCGACGAAGCGCTGTTGGCCTCCCTCCAGCTGGGCCCGGACGAACCGCGCCTTCCTCCGCACCTGGAGGTCATCACCCGCGTCCACGCCCGCAGCCGGGAGGCACTCGACCGGGGCGAGTTCCGGCTGGAAGTGGTCTCGGCGTCCCGGGCCGCCGGCGTCTCAGTCGGCCGTTTCCTCCATCTCCTCGAACCCGAGCACCGGGCGGCGTTCACCACCCTGCTGGCGGACCTGCCGACGATGGACGAGCACGCCGTCGCCGCCCAGATCTCGTTCCCGCCTCTGGACCCGGCCAGCGGGCACGTCGCCCGGAGCCTGCCGACGGGCCAGCTGATGATCAGCCTCGCCGAGCACCGCCCCGCCACCGAAGGCGTGCTCGGCCCGCAGGACCTGGCGGTGGGTTGCGACGGGCGGCGTATGTACCTGGCGGCACCGGCACTCGGCGTCCGGATCGAGGCCTCCGCCACCCATGCCCTCAACCTCCGCCACCACACCCCGCCGCTCGCCCGGCTGATCACTGAGCTGTCCCGCGCCCAGGCCGCACAGGTCACCCGATTCGACTGGGGCTCACTCCACGCCCTGCCTTTCCGGCCTCGGCTGCGGCACCGGCGGGTCATCCTCTCCTCCGCCACTTGGCGCCTCACCGCCGCCGAGCTTCCCTCCGGCGATTCCTCACAGCGAAGGTGGAACGAGGCCCTCACGTCGTGGTTGACGCGGCACCGCGCCCCGCGGCACGTGCTGCTCGCCGCCGACAGTCAGGGCCTTCCCCTCGACCTCGACCATCCCGGCCACCGGACCCTGTTGCGCGATCACCTGCGCTCCGCACCGCACGCCGTCCTCGTCGAGGAACCCGACCCGGTCGACCTCGGTTGGGCCGGCGGCCGGGCCCACGAGATCGTCGTTCCCGTCACCGCCACCCGGGCACCGGCGTGGCCACGTCTGCCCAAACCCACCCCGAGTCGGATCCTGAGGCGAGGCCACGGCGACGCCCCTGGCACCTCACGCGTGCTGCTCGCCTCCCTCTACGGCGACCTGGAACGCCAGGACACCGTCCTCGCCCGGCACCTGCCCGACCTCCTCGCACAGCTCGGGCAGCCGAGGTGGTGGTTCGTCCGCTTCCGCGACCCACGCCAGCACCTGCGGCTGCGCATCTCCCTGCCCGAGCCGGCCGCCTTCGGCCCCTCCGCCACCGTGATCAGCACCTGGACCGCCGAACTCCACCAGGCCGGCCTGCTGTCCGAGGTCGCCTACCCCACCTCGTACACCGAAACCGGGCGCTGGGGCGAGGGACCAGCCTGGGACGCGGCGGAGGAGGTCTTCCGCGCCGACTCCGCCGCCGTCCTCGCCCAGCTGTCCCAGCCCGCTCTTCCCGATCGGCAGGCCCTGCTCGCCGCCCACGCAGTCGCCATCACCGCAGGATTCACCGGATCGACCACCGCCGGCCTGCGCTGGCTCCTCGACAACGTCCCCAGCCAGGCGCCGACCGCCGTCCCCAGGCCGGTGTTCCACGAAGCCGTGCGCCTGGCGGACCCGGCCCACGGCTGGGCGGCGCTGCGTGCCGAACCCGGCGGCGCCGCGACCGTGGACGCCTGGTCCGCCCGACACCGGGCGCTCGACTCCTACCGCCGTTTCTTCCCCAGCCCGTACACGGAAGGCGTGCACGCGGACGACGTGCTCGGATCCCTGCTGCACTGCGGCTTCGTCCGCGCGCACCGCATCGACTTCGACGACGAAGCCCAGGTCCTCTACCTGGCCCGCGCCGCCGCCCTCGCGCGCCTCTCCCGGGACGGTGACCAGTGAACACCCCACACCCCGCCGTCCGCCTGTCCGACCGGATCGCCGAACTCCTCACCGACCCCGAAGCGGTACCGGCCACATGGTCGTCGCGCCCGCAGTGGCGCCAGTCCCTCGCCCACGGCACACCCGGCATCGCCCTGCTCCACATCGAACGCGCCGCCACCGGACGAGGCCCATGGGAGCCGGTACGCGCCTGGCTGGCCATCGCGGCCAACGGGCCGGTGACCAGCGGCACGGACAGCTACCTGCACTACGGCGCCCCGGCTCTCGCGCACGTTCTCGCCTGTGCCGCGCAGGCACGGCCCGGCTCCTACAGCAGCGCCCTCACCCACCTGGACGACGTCATCGCCGTCGACGCACTGCGCCGCTGCGACGAAGCCCTCGCCCGCATCGCCCGGGGCGACCTGCCGGTGCTCGCCGAGTTCGACGCCATCCGCGGCCTGACCGGCGTCGGCACGGTCCTTCTCCGCCGCGACCCGAGTGGCGAGGCGATCCACCGCATCCTCGGCTACCTCGTCCGCCTCACGGCCGACGTGAAACACAAGGGCCGAGCACTGCCCGGCTGGTGGACCCCGGACGGTCCCTCCGGCACGCCGGACGAGCGCTTCCCCGGCGGGCACGCCAACACCGGCCTCGCCCACGGCATCGCCGGCCCGCTCGCCCTTCTCTCCCTCGCGCTACGCCGAGGTGTCGAGGTGGACGGCCAGCGCGAGACGACCCGCACCATCCTGGCCTGGCTGGAGCGCCAGCGCGACGGCCACGCCTGGCCGTACTGGATCACCCCCAACCACCTGGACGGTACCGCCCGCATGCCGCTGGCGCCGCAGCGGCCGAGCTGGTGCTACGGCACCGCCGGCGTCGCACGCGCCCAACAACTCGCTGCCCTCGCTCTCGGCGACTCCCGCTTGCGCCACGATGCCGAGCACGCCCTCGCCACCGCGCTGACGGACCCGAAGGCGCTCGCCGCGACCACCGACCTGTCGGCCTGCCACGGATTCGCCGGGCTCGCCCACATCGCCCACCGCGCCGCCGACGATGCCCTCCCGGACAACGCGGCCCGCCTACGCTTCGCCGTCGCGCTGCTCCTCGATACCGCCCATCCGCCGCGCGCCGACCCCGACGAACAAGCACACCGCCTCCTGGCAACGGCAGGACCCGAATTCCTGGAGGGCGCCGCCGGCACCGCCCTCGCCCTACTCGCCCCCGCCACCGGCACCACCCTCGCAACCAGCTGGGACACCTGCCTCCTGACCTCCTGACCAAGGACTCCTTCAATGACCACCAGCTGGATCCAGCACGACCTCACCATCGCCGACCCCGGCACCGTCCACCAGATCACCGCCCACCACCTGACCCCCGTCCTCGCCCACGCCCAGAACTCCGGCGCACTGGAGAACTGGTGGTACATCCGCAAAGGTGGGCTGCGGCTGCGCTACCGCGCCACCGCTCCCGTCCCCGTCCTCACCGCGCTCCTCGACACCCTCGTCGACGTCGGACTCCTCTCAGGCTGGGCCACAGTGGTCTACGAGCCGGAGACCGAGGCCTTCGGCGGCCCCGAGGCCATGGAGATCGCCCACCGACTCTTCCACGCCGACAGCCGCCACCTGATGGCCCGTGCCGCCAAGCCCGACCCACCAGCACTCGGCCGCACCGAGACCTTCGTCGTCCTCGTATCCGCCATGCTCCGCTCCGCCGGCCTCGACTGGTACGAACAGGGCGATGTCTGGGCCAAGTTCGCCGCCGAACGCCCCGCACCTCCACCCCTCGCACCCGAACGGGCCGCCGCCCTGACCACCGCGATGCGCCGCCTGATGACCCTCGACACCCGACGGCTGTCCCGCCCCGGTGAACCGCTCGCCGGACACGCCGACTGGGTCAAGGCCTTCGAGGAGACCGGACAGGACCTGGTCCGTCTCGCACGGGGCGGCCTCCTCACCCGCGGACTGCGCGCCGTCCTCGCCCACTTGATGATCTTCCACGCCAACCGTTCCGGCCTTCCGGTCGAGCACCAATCCGCAGCCGCCGCACGCGCGTTGGACACCATCTTCCATTCCGGCGAAGGCCCCAAGCCCTCGCAGTCCACCATCCGCACAACCACTAGGGTCGCCCACGTGACTACGCTCAGCAACAACAACACCACCCCCGTCGAGCAACTGCGCGACAGCCTCACCGACAGGCTGCTCGACCAGGGCGCCATCCGCACCGACGCGGTCGAGACCGCCTTCCGCACCGTCGCCCGCGAGCACTTCCTGCCCGGCTTCCCCCTGGAGGCCGCCTACGCCGACAACCCCACCTACACCAAGACCGACGGCTCCGGCACCCAGATCAGCGCCGCCTCCCAGCCCGCGATCGTCGCCCTGATGCTGGAGCAACTCGGCGCCCGGCCCGGCCAGCGCGTCTTCGAGGCCGGAGCCGGGACCGGCGTCAACGCCGCCTACCTGGCCACCATCGTCGGCCCCGACGGGCACGTGGTCTCCGTCGACGTGGACGACGACCTCGTCGACGGCGCCCGCAAGCACCTCGCGGACGCCGGGATCACCAACGTCGACGTCGTCCTCGGCGACGGCGCCCTCGGCCACCGCGACGCCGCCCCGTTCGACCGGCTGATCGCCACCGTGAGCACCAGCGAGATGCCCACCGCCTGGCTCCAGCAGGTCAAGCCCACCGGGCGCATCGTCCTGCCCCTGCGCCTGCGCGGCACCGCCTCGCGCACCATCGCCTTCGAACGTGCCGAGAACAGCTGGGTGTCCGTCGACGACCAGCTCGCCGTCTTCATGCCGCTGCGCGGCAGCATGGACGACGCCCGCCGCACCGTCCCCCTCACCCACGAGGGCGACGTCACCCTCCAGGTCCACAAGGACCAGACCGACGCGGTCGACACCGACCTGCTGCTCGGCGTCCTCGACACCGAGCGCCACGACATCTGGACCGGCGTCACCATCCCGGCCGGCACCACCTACGAGTACCAGGACCTGTGGCTGGCCCTCACCCTCCCCAACTCCCTGATGCGGATGAGCGTCACCGGCAACGCCCGCGAACGCGGCGTGAACCCCATGTTCGGCTGGGGCGCCATGGCCACCGTGGAAGCCGCCTCCCTCGCCTACCTCACCCTGCGCTCCGGCGAACCCGACGCCGCCGGCCGCAAGACCTACGAGACCGGCGTCATCGGCCACGGCCCGACGGGCGCCGCCCTCGCCGCCCTCGTCGCCGAACAGATCCACACCTGGAACGTCGGCTTCCGCGGTCGGCCCCTGCGCTTCGAACTCCCCGACGCCCCCGCCACTGCGGACACGGCCGCCGGCCGCTTCGTCCTGGACCGCCCCCACCACCCGATCACCGTCACCTGGGAGTAGCCCGCGTGCACCCGACCGGACCGATCGCCCAGCGCTTCCCGCTGGTCGCCCGCCCCCGGCCCGCGTGCCTGCCCCTGACCGACCGTGTCAGCCGGCTCACCGAGCTGGCCGACACGGCCTCCCGGCAGGCCGACCCGAGCCTCGCGTCCACCGTCTTCAACCAGGCCGCCCTCCTCGCCTCCGACCTCGCCCTACCCGACTACGCCCGCGAGCTGTGCCACCGCCACGCCGCCCTCTACCTCACCCGCGGCCCACTCCCCGCAGCGAGCGCCATCCGCGGCCTGGAACCGATCGTCAACCTCGCCCGCCTCCACATCCGTGCCGGCCACCACCAACGCGGCCACCAACTCCTCCTCGACCTCTACCACTCGGTCACCACCGCCACCGAGACAACGCTCGATGGCATCACCGTCCCCGCCCGCCTCACCGAAACCTCCGAGCAACGCGCCGAAGTCCGCCAGTGGCTCTGGCGCATCGTCATCGCCGACGGCACCCGCGCCCTCACCACCGCCGGCCGCTGGACGGACGCCCTGCACCACATCGAGAAACACCGCGGCATCGGCCAGCGCATCCTCGACGGCCGCCAGGTCGCCGTCCTCGCCCGCGCCACCACTGGCGACCTCCCCGGCGCACTCGCCCTGCTGGCCGCCACCGAGCCCGGCGAACCCTGGGAGAACGCAGTCACCGCCGTCCTCACCACCCTGTGCCGCCCCGGCGACCGACACGCCGCCAAAACGGCAATCGACCACTGCCTCGCCCTCGAACCAGCCGAGGGCCTGGCTGTCTTCACCACCCGCCTCACCCTCGCCGCCCTCGACGCCCCAGCCCCGAGCGCCCCCGCTGCCCGAGTCCTCGCAAGCCTCCTGGCCATCCGAACCGCCGAGTCCGGTGACGGCTACGCACTTCGGGACCTCCTCACACACCCCACGGCCCTCTCCTACCTCTTCCCCTCACAGGTCGATCCGCTCAAAGAGTCGCTGGCAACCTGTGCGTTGAGCACCAGCAACCTGCCGCTGCCCCTCGAAGCCGCCTTGGAGAACGCGCTCGCCCATGCGAGCGCTGTGCTGGAAGACTCCGCATCGGACCCGACCACGCCCGGAGGCGACCCGCCCAAACGCCGCCGTACGGAAGCTCATCGCCGTCACTCGCACCTGACGCACGAAACCGACCCAACAGAGGGATCCGGTCGACAGTGATCGGTTATCCGAGGATTTCCCGCCTAGAGTCATCGATCGGAACAGTCGCCCGCCGCCCCGCTTCTCCGGAGGTGATGAGGCGTCCCGTGATGCCCATATGGTCGCGACCCTCACCGTGGCCGCCGAGGCGGCCGTCGGCAACGCGAAAATGTACGCCCGCGCCCGCCGGCGGCAGCGTTGGCTGGAGGCGAGCGCCGAGGTGACGAACAGCCTACTGTCGGGCAACGGGAAGCAGGTCTGCTGCCGGTCGAGGGCTCGTTCCTGGGGAGCGGCCTTCCGCGCCGGCAGGATGGTGGCTCCGGAAGGATCCCCGGATCGTGGCAGGACCGCCTCTGTGACAGGGGCTCGGCCCGACGGTCGCGGTGCCCGTGGGCACCGCCGAGCGCGGCATCCGGGGCATGCTGCCGGCCCACTGTTCCAGGAGAACGAGTCCGGTCCGCTTTTGTGGTTCACAGGCCAGGCGGCCGTGGCAATGGAGATCGCCGAGCCCCGCCGCGACTCCAAGCAGGTGGCCCCGCTGAAGGAACGCGACCGGATCGCCCGCGACCTGCACGACCTAACCGTCCAGCGGCTCTTCGCCACCGAATGACCCTCCAGGGCGCCACCCGCTTCATCGAGCGCCCCGAGGCGACCGACCGTGTCCTGCGGGCGATCGACGACCTGGACGAGACCGCGAGAGCCATCCGCGCCACCATCTTCGGCCTGCACCCGCGCGAGTCTGGCCCGGCGGCGAGTGGTCTGCGTGCCCGGCTCGTTGACGTCGTCGACCGGGCCGCCCACTCCCTAGGTTTCACCCCCACCCTGCAGATGACTGGCCTGCTCGACGCCACCGTCCCCGCCGAGATCGCGGACGCGGCCGTCGCCGTCCTGGAGGATGCTCTGTCCAACGCCACCCGCTACGCCCGGGCCAACGCCGTCACAGCCACACTCACGGCCGACACCGACCTGTCCATCACCGTCACGGACTGGGTCGGCCTCCCCGAGGGCGGACGCCGCAGCGCCCTCGCTAACCTCCCCCGACCGGACCGCTGCTCTGGGAGGCACCTTCGCGCCCGCACCCTCCCCGAACGCGGCACCCAGTTGGTCTGGCAGGTGCCGCTACCCAACGATTAGGCGTCAGTTCGGTGAAGGGACTCACTGTGCGCGCGTCACGGATCAAAGAGGCCGTACGGTGCTCTCTCAAGCACCACGTATGAGGGAGAGACATGCTGTTCGAGGTCCTGGACCGCCGACGATTTCCATCTTCGGATGGCCCGAGAGCATCTATCCTCGTACCTGACGGCTGGAACGACTTCGGCTATTACACCCTCTACGACCTCTGGTTCCGCGATGGAAACGGTGACGCCACACAACTCGGCTCTTTGAAGATCGGCCGATTGGGCCTTGAAATCGACCAACGACCTGTCACTGCGGGTTTGTTCAACTCTCTGGACCACGATCAGTTCTCTGTTGGACAAGACGACAGCTACTACGAGGAAATCCAGAAGCTCGGGGATGACACCCGCCTGGCGATCCTCCGTGGTCTTCGTGACATCGCCCTCGACGAGGGCATCTTCGACCTCGCCATCGACGAGGACGTCACCCAGACATCGCTGTTTCGCTCTGTCGAACTGCCGACGGTCGAGCACCAGTTCAGGAGAATGGCTCGCGGGGGCGCACGCCTGACCGACTACCGCTTCCAGTACGTAGCACCGGCACCAGGGGATGACCCGGGCGAGACAGGCAAGGCTCTCACCTTCGAAGTGACGGTCGGAGCCACCCCGTCGACGAATATCCATGTACTGATCGGGAGAAATGGGTCAGGTAAAACGACGGTACTGCGCAACATCGCGAGTTCGCTCGCGCTCCCGGATCCCGATCATGCAGCAGTCGGCACTACAAAGATGATCGATCCCATCATCGATGCCGCATTCACCAACTGCCTCATGGTCACGTTCAGCGCATTCGACGTTTTCGCCCCGCTCCCTGATACCACAGCGGCCGAGGGAGTCGTCGGGCACGCCTTCATTGGCCTGAGAGAAACGAACGATCCGTTCCGTCGTGACAGGGTTCAGCTGCTGGACGACTTCGCCGAGAGCATTGAGGATGTCCTCCGACTGGGGAGACAAGAGCGATGGCTTCGCTTGGTCGAAATCCTCCAGAGCGACCCTTACTTTGAGCAGATACCAGCAGCGTCAATGATTGAATCCCTACTTGAAGACCAGGCCTTGCTGGATCTGGACGAGTTCCGCGGAGAGTTGTGGGAGAAGACAACTGATGTCTTTGAAAAACTGAGCGCAGGACACAAGATAGTTCTTCTGACCGTCACCCGACTGGTGACGGCGGTCGCCGAGCGTTCCCTGGTACTGGTCGACGAACCCGAGACTCACCTCCACCCACCGCTGCTAGCCTCCTTCGTCCGGGTTCTGTCCGACCTTCTTATCGACCGCAACGGCGTCGCGGTGATCGCCACTCACTCTCCTGTCGTGCTCCAAGAGGTGCCTCGCAGCTGTGTGTGGAAGGTGACCCGATGGAACGACGGTCGCGCACCCGAGCGGCCCCAGATCGAGACATTCGGAGAGAACGTCGGAGTACTTACGCACGAGGTCTTTGGGTTGGAGGTGCAGCGCTCCGGTTTCCACCAGGAACTGACGAACGCCGTCAACCGCTTCGAAACGTACGAGGAAGTCCTCAACCACTTCGGCCGCCAGCTAGGCAGTGAGGCCAAGAGCCTTGTCCGCGTGTTGCTGGCCGCCAAGTTGTCCACCGGGTGCCGCTAATGTGGCCCCTTGAGCCACCAGCCGTCTCGGCCCAGGAGTGCTACGAGGCCTGCATAAGCAGTATCCAGTCCACGGAGGAGAATCCCCATCTCCCCGAAGCGCTGACATCCGCGACCGGGTCGGTGCTCGATGCCGCCGAGCGCTTCGAGCACGCAGCCAAGGAACGGGCACTCCACACACTTGACGGTACCGACTTCCAGGTCAGCGGCCTCAAAGCCACCGATGCAGCCGCAGCAATCTACAAGCGGGGAATGGTTGCCAACAAGCCAGGTCGGCGTATCTACAACGTGATCATGGCCGCACC
Organism: Kitasatospora sp. NPDC096204; assembly: GCF_044763205.1. Classification (NCBI taxonomy): domain Bacteria; kingdom Bacillati; phylum Actinomycetota; class Actinomycetes; order Kitasatosporales; family Streptomycetaceae; genus Kitasatospora; species Kitasatospora sp. NPDC096204. The sequence goes on from NZ_JBIWFT010000043.1 coordinate 12,902, forward strand.
ACCTCACCAACGGTGCCCGCTTTGCGGGCAAGGCCTGGTAAGGCAGATGGACCACCACCTGCCGAAGGAGAGGTTCCCTGCCCTGTGCGTGGTTCCCCTCAACCTGGTGCCGGCCTGTGGCGACTGCAACCACCGGAAAGGAGCGAAGACACCGGAATCCGCTGAGGCAGCCCTCCTTCATCCCTATGTCGACCGAATCGATTCCGAGCGGTGGCTCAACGCACGTGTCAGACACGACGACGATCCTTCGTTGGAATACTTCGTGGATCCTCCCGGCTCCTGGGATCCAGTGCTTTCCGCACGCGTGCAGAACCACTTCGACTTCTTCGACCTCGCTCGGCTGTATGCCACACGTGCGGCTGCGCTGATCTGCGACATTCGACGCCAGATAGCCCGGTTGGTCAGCGCAGCCGGGCCAGAGGAAGTGAACGCATACCTGGCAGACGAAGCAGAGACGCGATTCGCCCACCAGCTCAATGGCTGGGAGGGGGTGGCTTACAAGGCCCTCGCAGCGGACGACTGGTTCTGCCGGGGCGAGTTCTTGGTGCCCCGCCCGTGACCAGTCAGGTCGGCCCACCACCTAACCGGCGCCCTGATCGGCCTGCCCACGGTACCGCCCGGCTGGCAGAGCGGAGACGTCCTGTAGCCGTGCCGGCCACGCCTACGCACCGCGCCGCCGGTGAGGCCCCGCCCCTCCAGCGGACGACGCAGCGTTGTCGCGATCTAGTCTTCAGGGTCCTGCTGCGGAATCGGGGCATCGAAGATGTCAACGACGAACTCCGAGGTACCGCTGCCCTCATAGTCGACGTCACGATCGCTGTGAAGCAGCGTGTGGATCCTCACCCACCGGCCCCCGGCGCTCGCGCTTGCTGCCACGCCGAGGGCAGCACGAACGGGCCCCTTCCCGGGATGCGGTTGCTTGCTGGTCCAGGTCTCCAGGAGTTCGACTCCAGCGGGGAGTTCCCAGGAGCGCGGCTCGGCACTAGCCGGTACCGAGACCTCGTCATTGCGGAGCTGGACAACCCAGTCGACATCGCCATCGCTGCCGCGCTCATTCGACATCCGGATTCCCAGGCCGATCATGTAAGCACCCTGGAGGTAGTCCTCAAGTTCGTCGTCGGCCTGGCTGAAGTAGACAGCCTCGCGGACGATCTCGATCGGGCAACCGAAGCCGGTGAAGGCTCCCGCCTCCGGCGGGCACTCTTCCTTGAGGTAGCGCTTCGTGGCCATTTGAACGGCCTTGGGGGTGCCGTCCAGCACCGCCTGCAGCGCGCCGTCGTCGCGGTCCGCCAAGTAGTTGTTGAGGGCCCCGACGAGGTCGTCGGTCAGGTGGAGGTCGCCCCCTCCGAGCGTGGTGACCGCCTCCAGACGATCGTGGGGGTCCTTGTGGAGGGCGAAGACCCTGCTCCGCCCCGGGCTCGTGTGCGCGATGAACGAGTTGACCATTGTTCTGTCCTGCCGGACCTCTCATGAGCCGTGCCGCTGCGCGCACGCGTGCGTCAGCGCCACCAGGGATAGGGAGAATCCGCACAGCGACGTGTCGCTCGGATTACGAATCCGAGCGCATGGTCCACCAAGCGGCGCCGTCAGACCCGGCACTTCAGCCCGGGTCCGCATAGCAAAGGGAACGTACCGCGGGACCGTGGCCCTCCCAAACCGCCCTGTGTAGAGCAACTTTGGAGCTCCCGGAAACACCGACGGCACCCGGCCGGTACAGAGGAGAGTCCGTGTCTTCGCACTTCATGACCGTCAAGCAGACCGCAGAGCATCTGAACATGTCCGTTCAGTGGGTCTACCGGGAGGCGCCCAAGGCCGGTCTCGTCCCGTACCAGTTCGGGCGTGGTCGGAACGCCAAACTACAGTTCAAGGTCGCCGAGGTCCAGGCCTGGGTGAAGCAGCAGCGGATGTCCGGCGGCTGATGTCGGGCAGCGACACATGTGGGGCCCTGTTCGGCGGCGAACAGGGCCCCACATGCTTCAGGCTGCGAGTCCGAGGTCGAGGACCTGGGCGGCGTGCCCGATGGAGCCGGGCATGAGGTGGCGGTAGATCTTGAACGTGACGTCGATGCTCTTGTGGCCCATCCACTCGGCGACGTCGGTGATCGGGATGTTGTGGCTGAGGCAGTTCGAGGCGAAGAAGTGCCGCAGGCCATAGAGCGTCATCCCCTCAGGAATGTCGGTCTCGCCGGCCCGCTTGATCCGGTCCCACTGGTTCTGCAGGTAGTAGGACGGGTACGGCTTCGCGATGTCCAGCGGGTGGCGGAGCAGGTAGCCGTCGATGGTGCCGTACGTGTCCGCGTACGACAGCAGGCTGAGCCGCGTCCGCGTCGGCAGCGGGACGTCCCGGTAGACGCCCTCCTTGCGGTGCTTCAGCGGCGCGTAGTCCTTGGTGGTCTGATTGACCTGCTCGGTGACGCGGTAGACGTCGTCGGCGACGATGTTGTTGACGTTGACGGCCAGGGCCTCGCCGTTGCGGAGGCCGCAGCCGCTCATCAGCTCGGCGACGAGGTTGAAGGTCTCGTCTCCGGCCTCGCGTATCCCGCCGAGCTGGACGAGCGAAGGGATGATCGCGCGCTTCGGGTCGTACTGGGGCGGGGTGACCCCGTCGAAGGGGTTCTCCGGGTAGAGGCCGAGGCGGTGGGCGTCGAGCAGGATCGCCTTGAGCTTGTCGAAGGCGTTGGCCTGGGTGGCCAGGCCAACGCCGTTGCGCTCCATGGTCTGGATGAAGGCGTCAACGACCTTGTGGTCGAAGGTGGCCATCCGGCGGCTGTGGAACGCCGGGTAGAGGTGGTGTTCGAGGAGCGAGTCGAGGTGCCGCAGCGACGCCGGGGCGAGCGCGCGTTGGCCGGCCTTCCACTCCTCGGTGTACGTTCCGAAGTTCATCGCGCCGTACTTGCGGTTGCGCTCGGCCTTGCTCTGGCTCCAGGGGTTCTCGCGCTTCGCCCGGTAGATCTCGGTGAGCCGGTCGATCGCCTTGTCCTGGGTGGCGAAGCCGGACTCCTCGGTCTGCCTCCCGGAGGCGTTGCGGAAGCGGATCACGTAGGTGTGCGGGCACTTCGACCACCGCGCCTGCGGGTGCTCGCAGGTCTTGAAGAAGGTGCCCATGCCGCGGGCCAGGGTCCTCGGGGCCATCGTCTGCGGTCTCCATCCCGTCCGATGCTGACGTTTTGCTGACCGCAGATGGTCCGCCACACCCCTGACCTGGGAAGAAACGCAAATCACGTGGTATGTGGTGGAACTTCATCGGACGGTCCCACGAGGACATCGTCCAGGCCCGCGAGGAGTGGCAGGCCGCCTCCGACCGCTTCGGCGCCGTCGAGGGCTACCCGGGCGACCGCCTCCCCGCCCCGGAGCTCCCGGGAATCCCCCTCAAGCCCCGCGGAAACGCGCGCTGACCTGGGAGTTTGCCAGTCAGGGGTGCGGCGGCCGGATCCGCCGCACCCCCGAGCCGGAGTCCCCTACACCCACCCCGAAGCGCCCCTGTCGACAGTCGCCTCCGCACTCGACACGTGACACCGTTCGACCATCCATGACAGCGCCTGACAGGACTGATGCTGACCCAATGCCGAGTTAGCTGACAGACCATCATGACAGACCGGAGCACTCACGGAGCCCGGGAAGTCATCGTCAGATGCCGCCATGAGAACCGGCGGATGCCCCGGCACGGCCCCTCGCCGGCTGCCGAAGGACGGTCACCACCGGAGCGGCGCGGGCCGGAGAAGACAGCCACCATGCCGCCCGCCCCTCACCGACGATCTTGCTTCAGGCCAGTTAAGCGACAAGAGCGGGCCTGCCGCCCCAGCGGATGCCCTTCTCGCTGCGGATGCGGGTGCGCTCGCGGCGTTGGGCGGCCAGGACGTCGGGGTGGCGGGCGTTGGCGTTGCGCCAGCGCAGGTAGGCGTGCAGCGCGCGGTTCTGGACCATGTGGTTCGGATGGTTCGAGTTCGCCAGCGTGAACTGCCGCAACGGTCCGGAATGCGCCTCGATCGGGTTCGCCGTGCCGACCGACCCGAGGCTCGCCCTCTTCGGCGCCCTGGTCGAGCCGCTGCCGCTGGACTGCACGGAGGAGTCGGCCGCCGAACTCACCGTCCGGTGCCGCGAACTCGCCCTGGACGGACCGTTCGGCTACAACGACGAGTACGCGATGCTCGCCCTGCGCGCCTTGCAGGACGCCGGTGTGGACGTCCCCGGGGCGGTGGCCCTGGTCGGCGCCGACGACCTGCTGCTCGCCCGGCTGCTGCGGCCCCTGCTGAGCTCGGTCCGGATGCGGCTGCCGTCCGGCGAGGAGCTGGCCGAGCTCGTCGACCGCATGGTCTCCGACCCGGAGGCGCCCCCGGTCAGCCTGGACCTGATGACCGTCGAACTGATCGCCCGCGGCTCCTCGTAGGGCCCTTCGCCGCACCCCCGCCGTCGCTCGGCGGGGTTCGCTCCCCGGTGCGCGGACGCCCGGGGAGTGGCGTGTTGACGGACCGTCGACGCCCGATCGCCGAGGGTCGGCGGTGTGACCGGGGACACATCAGTGACATGTCACACCCTATTGCTGGGTCTGTTCATTACATGAAACGGTTCCTCACGCGCTCGAACGCCTCCACTTCCCCTCCACGGTGCATTCACCTTCCCCACACCCCCACCCCTTTCCTAGGAGCGACGTTGCGTCAGCTTCCCCGCCTGCCCGGACTGCTGGCCGCAGTCGCCGCGGCAGGCGCCCTGCTGCTCGGTGTGTCCACCACGCCGAGCCTCGCCGCGGCCCCCACGCCCAAGCCGACGGCCACCCCCACGACCGCCCCGCTCGGGAACCCGACGGCCGGTGACCACCTGCCCCCGAGCGGTGCCACCACCGAGGACCCGGCGAGCCCGGCCGCGCCGCTGGACCACCGTCTGACGGCGGCCCAGCTCCCGCCGCTCAGCCCGCCCGTGCCCGAGGCGGACACCGCGTCCGCACGGACACCGCGGTCCCGCGCCCTCGTCCAGGCGGCCCCGGCCGACGCCGCCGCCGCGTCCTGCACCGTCGGCGACTTCAGCGGCCGGTCCGGGGCGGACCTGGTCTCCTTCGTCAAGGCCTCGACGCCCGACTGCATCAACACCCTCTTCGGCGCCTCCGGCTCCAACGCCTACTGGACGTTCCGCCAGGCCCAGATGGTGACGGTCGCCGACGCCCTGCGGACCACCGCCGCCACCTACCCCGGCGACAACTCCACCGGCGCCCTGCAGCTCGTCCTGTTCCTGCGCGCGGGCTACTTCGTGCACTACACCTACCCGAGCACCGTCGGCAGCTACGACGCCGCGCTCACCGACGCGGTGGCGCGCGGCCTCGACGCCTTCGTGTCCTCCCCCCACTTCACCGACGCCACCGAGTCGAACGCCCCGATCGCCGGCGAGGCCCTGGTCCTCACCGACAGCGCCGATCTGCAGGGCCGCTACCTCGCGACCTACCGGCAGGTCCTGAACGCCTACACCAGCGCCTACAACGACTCCCGGCCGCTGGTGAACTTCGTCAACAAGGTCTTCACCCCGCTCTGGCGCGGCCACCAGAACCCGGCCTACGTCGCCGCCGTCACGGCGGACCCGGGCATCATCGACACCCTCGACGCCTTCGCCCTGAACCACCGGGACGTGCTGGGTACCGCCAACTCCTTCCTGGCGTCCAACGCGGGCATGGAGATGTCCCGCTTCGTCAAGTATCCGGCCCTCCAGCCCAAGGTCCGCCCGCTGATCAAGGGCCTGCTCGACGTCTCGTCGATGACCGGCTCGACCGCCGCGCTCTGGGTCGGCGCCGCCAACTCGGCTTCCTCCTACGACCAGGCCCAGTGCTCCTACTACGACGTCTGCGACCTGTCGAAGCGGCTGGTCAAGGCGGTGTTCCCGACCAGCCACACCTGTGACACCCGCACCATCCTGTCCCAGGACCTGACCGCGGCCGAACTCGCCGCCGTCTGCGACGACCTCAAGGGCGAGGACGCCTACTACCACCGGTTGGTCCGCGACAACGGCCCCATACCCGGCCAGTACGAGTCGACCGTGCAGATCGTGGTGTTCGCCAGCCGCGAGGACTACCAGACCTACGCCGGGGCGATGTACAGCGTGCCCACCGACAACGGCGGCATCACGATGAACGGCGACCCGGGCGACCCGGCCAACCTGCCGTACACACTGATGTACCGGCACCCCAACGAGAACGGCTTCACCGCCCGGATCTGGAACCTCAACCACGAGTACGCCCACGTCCTGGACTCGCGCTACAACATGAAGGGCAAGTTCGGGCAGCAGATCAGCTACCCCGCCCTGTGGTGGATCGAGGGCTCGGCCGAGTACGCGTCGTACACCTACCGCAACGTCACCGACACCCGGGCGATGGCCGAGGCGGCCAAGCACAGCTACCCGCTCAGCAGCCTGTTCCAGAGCACCTACAACAACAGCGACACCAACCGCACCTACATGTGGGGCTACCTCGCCGCCCGCTACATGATCGAGCGCTACCCGACCACCGTGCAGACCATGCTCTCCAAGTACCGCACCGGTGACTACGCCGGCGCCTACAACTACGTCAACTCGATCGGCACGCTCTACGACAGCAGCTTCGACAGCTGGCTCGACCGCTGCGCGGCGGGCGACTGCCTGGCCGACGGCACGCCGACCGCGGACTTCGACTCGGCCGTCTCGGGCCTGAGCGTGAAGCTGACCGACCGCTCCACGCAGACCGGCAACGGCTCGATCGCCTCGCGCGTCTGGGACTTCGGCGACGGCACCACCTCCACCGAGGCCGCCCCGACGAAGACCTACGCCAAGGCGGGCACCTACAAGGTCGCCCTGACCGTCACCAGCAGCACCGGGCAGACCGCCACCCTGAAGAAGCACGTCACGGTCTCCGTCCCCGTCCCGCAGCCCTGCACCGGCAGCAGCCGGCAGGAGATGGGCCAGTTCTGCTACCGCACCGACCGGGCAGCCGGCGCCGGCCAGCTGGACTACCTCTACGTCTACCTTCCGGCGGGCGCCACGACCCTCACCGTCACCGCCACCGGTGGTACCGGCACCGCCTACCTGTACTACAACCCCACCACCTGGGCCACGAACACCAACGCCACCGCGTCCTCGACCACCAACGGCACCACCCAGAGCCTGACCGTCACCAACACCACGGCCGGCTACCGCTTCATCAGCCTGTACGGCGCGACCGCCTTCAGCGGCGTCACCGTCACCACGCAGTACTGATCCCTCCCTGCCCCCGCCGGACCGCCCCGCGTGGCCGGCGCACGGCCAGCGGCCCGGGTGAGCAGTCACCTGCTCGCCCGGGCCGCCGGCCGTGCGCCCTCCCGTCGTCAGGCCCCGTCCAGGGTCTCCACCAGCGCCGCCAGGAACTCCTTCGGCCGCTCCAGGTGCACGCTGTGCCCGGCACCCTTCCTCATGGGCCGCGGTCACGTAAGTCCCCAAGTCCTCGGACCTTGCGTCCGTATCCTGTGATTCCGATGCCGCCCTTCGGCCGGCACTCGGGTTCGTCGGTGCTGAGGAGGGATGAGACTACTGTGACCGGTCTTGAGGCCACTCGCGCCGCGTTGCGCGCGCTGGAGGGACGGCCGTTCACGGCCATCGGCCGGGCCGCGACGCTTGTCTGGCTCACGTTCGGTGACGACGCGCCATGGGTGGACCACCGTGGCGAGCACACAGTCCGCCCGGAGATGTCGCTGCACTTGCAGTGCCGCTGGCGGCTGCTCAACGGCGTGTCCACGATGGTCCAGGAGGGCGATCTCTATGTTCCGGGCGCGCGGGCCGAAGCCGGATTCGAGGCCGGGGGCGAGATCGGGACGAGCCGGTTCGACGACCGCACCGAAACCGTCATGCAGCTCATCGCAGCAGATGCTCCCGTCGTCGACCACGTGCGCATCGGCGACGAGTTCGACCTTCAGCTGATGCTTTCGTCCGGCATGTCCTTGGAGGTGTTCCCGGCAGGGCGCCCGGAGTGGGAGGACTGGCGGTTCCTCAGCTCGGGCGAAGGGCGTCCGCACTATGTGGTGGAGAACGGCTCGGTGTTCCAGGCGTGAGCTCGCCGTGCGTCCCTGCCGCTCGGAGACCAGTTCGTGGAGGTCGTCTGCCTGGGCCGCGCTCAGCTGCCGCATGGCGAAGTCGTCCAGGATCAGGACGTCGGGGCGGATCAGCTCTCGGATGCGCTTGTCCCAAGTGCGGTCCGCGTGGCCGCCGGCGAGCTCGGCCAGGACCCGGCTGGTCTTCGCGAAACGGACGTTCGCGCCCTGTCGGAACAGGGGCCCTTGCAGACGCCGCACCGCTCCGGTCGCAGTGCGGGCACGCGGGCAGCCGGGACAGGCTCGGCTTGTCGATCTTCCGGTGCTTGCGCCAGGGCGCGCTGCGCGGTCGAGCGGCTGATGCGGGAACTCGGGATCGAGGGCGTCATCCGCGGGCAGCGGCGCCGCGCCACAGTCCCGGAGCCGGCCGCGCCGGGATGCCCGTCTCGCCCATCCCCGCACTTCTCCTGCCGACCACGACGTCCCCGCGTCCCCACGTCCCGTCCGACGGCCGACCACCGCCGCGCGGTTCACCGGAACACCCGTGCGCCACTCGTCGGCGGTCGCCGGGAGCAGCCACCGCACAGCGGGAAGCACGGCCGGAAGGGCTTCCGGCCGTGCTTCCCGCAGGACTTCCGGTAGATCTACCAGATGCGCTTCGAGACCACCGAGTTGTCGGGGAACAGGCCGCTCCTGGCGCCGTTCCACCTGATCGTGATCGTCCACGAGGTGTTCCCCAGGGGCGTCGGGAACACCGCCGGTGTCGAGGCCGACGGGGCCAGCGAACCGGCCGGGCGGCGCCAGCCGTCGAAGGTGCGGCCGCCGTCGCTCGACGTGGTCTCCCACACGTATCCGTCGTTTCCGATGCAGGAGATCATGGCGCGCTGCTGCTCGGCGTAGCCCGACTGACCGGGGCCGACCACGGTGGACTGGTTCCCGAGTCGCGCCGCCCCCACGCCGCTGGCGCACTCGCCACCGCCGTTCACCTCGGACAGATCCAGGACCGCGCCGGTCGTGGCATCCGTCGTCTCGCGCCACACGTGGTGGTCGGTTCCCGTGAAGAAGCTGCGCAGCACCGATCGGTAGTACTCGGTGCCGTAGACGGCGATCTGGCTGTCACCCTCGATGTCCGTGGCGTTGGTGCCGAGGAGTGCGTGCGAGTCCACCCGCCAGCCGCTGGACGTCAGTGTTCCGTTGTAGTTCCTCAGGAACGTGGTGTTGATGCGCCGGTAGGTGTTCGGTGCCTCGATCATGAGGTCCCGGGTGGCCGAGCTGATGGTGAGGATCGGGCTGCCGATCGCGTTGGCACCGGCCGGGAGCCGCACCCAGTCCGCCCAGAAGTTCAGGGACCCGTTGTTCGCCTGGCTGTACCAGATCTCCCCGTCCATGCCTCGGATGACGACCATCGCGCGCCCCGGAGGGAACTCGACGATGCGCGGCGGCGACGTGGTCCGGGAGGCGTTGTTTCCGCCGAGCGGGTGCCAGCTCCCGCCGTTGTAGCGGAACCAGATGTTGTTGTCCGTGCCCCGGGCGACGTCGTACGTGGCACCGCTGATCGTCACCGAGTACACCGCCGACAGCACCCGTGACTGATTTCCATCGAGACTGATCCACTCCGTCTCCGCGGCCTGCGCCGGACCGGGCGTGCCGGCCAGTACCAGGACCACCCCGGCGAACGCGGCCAGCACCGCGTGCCAGCCGCGGACCATACGCTGACGAACCAAGGACACAACGACCTCCCTGCCGTTTACCTGCGACGTCCGACGTTCCGTACGTGGCGTTCGACGTTCCGTACGGACCGTTCGAGTGAGGAGTCTCGTCCGTCGTGGTCACGGTGGTTGCCGCTGCGCGCACTGGCGGATGCCCCCGAGCGCACGAAGCCGCACCGCCTACTCGCCGCGCCACGCACACCATCAGACGAGGTGTCAGGCATCATCGGGCGGCCCCACGAGGACATCATCCAGACCCGCGACGAGTGGCAGGCCGCCTCCGACCGCTTCGGCGCCGTCGAGGGCTACCCCGGCGACCGCCTCCCCGCCCCGGAGCTCCCGGGAATCCCCTTGAAGCCCCGCGGCAACAAGCGCTGACCCGCGCCGCTACGCAATCGGGGGTGCGGCGACCAGGTCCACCGCACCCCCGAGCCGGAGCCCACTGGCGCTCACCCCGAAGTACCCCTGTCGGCACTCGCTTCCGCACTCGACGCATGACACCGTTCGACCATCCGCGACAGCGCCCGACAGGGCCAATGCTGACCCAATGCCGAGTTGATGATGGCCCGTCAGGACTGACCCGGGGCACTCACGGAGTCCGGGAAGTCATCGCCGGGTGCCGCCGCAGCAACCGGCGAATGCCCTGCCGCGGCCCCCTCGCCGGCTGCCGAACGCGACGTTTCCCGCACCCACGGCGCGGGAAACGTCGACTCCGCCCGCCAGGGCGCGTATTGGTCGTGATCAAGCGGCAGCTCTGGTGATGTCCCTGATCCAGATCATCGCGCCGCGAAGGTGGAGGCCGGCCCGCGAAAATCACTGTTACGTCTTCGCCGCACAGTGATAGGCCTTCTACGGTCGCATCCCGCTGGACTCCCAGAAGCTCGAAGGCGACCGGCACCTCTTCGACCTGCTGGAAGAGTGGGACATGGAATAAGACTGCCTGGAGTGAGACCGCGCACCCAGGGTGCGTATTTGGTTGTGATCATTCCGGGAAGTTGCTCTCGCGACGCGGTCTGATCCGGTGGACCGTGTTCCGTGACGCGAGTGCAACTCTCCGATGTGGAGTGGCAGTTCATTGAGCCGTACCTGCCTTTCGGCGAGTACGCCGTCACGTCCTGGCCCAGCTCCTGCCCGAACGGCGGGTCCGTACCAAAGCCCACATCGTCAAACGAGCGGTTTCCGAGTACAACGCACGCGGACCCGCTGTCGACCGAGCCACCTACAGGCCCACCATCAGCATCAACATGCTCACAACCGACCCTTGACGCAGCCCAGACCGCCCTGACTGAACGGCGTTGGTGCTAGAGACGGACTCGGTCCGCGGGTGCGACACCGGCGGCGAAGACCCCCCGATCGATCCAACCTCCGCTGTTTCCGCCGTTGTTGAGCCATGCCTGCACCGAACCGTCGTCGGCGACCAGCAGGTAGTCGGCCCTGAGGTCACCGTTGACGTCGGCGAAGCGGACCCGGCGACCCGAGCCGTTGCCGGCGGGGCCGGAGGCGAGGGTGCCGTAGGCGGTCCACCCGCCGGCACCGTCGCCGCCGTCATTGAGCCATGCCTGCACCGAGCCGTCGTCGGCGACCAGCAGGTAGTCGGCCCTGAGGTCACCGTTGACGTCGGCGAACTGGACCCGGCTGCCCGACCCCGCACCGCCAGGCCCGGCGGCGATCTGGTGGTAAGGGCCCCAGCCACCGCCGCCGTCCATGCCCTGGTTGAGACAGGCCATCGTCCTGCCGTTCTCGTCGACGGTCAGGTAGTCGGCCTTGCCGTCCCCGTTGACGTCGGCGAAACGGACCTGTCCCCAGGGCGCGAGCCCCCCGGCGACCCGCGAGCGGGCCCCCCAGCGTCCGGTGTCGGAGACGCCACCGGTGTTCAACTGGGCGTCCACCGAGTTGTCGGCGTTGACGATGATCCGGTCGGCCGCGCCGTCCCCGTTGAGGTCGGCGTACTGCTCGCTGCTGTAGCCGGGCACCGAACCGGTGGAACGGACCATGCCACTGCTCCCGGCGGGGTCGGCGCATTCGGCACGGGTGCCGGTGCCGGCCCAGCCTCCCTGGCCGTCGCCGCCACGGTTGGCCCAGACGCACGGCTCGTAGGGCCGGCTGCTCCAGCTGTACGCCGTGCCCAGGTAGTCGGCCTTGCCGTCACCGTCGATGTCGGCGAAGGCGGTCTGGTGGATCGGGAAGCCGACCCCGGAGGCGATGCGGCCCCGGGCGATCCAGCCCGGCTGGTCGCTGTCGCCTCCGTTGTTGATCCACGCCGTGACCTGTCCGCTGTCCCCCACGATCAGGTAGTCGGCCCTGCCGTCGCCGTTGATGTCCGCGAACCTGACATGGCCGGGATCGGCCCCCGCGGGGCCGGAGGCGAACTTCCGGGCTGCCGCGAATCCCCCTGCTCCGTCGCCGCCCCGGTTGATCCAGACATCGGCCGCACCGTTGTCCCGGACGATCAGGTAGTCGGCCTTGCGGTCCCCGTCGACGTCCGCGAACCTCACGTTGCCGAGGTTCGCGCCCTCGGGGCCGGAGGCGAAGGGCCGCTCGTCGAAACCGGCGAACCCGTCACCACCGCGACTCACCCAGGCCCGCACCTGCCCCTGGTCGCTCACGACCAGGTAGTCGGCCCTGCCGTCGCCGTTGACGTCCGCGAACCTGACACGGCCGGGATCGGTGCCGGCGGGGCCTGCCGCCCACACCTTCGCCGGGGCGAATCCGCCTGCGCTGTCGCCTCCGTTGTTGGTCCAGGCGGTCACCTGCCCGCCGTCCCCCACGACCAGGTAGTCGGCCTTCCCGTCGCCGTTGACGTCCGCGAACCCGACGTTGCCGGGATCGGCGCCGACGGGCCCGGATGCGAACTTGGACTCGACGAACCCGCCGTTGCCGTCGCCGCCCCTGTTCAGGTAGGCCGTCACCTCTCCGTGGTCACCCACGACCAGGTAGTCGGCCTTCCCGTCGCCGTCCACGTCGGTCTGGTGGTCACGTCCCGCCGCGCCCGCCATGGGAGGGGCCGGTGCGATGGCGACCGTCTCGGTGATCCACCCGTCCTGGGCCGCCTGCGCGAGCCCCTCGGAGAAGGCCCCGGCGATCTTCGTGTAGCCGACGGCGGTCGGGTGCAGGCCGTCGCCGCCCCGCATGTCGGCGCTGTCCACCACGCCCATGTCCACGAACCGCACCTTCATGTCCTTGGCCCGCCAGGCGTCCACGAGCGGAGGAAGGAGCCGGTTGTAGGCGGTGAACAGCGGCTGGAAGCGGGCCCAGCCGCTGGTCGGGTCGGTGGGAGGGACCGAGCCCAGCAGCACCGTCATGTCCGGCGCCATCGCGTGGATCTTGCCCAGGAGCTTGTCCATCCGGTCCCGGGCCTGCTCGGGCGTTGTGGGCGCACCGCGGTTGAGGTCGTTGGTGCCCGCGATCAGCGTGATCACGTTGGGCTTCGCGGCGGGAAGCCAGGTGTCGAGGTCACCGGCCGGGTAGCCGTTGTCGGTCAGCTCGTCGATCCGCCAGCCCGAGTGGCCCTCGTGGTCACCGTCGAAACCGCCGTCGCCGTTCCGGAGCGAGCCCACGAAGTCCAGGTTCCCGGCATGTTCCCGCAGCGTCTCCGACAACTCCTTGCGATAGCCCAGGCTGTCGCCGCTGCTCCCCACTCCCTGCGTGATGGAATCGCCCAGCGGCATCACCGTGAGCCGTGGCACACTCCAGTCCTGCCCGGTGTGCGTGGTTCTACCGGGAGACTTCACCAGGGCAAGCATGTGTCGGAGAGCGCTGAGCGTGTACGTCACGCCGTCGACTGTCACGGAGCCGACAGCACCGCCCATCGCGGTGAAGTAACCGGCCGAAAGATGCACCCAGCTGGTGATGATCGTCTGATAGGCAGCACCCACCGTCCAGCTGCCCGTAGCGGATCCGTTCAGGACGGCACGGATCTTGTTGCATATTTCCGGGAATCTGGCCGACTCGGCGAGGGTCACCGCCAGCCGGTCGATCCAGGTCTTCACATCGGCCTGGTTACCGCCCCCAGTGTATGAGGCAAGGCCCCTGAGTGCGGTCTCAAGTTTCGGGATCGATACGGAAATTCCTTCGAGGTTGGCGTAGTTGACAGCCTGGAAGATGGTCTGGACGGTTTCACCGGGGAACGCGGCACGGACCCTGTTGGCATACTCGTTCAGAACGAACAGGTTTCCGACGGAATTGCGAAACCCCACCAGATAGGCGTCACCCTGCTGGAATACCGCGGTCAGGCCGCCGACCGCGTCCGAAAGCTCGCCGAGCGGCACCTCGAAGTACTTCTGCGCACGGTCCACCACCGGAACGGTGGAGAGGGCGGAGCCGGCCCACTTCCACTCCTTGCTGCCCACCGCGCCCGTCACACCGTTCCTGATGCTGTTGACCGTGTTCAGGAACCCTCGCGAAAGCGACGAGTTCTTCGCCGCGTGGGCCGGCTCGGGGAAGGTGGAACCGAGGGTCGTCAGGCAAGCGGTGAGGAGGACGACCAGAGCCGATCTCATCGCCGCATGTGGCATGAAGCGAAACTTCGTGATCATTTTTCGCGATCCTCTGTCATGCCCAGTAGTCGAATGTCGCTACGGGTGTTCCCTGCGAGACGGTGCCGCCGTCCCGGTAGTAGACGATGGTGTACTGCTTTCCGCTCTGGAGCTTCTTCTCCACGGTGCGGGTGCAGTAGGAGGAGCAGTCACCCAATGCCCATTCCCAGCGGAACGGCTTCGTGGACGTTCCTTCGTAGACGGCGATCCAGTCTCCCGAGCCGTAGGCGTCCCGGCCGTCCGGCACCATGTACGTGACTGCGACGCCGCCGACGGCCCCCTTGGAACCGCGGGCATTGGTGGGCGCGACGTCCACGATGTGGAACTCGGTGTTGACGCCCCCGATCTCGTCCGTCCTGGGCCTGCTGGTGGAACCGTCGCCGGGGGCCGGACAGTCGCTCTGGGGCTCGCATTCCTCGGGAGCGGCCAGACCGGCGGACGCCGCCCGAGGGGCGTCCTCCGCCGAGGCGTAGGCGCCGCCGCCCAGGAGGAGGAATCCGGCGACAAAAGCGGAGAGGGCTTTCTTCCTGGTGCTGATCATTCTCAATTCTGGTCTCTTTCTCGTCTGTTGTGATCGCGAGTCACCGGACGGTCCGGGTGGATCGACGGAGGGCCCACCGAACCGGCGAGCGGCGCGGGCGGGCCGACCGCAAGAGCGGAGCGGCAGGGACCGCGGCGGGCCCCCGCCGCGCACCGGCAGGTCGAGGAGGTCGAGATGAGAGCCGCCCCCGGTCCGAGGGGTGCGGGTGCCGCCTTCGTCGCGTGCGATCGCCCCCCGGACACGCCGACGTGGTCGAGCCGCCCATCCCCCTGCTACGTCTCCTGCGAGGCGGCTCGCCGGCGACGCTACGCTCCCCGTACGACCTAATGCAAGGGGCCTCGCATTACGCTCGCCCTCAGGATGTGGCGTTACGCTCGGTTCCGTGAGCGAACAGGAGAAACCGCAGTCACGGCAGCCCGCGCCGAAGGGATCACCGCAGAAGGCACCTCCGCTACGGCGTCGCGGCGAGGCCATGCGCCAAGCGGTCTTCGAGGCCGTGATGCGCCTGCTGACCGAACGCGGCCCGCAGGGGGTCACCATGGTCGGCGTCGCGGCGGCGGCCGGCGTCCACGAGAGCTCGCTGTACCGGCACTTCGGCAGCCGGGAGAAGCTCCTCTACGAGGCCGCGTCGCGCTACTCCGACGGCGCCCTGCAACAGCACCCGATCAGTGACGACGTCAGAGCCGACCTGCGCGCGACCCTGGCATCCCTCGTCGACTACCTGAACACACCTCAGGGGGCGGCCATCGTACGCATGGCCACCGTGGCGGTGTCACCGGAGTTCGACCGCGAGAGCACCGCCTACTGGCACCAGCGCCTCGACCACTCACTCGACATCGTCCGAAACGGCATCACGACCGGTCAGTTGCGCGCCGACACCGACCCGAAGCTGGTCGTCGACGCCCTGATCGGGCCGGTGTTGGCACGGTCGGCCCTGTTCCGCCAGGTGATGGCGAAGCCTGACGCGATGCGCCTCGTTGACCAGGTGCTCCGCGGAGTCCTGGCGTAACCGCGCGGATTCGACCCGGAGCACATCCTCCGCCTGTTCAAGGCACCCCGGGCCGGACCGCTCCGCACTTCCGTGCCGCGGACATGGCCGATCTCCGGACCCGCCCGGCCGTCGCCGCCTCCAGGTCGGGCCCCCTCAACACCGGCGGATCTTCAGGTCCTTCAGCCCGTTCTGGAAGATGGAGACCAGCCGCATCGGTCGTCCGCCCGCTGGAGATATTCTCCGCTCCGGCCCTCGTCGGCGACCGGCCCGTCACCTTCTGGCTCGTCGAATCGGCGGACAGCACCGTCGCCGTGGGGGCTGCGGCGTGAACCCGAACTCGACCAAGGCCCCGACCCGCCCGCGGCGCCCGTTGCCGCTACCCGATGTCCTCGGCACCGTGCACATCCCCGACCCGCTCAGCCCCGGCATGGCCGGACTGGCCTCCTACCTCACCCGACGCCACGCCCGGGTCACGGTCTCCCCCGTGCGGGCGAGCCTTCATACCGGGCTGGTCGCGCGACTTGAGCGTCGCGGGGCCGTTCTCCGAGCGCGTACGCCGCCGAGCCCAATGTGCCGATCCGAACGGCTCCGGCCGCCGAGGACACCCCGATCTGGACCGCCCCGGCTTCCGAGAGCCTCCCGATCTGGACCCTCTCCGGCCAGTGACCAACGTGGGGCGCCGCTCCACGCACTCAGCGGCGCCCCACCACACCGTCCCAGATGGTTCACCTGCAACGCACACCGGCCGCGAGTGCGTCCGGAACGTGTCATCCAGCTCCCGGATCCCGGCGACCGGGGCCGGTGGCTCAGGCGCGGTGGCGCCGGCGGAGCCAGAGCCCGGTGCCGACCAGCAGCACGGCCGCGGCGGCGGTGCCGACAGCGGCCCAGGTGGTGGAGTCGGAGGTGTCGCCCGCGGAGCCGGAGCCTGCGGCCGGTGCGGACCCGGCGGGAGCGGGCTCGGACACCGGCCCGCCGGTGGGCACCGGGACGGGCCCGGCGCTCGCCCCCGTCGACGGCGACGCGGCCTGGGACGACGCGGCCGACGGCACCCCGGCCGGGGGCGACGCGGCCGCCGTACCGGCGGGCACCGGGTCGTTGATGACGGCGTCCGCCACGTCCAGTTCGCGCTGGGCATGGCCGAGCGAGGGGAAGGCGCAGTCCACGGTCACCTGCCAGTGCCCGGCGGGTAGGATCTCCCGGGTGGTGTACGTCCCCGGGCGGCCCGGGACGCCGACCAGCCGCCAGGGGCCCACCGCCCGGCCGTCCGCGGCGGTGGCGGAGAGCGTGCCGGCGAACTCCTCGGTGGCCGGGTCGTGGTCGTTCTCCCAGGTGGCGACGGTGCTGACGTGGCCGTTCTGCTGGCCGGTGACGTCCAGGTGGACGCTGTCGCCGTGGGCACCGGCCGGTGCGGCGGTGGGCAGGACGGCGGCCGCCGCGAGGGCGCAGGCGGCGAGGAGCGGGCGGGTTCGCATGACGGGCGTTCCTCGGGCAGTGTGGGGGGACGGGAGCGGGAAGCGGGGGCGCCGGGCGCGGCCACCACGGAACGGGTGGCCGCGCCCGGCGTACGGGTCGCCCGGCCCACGGGTCGGGCGACGCGCGGGTCGGGCGGCCCGCGGGCGGTCGGAGGGGCCCGCCTACGTGGTCTTCAGGAGCGACCAGTTCTGCTGCGGCCGGCCGTTCGCCTGCTGCAGCTCCAGCAGCCAACCGCCGTAGTACCAGCGGGTGCTGAGCCCCAGCACGAGCGTGGCGCCGTCCGCGGTGACCGTGAACCCGCCCTCGGCGGCGTTGAGTTGCCACTTCTGCGCGGCCACGCCGGAGCAGGGCTGCTGGGCGACGTACTGGCCGGCCACCGGGGCACCGCCGAGCTGCAGGCACTTGCCGGAGCGCGCGGACTTGATCCGCACCGCGCCGTTCCCGGCGTCCTCGAACTGCCACTTCTGGTTGGCGTAGCCGGTGCGCTGGTAGGCGATGGCCACGGTGCCGTCGTTCATCGAGCTGCCCCACAGGTCGGCGGCTTGCCCGGTCAGTCCGTTGACCATGGTGTAGCGCGTGCCCGGCTGCGGGCGGCCGGCGTCGGTGACCGTGCGGAAGGTGGCGGCGCGACCGGGCTTGCCGACCGCGCCGGCGGCGTCACGCACGGCCACGGCCACGGTGTACGAGGTGCCGGGGGCGAGGCGGACCACGCCGACCACGGTCGAGCGGACGGTGCCGATCGCCTGGCCGTTCAGCAGCACGTCGTAGCCGGCCGCAGCGGGTACGGCGGTCCAGCTGAGCACGGCGGAGTTCTGGGTGACCTGGCTGACGCTCACCGCGGGCCCGGTGTTGCCCGCCGTGGGGGTCGCGGTCGGAGTCGGAGTCGGAGTGGGAGTCGGGGTCGGGGTCGCGGTCGGCGACGGGGAGCCGGTCGGCGTGGGGGTGGTGCCGCCGGTGGGCGTCGGGGACGGCGAGGGCGTGCGGGTCGGCGTGCCGGTCGGAGTCGGGGTGGGCGTCGGGGTGGGCGTCGGGTTCGGGCCACTGCCACCACCGGCGATGAGGAAGCGGTTGTTGGCGACGTTCCAGTGCGTGGTG
Organism: Kitasatospora sp. NPDC096204; assembly: GCF_044763205.1. Taxonomy (NCBI): domain Bacteria; kingdom Bacillati; phylum Actinomycetota; class Actinomycetes; order Kitasatosporales; family Streptomycetaceae; genus Kitasatospora; species Kitasatospora sp. NPDC096204. The sequence continues at coordinate 31,260 of NZ_JBIWFT010000043.1, forward strand.
AGGTAACTGCCGGGCGACGGTGCGGTGTTGTAGTAGTCGTCGTGGTTGCAGTCGAGCCGGTCGTCATGGGCGCGGTCCGGGCAGACGGTCCGCATCTGCGGGTAGTCGGGGGCGTCCGAGTAGCACATCACGTCCCACTCGTCGACGCAGTGCCCGGCCTTGCTGGAGTTGGGCGCGCTGTTGTTCACCGCGCCCAGGTTGTGGCCGAGTTCGTGGGCGGCGGTGCTGCCGCTCCAGCAGCCGGAGTCGGTCCGGCCGTACGAGGGCCCGAAGTTGCTCAGGTTGTCCTGGCCGGGGCGCTCGTCGCCGGCGAAGGTGCCGATCCCGCAGTACACCTTGGCGTCGGTGAACATCATGTACTTGCGGTCCTTGCGGTTGAACCCCTGCGCGGCGAGGGCCCGGTTGCTCGCGTTGAAGTCCTGGATCTCGGCGTCGGAGATCTGCACGTTCAGCACCGAGGCGCTGCAGTCGGACTCGGTGACGAAGCGGACATGCCGTTCGCCGCCGGTCTCCGCGGCGCTGGCGTTGTAGATGACGTCGACGTCGGCGGCCCACTTCTTGAACGAGGCCAGGTACTGGGCGAAGCGGTCGTTGCCCGGGCCGTGGACGTACACCGCCTGGACGCGGTTGCCGCTGCTGCCGTCGCCCTCGCAGACCAGCTTGGACCCGGCGGGCGCGGCCGATCCGCTCGGGGCGGCGTCCGCGGCGGCGCCGGCGCCGCCGAGCAGTGCCTTCTGCGTGGCGTCCAGGACGGGCGCGGAGCCCTTCAGCAGGTCGGCGGCGGCGGGTGCCTGGGCTCCGGCCGCGGGGGTGAGCGCGGGTGTCTGGGCGGCCGGGGCCGCGACCGGCGGGACGTCCTGGCGGATGTCCACACCCTTGGGCGGCACATCCGGGCCGTGGCTGCACTGGGTGCTGCCGGTGACCTCCAGCGTGCCGCCGCAGCGGTCGCTGCCCGGCAGGCTCAGTCCGGCGTAGACCAGGCCGCGTTCGGGCTCGTCCTTGGGTATCGCCTTGAGCGGCGCGGCCTTCTGGTCCCGCTTCGGGGCGGGCGCCTGGGTGGCCCCCTCGGCGGTGCCGGTCTCCCCCGGTCCGCCGTCGTAGCCGACCAGCCCGGCCTGCGTCCCGGAAGCGTCGAACCCGTCGGCCGCGGCCGTGACGGCGCCGTTCAGGGCCGCCGGCTCCAGCGCGGTGCGGATGCCGAGCGTTCCCGCCACCAGCCCTGCCGCCACCGCCGCGGCCACCAGGGCGCTCCTGCGGGTGAGCCTGCGGCGCTTGCGCCGGCGAAGCCCGGTGCTCCGGTGTCCCATCGCGTTCCTTTCCTCGTGCGATGACCCGGACCCTGTGGTGAAGGGGTCCGGGCCTTCCGACACTCCGGAGAGCACGCGGTACGCCCGGCGATAACAGAAACCTCTTGCGAAAACATTCAGCGCGTTCGAAATCGCGGGCGACGGCGACGGCGACGCCGACGCCGACGGCGCGCATCGCGCATCGCGCGCAGCACGACGCGCCTGGTCAAGACCTGACGCGGCGTCACGCGGGGCGGCTGGCCCCGTCGGGTGATCTCAGGGCGCGGGTTCCGCGTCGGCCGGTCGACGGCTCGCATAGTCGGACCGTCACACCCACCGATCATGGGACGAGCCGATGATGCGATTCCCGCGCCGAGAGATCCTCACCGCCGCCACCGCCCTGCTGCTCGCCCTCGCGGGGTGCGGGGCACCGCAGGCCCGACAGGCCGCGCCGTCGCCGTCGTGGGATCCCGGTGCCACGGCCGCGCCGACCCCGCCGGGGCCACGGGCGTTCACGCTGGTCGCGACGGGGGACGTGCTGCCGCACACCGAGATCATCCGGCAGGCCCGGGAGGACGCCGGGGGCGACGGCTACGACTTCACCCGGATGCTCGCCGGGGTCGAGCCGGTCGTCGGCACCGCCGACCTGGCCATCTGCCACATGGAGACGGTGTACGGCGCCGACGGCGGTCCCTTCACCGGCTACCCGTCGTTCAAGTCGCCCCCGCAGGTGGCCCGGGCGCTCAAGGAGACCGGCTACACCTCCTGTGACACGGCCTCGAACCACACCCTCGACGACGGGCCCGACGGCATCCGGCGCACGCTCGACGCCATGGACGCCGTCGGCCTGAAGCACACCGGATCCGCCCGCAGCGCCGACGAGGCCGGCCGCCCCGCGCTGCTCACGGCAGGTGGCGCCACGGTGGCCCAACTCGCCTACACCTACGGAACCAACGGCATCCCGCTGCCGAAGGAGCGCCCCTGGGCGGTCAACCTCATCGACCGGGAGCGGATCCTCACCGACGCCAGGGCCGCCCGGGACCAGGGGGCGGACATCGTGGTGGTCAGTCTCCACTGGGGCACCGAGTGGCAGGACGCCCCGGACGAGCAGCAGCTCGCCCTCGCCCACGACCTGGCCGCCGGGCAGAGCCCCGGTCGGCCCGACATCGATCTGGTCCTCGGCACCCACGCCCACATCCCGCAGGCCTACGAGAAGATCAACGACACCTGGATCGTCTACGGCCTGGGCGACCAGCTCGCCGGACACATGTTCAACCCCACCGGTGCGGAGGACCCACGGGGGAACTGGAGCTCGATCGCCCGGTTCACCTTCTCGCCGCCCGCCGGACCCGGGCAGCGCTGGACCGTCGCCAAGGCCGAGTTCGTCCCCCAGCTGACGGACCTCGGTCCGCCCTACCGGGTCCTCGACCTGACCGAGGCCGTCCGCCGCGAACCGGGCCGCGCCGACTACGCCCGGGCCCTGGACCACATCCGGTCGGTCGTGCTGAGCCGTGGCGGCGGCGCCGCGGGGCTGACCATGGCCTCCTGAGCCGCCGTCCGGGCGCCGGTGGCGGTACGTACGGCTTCCGGGAGGGACAGCGGCGCGCGGAGGAACCCCGCGGTGTCACCGGTGGCCGCGACCGCGCCGGCCCTGTCCGGCAGGCGCGGGCGACGTCGGGGGTGACGAGGTCACGGCTGCCCGGGTCGGGAAGTCAGGCGAATTCGCGCAGGCGCGGCCGCACGCCCAGCGCGGTCAGGGCGAGCGCCGCCGCCAGCACCGCCGCGCCGAGCCCGGCGGTGCCGGCGTCGAGGTCGCCGTCGGTGCCGGCGACGGCGTCGTCGAAGGCGTGCTGGTTGATGGCCTGGTTGTCGTCCAGGGCGGCGCTGAGGACACCGAAGTCGGCGTTGGACTGGCCGGGGGTGAGGCCGGTGTTGAAGGTCACGGCCTCCTTGAGCCTGCCCTGGGTGTTGAGCTCGCGGATCTTCCGGTCATCGCGCTGGTACTGCTGGAAGGCGGTCAACACCCGCTCCGCCGCGTCCTGTTCACCGGCGAAGGTGATGTTGCGAAGCTCGTCACCGAGGTATCCGCCGAAGCCCACCCGGCCGTGGTCGGCCCGGTGCCGGTCGGCCACCGCGGCGAGCCTGTCGTTGTACGTGGCGAGGGTGGCGCCGTCGATGTGGGCGAAGGACTGGGTCTTGTCGACGAAGCTCTGCTCGTAGGCGGCCGCCCGGGACGGGTCCGTCAGGTAGCGGCTCTCGTCGGCGTTGAGGTCGTAGGCAACCGCGCGGGCCCGGCTGAGGGCGATCACCGAGTCGAAGGAGTTGCGCTTGGCGACCACCAGGTTGTGGTCCGCTCTGGAGACCAGCGTCAGCGAGGCGACCAGGCCGACGGCGACGAGCAGGGTGGTGGCGGCCAACGGCAGGTTCACCAGCCGCCGGAAGCGCGCCCTGAGCAGCCACTGCAGCAGCCCGAGCGCGACCAGGGCGAGCAGACCGCCGGCCAGGATCCCCCACCGGTCGTCGGCCAGGGCGTGGCGCTGGTCGGCGTAGCCGCGCTCCACCACGGAGGCGTTGGCCGCTGTCACGCCGTCGACGGCGGGCAGCAGCCGCTGGCGCAGGAGGTCGGTTGCCTGCCGGTAGGCCGCGAGGGCATCCGCCGACGGGCGCCCCGCCGGAGCGTGGGCCTGCTCCTCCAGCAACTGCGCGCGGGCCACCATGGCTTCGTAGCCGCCGAGTTCGCCGATCACGGCGTGTACGGACCGCTGCCCGGCCTCGTCCCCCGCCACCGCCTCTGTGACGCGTTGGAGGTCGGTGTCGGCCTGGGCGCGCCGCTGTTCGTAGGTGTCCAGGGTCTGCGTGCGCAGCGCCGCGTAGTCCGGGTCGGCGCCGAACAGCAGCAGGTTAGCGGACTGGGCGTCCATGTCGTTGAGCGCGAAGTACAGGTCCGCCGAGCGCACCACCTGTGGGGCGGCCTCGTGACCGATCACGTCCGTGCCGTTCCGGGCCCCGCCCAGGGCGGTACCGGTCACCGTGCCGGCGGCCAGCAGCACGGCCAGGCAGAGTCCGGTCAGCCCGCGCACCAGGCGCGGGGTGTTCCACCAGGCCCGGACCCGCCAGGAGCGGACGAACCGGTGGCGGGGGGCGCGCGGCCCGGGACCTGGTACGGCGGCTCCCTGTCGCGCCGTCTCCGGTGCGACTGTGTTCCCCACGACCGCCGTACCGCCCGACGTACCCGTTGGCATCGCCGCGCGCCCCCTCCCCCTGTTTTTCACTGGCCGCCGAACCATTCCCCGGACGAACCGGCCGGGGGATCGGGATTCGGCAAACGGTCCGCCGTTGGGCCCATGCCCGGGCGGCGAATCGTTTCCTCGCAGATGACGCTAGGTGCGCTCCGGCGCTCCGCCGCCCGCCCTGACGCGCCCTTGACGCTTCCGAGGCCCGTCTTGACGGGGCATTGGCGCCGGATCGGTCCGGCCGCACCGCTCGGCGAGGGCCTCGGAGGCCGGGGGGTGCACCCGGTGCCGGTGGCACGCGGCACCGGGTGGGTCCGTCGGGCTACTGCCCGGCCTTGCGGCCGTGGTTCGCCTTCTTCTTCCGGCGGGCCTTCTTCTTGCGGGCACGCTTGGACATCGCGGTTCCTCCGCTCTCTCGGGTCGTACGGGTCAGGCCGCCTGGGCCACCAGCTGGTCGGCGAGCTTGGCCAGCCGCTTCAGCGAGCGCCCCTCCTGGGCGGCAGGCGCCGCCTGCGCGACCGAACCACCGTCGTAGTAGGCGCCGTTGGCCACGACCGTCTCCGGCAGGCAGAGCCGCACCACCGCCTCCGCCCCCTCCGCGGCCGGCGCGCCGGTGCGCCCGTAGAGCGGCAGCAGCGCGGTGGCGCACTGGCCCGGGTTGAGGCTGACGGCGGTGATGCCGGAGCCGGCCGGGGCCATCTCGGCGGTCGCCATCGTGAGCGCGAGCTGCGACTGCGCGTACGCGGCGACCCGCGAGTACTTCTTCGTCCGGTGCGGGTCCGACCAGTTCATCGAGGCGGTGCGGTGCAGCGAGGAGGAGACGTTGACGATCCGGGCGTCGCCGGCCGCCGAGAGCGGTGCGCGCAGCAGCTTCGCCAGCAGGTGCGCGGCCAGGAAGTTGACCTGGAGCGAGACCTCGTTGCCGTCCTCGGTGAGGATGCAGCGCTCGGGGGCCATCGCGGCGGCGTTGTTCACCAGCAGGTCCAGCGCCGGGTAGTGCTTGACGACCGTGCCGGCCAGCACCGCGACCTCCGCGAGGTGGGTGAAGTCGGCTGCCAGCTCGACGAGTTGGTCCCTCCGGGCGCCCGCATCGACCAGCCGGGCGACGGCCGCCTCGGCCTCACCGGTGGTGCGCGCGTGCACGAGGACCGTCACGCCGTGCCCGGCGAGCAGTCGGGCGGTCTCCCAGCCGATGCCGGACGAGGCGCCGGTGACGAGGGCGGTGCGGGCGGACAGAACAGCGTCGGACATGACCCATCCAAGGGTGGAAGGGCACCGGCGGGGTGCGGAGGAGGTGCGGCACGGAGCCGTACGCCTCCGGGGCCGCCGGTGCGAAAAGGGGGTTGATGCGATGGACCGCCGTCCGTTCCCCCGCCCTCGGAGCCCTCCGGAGCAGGGGAACGGACAGCGGTGACCCACACGGGCACGACGAACGGCACCCGGCCCGTGCGCGCGGCCGGTGGAGAGCGGGAAGGGGCTCGACCTACCGGACGACGATGGCGACCGCGACAGCGACGATCCGCGGCCGACTATGCGGCGGGCGGTCGTGGTGACGTGTCGAGCGGTGCATGCCCCCCATCAAAGCCCTCCCCGAGGCCCGGAGCAAGTCGCTTCACCCTCCCTGACGAACCCCTGACGATCTCCTGACGCCCCGCCGACGACTCCTCGGCGACGCAACGGCCCCGGACCCCACCGAGGGCGCCAACCCTCCTGAGGCCACCGACAGTTGCAGATCACCGCGCCAGTCGGGCATCGGCGGGCATCACACCACCGCGCGGGCCAGGCTGATCACGTACGCGGTACCACCGCCGGCCGCCTCCTCGACGGCCAGCTCACCGTTCATCGCCTCCACGAAGCCCCGCGCCACCGCCGGACCCGTGGGCTCCACGGCACCGGCACCGCGGCCGTGGACGGTCACCCGGACGTCCACTCGCCCGGCCACCACGCCGGCGTCCACCACCGCCGTCCCACCGGAGACCAGGACGTCCGCGATCGCCCGCTCCAGCAACCCCGGGTCCGCGAGCACCCGCGGCAGAGCCGCTCCGAGGTCGACGCGGACGCCGGCCAGCCCGTCGGCGGCGGCCCGCACCACCTCGGCCAGCGCCGTCGGCCTCAGCACCACGGGCATCACCCCGGCTCGCAGCCGGCTCAGGTCCAGCAGGTTGGCGACCAGCCGCTCCATCCGTTCCACCTCGGCACCGATCCGCTCCCCGGCTTGCTCCGGCAGCCGCCCGGCCTCCCGACGAACCGTCGCCAGCGGCGCCCGCAGGTCCTTCCCGAGAGCCTCCAGCAGAGCGGTGTGCATCGCGTCGGTGTGCGCGAGCACCTCCGCCGCCGCCGCCTGCGCGGCCAGCCGTTCCCGTTCCCGGGCCAGCCTCAACTGCGTGACGTACGGCCCGAGCAGCCGGGTGTCCTCCTCGGTGAGCGGTGCGCCGCGCAGCGCGAGCACCGCTCCGTCGCCCAAGCCGACGGAGAACGACGCCTTGTCAGGCTCCGACGGCGCCTCCACCCCGGCCGAGGCCACCGGTTGCCAGAGCGCCTCCCCCGTACGCAGCAGCACGGCGGCACCCTCCAGACCGAACACCTGCCGCAGCTCCGCCACCAGATCGGACAGCGCCCGCGGCCCGGACTCCACCGTCTCCCCCGCCAGCCGGCCGAGCACCGCCGCCTCCGCCCGTGCCCGGTCCGCCTGCTGCGAACGGCGCGTCAGACCGTCGATCAGGTGCGAGATCACTCCGGCCACCGCGAGGAACACCAGCAGCGCCGCGACGTCCGCGCCCCGTTCCACCGTCAGGCTGTGCCGCGGCGCGGTGAAGAACCAGTCCGCCGCCAGCGCCCCGGCGGCCGTACTGCCCGCCGCCGGCAGCAGCCCGCCCAGCCGGGCGGTTCCGGTCACCACCAACAGCAGGCACAGCAGCACCCCGGACAGCCCGAGCGAGTACCGCAACGGGGACAACGCCCACGTCAGCGCGACCGCCCCCACCGGCCCCAGCAGCCATGCCAGGCGGCGCCGCCGGACCGGGAGCAGCGCCGGGCGCCGGCGCCGCGGCGAGGGCGGCACGGTCAGCAGCCCCGGCTCCGGCGGCGGCAGCACGTGCACGTCGATCGGACCGGCCAGCCGGATCACCCGGTTGATCACCGAACCGGAGAGCAGCTCGCGCAGCCTGCTGCGGCTGGTCGGCCCCAGCAGGATCTGCGTGGCGCTCTCCGAGCGGGCGAAGTCCACCAGCGCCCGGGCCACGTCGCCGCCGCTCACCTCGACGTAGCCGCCGCGCAGCTCCCGGAGCAGGTCCCGCTGCGCCGCCAGCCCCGGTGGCTCGTGCTCGGCCGTGCCGTCGTCCAGCCGGACGTGCACGCCGAGCAGGTCCCCGTGCACCCGGGTCGCCGTGCGGGCTCCCCGACGGATCAGGTGCTCGCCCTGCGCGGCACCGTTCAGGGCGACAAGGATCCGCTCCTTGGTCTCCCAGGGTGCCCGGATGCCGTGCCGGGCCCGGTAGTCGGCCAGCTCCTCCTCCACCCGGTCGGCGAGCCAGAGCAGCGCCAGCTCCCGCAGCGCACCGAGGTTGCCGGCGCGGAAGTAGTGGTCCAACGCCACGTCGATCCGGTCCGGAGGATAGACCTCCCCCTGCGCCATCCGCGCCCGCAGCGCCTGCGGGCTCAGATCGACCAGCTCGATCCGGTCGGCCGCGCGCACCACCTCGTCCGGGATCGTCTCCCGCTGCGCGACACCGGTGATCTGCTCGACCACATCGTTGAGACTCTCCAGGTGCTGGATGTTGAGCGTCGTCGCCACGTCGATCCCCGCGTCCAGCAGCTCCCGCACGTCCTGCCAGCGTTTCCCGTTCCGCCCGCCGGGCACGTCGGTGTGCGCGAGCTCGTCCACCAGCGCGAGCGCCGGGCGGCGCGCCAACAGCGCGTCCACGTCCAGCTCCGTCAGCTCCACCCCGCGGTACGCGACCGGCTTGCGGGGCAGCACCGGCAGGTCCCCCAACTGCTCCTCGGTCCCGCGCCGACCGTACGTCTCGACCAGGCCGACCACCACATCCAGCCCCTCGTCGCGCAGCCGGCGCCCTTCCCGGAGCATGGCGTACGTCTTCCCCACCCCCGGTGCCGCGCCCAGGAACACCCGCAGTTTCCCGGCCACCGCCGCCACCCCGCCGTCTCTCTCCGCCTCCGGTTCCACGCCCCGCCCTACCCGACGCGGACGAGCGGGCGCCAGGAGCGATCCGGCTCGGCCTCACGCAGGCCCGCGCGGGTGACCGCGGCGACCACGGCGACCACGGCGACCACGGCGACCACGGCGACCACGGCGACCACGGCGACCACGGACAAATCCTCCGACAGCCGTGCCCGAAACCTCGTCCGCCGCGTCGACACGGCGGCACCCGACGAACTCACCCTTGCCCCTGTCCGCGTCCTCGGCCGGCGCCACCGCGGCGCAGGGCGCAAGGCTATGCGACCAGCCGCTGCGCTCCCGGCAACCGCCGGCGCGGATTCGCCCCGTCGGCCCAGCGGTCCAGCGGCCCCGGCAGCCGGCCGCATGGCGCGGCCGTGTGTCCGGCACCGCCGGCGACGACCCCGGCCGGCTCCGCTCGGAGGCGTCCTTCGCCCACCTGTGCGCGGCGGCCCCCTCCTCACCAGGTCACGGACGCGATCCCGGTGCGGCGGCGCTGCGGGCGGTCGGATCCACGCCCGACGGGCCCGCTCCTCGCCGGTGCGGATGCGGAACCCGAGTCGCCGGCCCTGGACCGGTGTCAGCCGCCGGCGGGGTGCTTGGGAAGGGCGCGGTGGGCGTACCAGGCGTCGCGGGCCTGGGCTCGGGTGCCGGCCGGGTTCGCACGGTGCCAGGCGCTGGTGAAGCGGTTGAACTCGAACTGCTCCCCGATCTCGCGGGGCCGGACCGTCTCCGGGCGGGTGGCGTGCCAGTGGGCGACGGCATCGGCCAGGGTCCGGCCGGCGCTCCGGGCGATGAAGTCGCGCATGAAGGCGTCGAAGTGGAAGCCGGGGCCGATCGTCTCGACGAAGTACCTCCGCAGGACCTGGCTGCACCGCTGGCCCGGCGGGATCACCGTGTCGCCGTCGACGGGCGCGGCCAACTGCGCGGTCGCCGGGGAACGGCGGGCCGGGGCGGCCGGTGGCGGCGTACCGTCCAGCGTCGCGGCGAGCCGGGCGGTGAGCGCCGCCTTGCCGCCGTGCCGCGCGACACCCATCGATCGGGCGAGAGCCGTCAGCTCGTCCAGTGTCCAGTACCAGCGCAGCAGTTCGGAGCCGGTGAGGCCGGCCGTCAGTGGGGGCCTGGACTCGGTGGCTGCCGCTCCGGCGTTCCGGTTCTCGATCACGGCTGTGATTCTGCCGGATCGTGTTCCAGGGGTTCGTCCCGGCCTTGTTCCCCCTCTCCCCCACTCCGCTGCCCCGGAGTGACGGCATCGGCGGTGCCGGCCGCCGAGCCCGAGTACCGGACCGACCGGCTGTCAGCAGGGGAACAGCCGACTGCCGGTGACCTGTGAGCGGAGCCTGGGAGCGTACGGATCGCGCGAACCGCACGAACCACACCGCGCCGCACCGCGCTGAACCGAACGATGCCGAACCACCGGGAGCCCGCCATGCCCTTCGTATCCGAGACCCGGCCGTGGGACGTCCACCGGCTGCCCCGCGCCGAGGGGCGGCGCTTCCTGGTCACCGGCGGCAACGCGGGCATCGGGTACTTCGTCGCCGAGCAGCTCGCCGCCACCGGGGCCACGGTCGTGCTGGGCAGCCGCGACCCGGCGAGGGCGCGGGCGGCGATCGCCTCCATCGGCTCGCGCGTCCCCGGCGCCGACGTGCGGTACCTGCCCCTGGACCTGGCCGACCTCGGCTCGCTCCGCGCGTCCGTGGACGCGCTCGGGCCGGACCGGCTCGACGCCGTCGTCCACAACGCCGGTGTGGCGCTCGACCACCCGCCGCGCCGCGAGACCACCGACGGGCACGAGCTGATGCTCGCCACCAACCACCTCGGCCACTTCGCGCTGACCCACCACCTGGCACCCCTGCTCGCGGCCACCCCCGGAAGCCGGGTCGTCACCACCGGCAGCTTCGCCGCCAAGTCCGAGCATCTGGACCTCGACGACCTCCAGAGCACCCGCGACTACCGGCCCAAGCGCGCCTACGCACGCTCCAAACTCGCCCAGATGCTCTTCGCCCTCGAACTCGACCGCCGCCTGCGCGCCGCCCGCAGCACCACGCTGAGCGTCCTCGTCCACCCCGGCGGCGCACTCGACGCCCTCACCCCCTCGCGCCCGCCCGTCCACATCCGCACCACGGGCGCACGGCTGAGCCACCTGCCGCTCGGCCTCGTCGTGCAGGGCAAGGACGCCGCCGCGTGGCCCGCCGTCCGGGCCGTGCTCGACCCGGGCGTTCGCGGCGGCCAGATGTGGAGCCCCCGCGCGTTCGGACTGCGTGGCACCCCGCGCACCGAACCCCTCTGGGACCACCTCAAGGACACCGCCACCGCCGCGCGCCTGTGGGCGGCCAGCCGCGAACTGACCGGCACCGATCCGTCGTTCGCCGGGTAGCCGACCGGGCGGCCGACTCGCCGCCGACTCGCCGCCGCGGGCGAGGGCGGCTCCGCGGCGCCGGGCCCGTGGTGCCCGCAGGAGTCCGTGAGGTGTGACGTCAACCTCGCCTGCCGGCAGAGGACTTGATGCCCCGGGCGCGATGGCGGGCACGGTGGGCTCAGAGCCGGTCGTAGACGGCGGACAGCCGCTGGAGCACTTCGGTGGCCTGGTCGAGGGCGGCGTCGTCGTAGTCGTCCAGATCGGCATGCAGGGCCTCGGCCAGCGCCTTCTGGCGCTGGCCGTGCCGGGCCCGGCCGGCGTCGGTGAGGGCGACCAGGACGGAGCGCTTGTCCTCGGGCTGGCGGGTGCGGGTGACGTAGCCGGCCGCGACCAGGCCGTTGACCAGCTGGGTGGTGGCGGCGCCGGTGGTCTCGGTGCCGGCGGCGAGCCGGCCGATGGTGAGGGGGCCCTGCTCGGCCAGGGTGCGCAGGGCCCGGGCGTGGGTGAGGGAGAGTGCGCCCGGGGTGCGGGTGGCGCGTCCGCGCAGCCGGGCGTCGGCGGCGCTGAGGCGGTAGGCGGCGCGGGCGAGGCGGTCGAGTGCTCCGGCACGGTCGTCGGTGGGTGGGGTGCTGGTCATTGGTCGTCCTTCTCGTCGGGGTTGACAACAGATTAACCAAAGTACTTAATGGCTAAGTACTTATTCATTAAGTACTTAGCCATCTGGATCCCCCAGGAGGAGACCCATGACCATCCGATCGACCGGCCAGAGCTGGGCCCTGGACACCGCCCTCGCCCAGGGCGGCTTCGACGCGCTGCACCCCGAGGCCGTCGGGACCATGGAGCAGCTGGGCCACGACCACACCGACTTCGCCAAGGTCTTCGCGCTGGTCAGGAGCGGTGCGATGCTGCCCAAGGCGTGGGCGACGGTGGCCGGTCAGACCGAGGAGCGCGCCGCCCACCACGAGCGCGGCGGCTTCGCCCAGACCGCCGCCGACCTCTACCTGAGGGCGGCGGTGATGTGGGGCCGGGCCCAGTACTCGATCTTCGACGCCACGGACCCGCGCAAGACGGCCATGCGTGCGCGCGCCAACCACTGCGTGGAGCGCCTGGGCGCACTGCGCGACGGCCGGGTGCGGCGGGTGGAACTGGACTTCGAGGGCTCGCGGATCCACGCCCTGCTGCACCTGCCGGCCGGGCCGGTCGAGAACGCGCCGGCCGTCATCCTCGGCCCCGGGATGGACATGATCAAGGAGGACTACATCTGGGCCGCCGAGCGCTACTACACCTCGCGCGGCATGGTCGCGCTCTCCATCGAGGGGCCGGGCCAGGGCGAGAGCCGCGCCGGCGGACTGACCGTCGACCTCGGCAACTACGAGCGGGCGATCGGCCGTTACATCGACCACCTGGCCGCGCTCCCGGAGGTCGACTCCGACCGGATCGGCATGTTCGGCATCTCGATGAGCGGCTACTGGGGTTCCCGGGCCGCCGCCGTCGACGGACGCCTGGCCGCGCTCGCCGCCTTCGAGGCCGTCACCGGGGACTTCGCGACCATCTTCGAGCGCGCCCAGCCGACCTTCAAGAACAACTACATGTACATGGCCGGGTACACCGACGAAGCGGCCTTCGACCGCGACCTGACCCACCGGATGCCACTCGGCGACCTGGTGGCCGACATCACCTGCCCGGTGCTGTACGGGATCGGCGAGTTCGACGAGCTCACCGACCTCGGCCAGGCGCTGGAGAGCTTCGAGCGCGTCCGGGCGCCGAAGGAACTGCGGGTCTACGAGGACGAGTTCCACCCGCTCGGGGGCGTGGCCGCCGAAGTCTTCCGGTTCGGCGCGGAATGGCTGCAGCGGGCCCTCGCCGGCGAGTTCGCCGAGCCCGGGCGGGATGTGCGCCACTACGTCCACCGCGACGGCCGCACCACCGACGGCAGCGCCGACCCCATCTGGTGGCTCGGCGGCGCACCGACCGCGCTCACCGACGTCCGGCTCGCCCAGCACCGCCGGAGCTGACGCCCGTTCCCCCGGGGTGCCGACGCGCGAGCGCCGGCACCCCGCCGGGCGGGGCGACCGCGTCGGCCCGCCCGGCGCGCCGAGAACAAGGCCTCCGCCCCGTCCGAGGCGGCTGTGAGGCTTGTCGGTTCGGCCAGGTCGGCTACCGCCGCGCGGCGCGGGACAGTGCGGTGGCGGTCGGCCTCGACGGCGGATCCGGCGTGGCCGGGTGGGCTGGCGGTGTCACGGCTCCTGGCGGGCGCGTTCGGTGATGTTGCGGGCCATTCCTCCGAACACCACCGTGTGGAACGGCGCGACCGACCACCAGTAGGCGTGGCCGGCCAGGCCGTGCGGGTGGAAGAGCGCCCGCTGGCGGTAGCGCGTGCGGTGCTCGCCGTCCGGCGTGACGGACAGTTCGAGCCAGGCCAGGCCGGGCAGCCGCATCTCGGCGCGCAGCCGGAGCAGCCGGCCCGGCTGGATCTCCTCGACCCGCCAGAAGTCGAGGGAGTCGCCGACCCGCAGCCGGGCGGGGTCGCGCCGGCCCCGGCGCAGGCCGACGCCGCCGGCCAGCCGGTCGAGCCAGCCGCGCAGGGCCCAGGCGAGCGGGAAGGAGTACCACCCGTTGTCGCCGCCGATGCCTTCGATCACGCGCCAGACGGCGGCGGGTGACGCGGTCACGGTGCGTTCCCGGACGTCCTGGTAGAGGCTGCCGCCCGCCCAGTCGGGGTCGGTGGGCAGCGGGTCGCTGGGGGCGCCGGGCAGGGAGGCGGAGGACCAGCGGGTGGCGACGTCGGCGTCCTTGATCCGGCGCAGGGCGAGGGTCACGGCCTGGTCGAAACCGGTCAGGCCCTCCGGCGGGTCGGGCACCCACCGGGCGATGTCGTGTTCGCCGCAGACGACCTCGTGGCGCAGGGACTCGACGAGCGGACGGGCGATGGAGTTCGGCACCGGGGTCACGAGTCCGACCCAGTGGCTGGAGAGGCGGGGAGTGAGGACCGGCACGGGGACGATGAGGCGCCGTCGCAGTCCGGCGAGCCGGGCGTAGCGGTGCATCATCTGCGCGTACGTCAGGACGTCGGGGCCGCCGATGTCGAAGGTGCGGTTCACTCCGGGTGGCAGACCGGCGGCACCGGCCAAATAGCGCAGGACGTCCCGGACGGCGATCGGCTGGATCCGGGTGGAGACCCACCGTGGCGTGACCATCGCGGGCAGGCGTTCGGTGAGGTGGCGAAGCATCTCGAACGAGGCGCTTCCTGAGCCGATGATCACCGCCGCACGCAGTTCGGCCGTGGGCACACCGCTGCCGCGCAGGATCCGACCGACCTCGGCGCGGGACCGCAGATGGGGCGAGAGGTCCGCTTCGGGCACCCCGACGGGGACGAGACCGCCCAGGTAGACGATCCGGGTGACGCCGGCGGCCGCCGCGGCGGCTCCGAACGCGCGGGCCGCCGCCCGGTCGGTCGCCTCGAAGGCCGGTCCGGTGCCCAGGGAGTGCACCAGGTAGTAGGCCACGTCGACGCCGTGGAAAGCCGCTGCGAGGGTCTCGGGTCGGCTCACGTCGCCGGCGGCGATGTCGACGTCCGCCCGCCACGGCTGGTCCCGCAGCCGGGCGGGGTTGCGCACGAGGCAGCGGACACGGTGTCCCCGGGCGAGCAGCTCGGGCACCAGGCGGCCGCCGATGTAGCCGCTCGCACCGGTCACCAGGCAATGCCTCGCTGCGGCTCGCTCTGTGTCCATCTCGACTCCTCGTCCGAAGGCCGGGCCCGCCCGCCGGGTCCCGTGGTGGACCGGAGCAGCGGAATCAGGATCACGCATCCACTTCGGAGCCCGCGACCCGGTCGGCACCGTCGATGCCCGCCGTGGCGGGCTTCGAGGACTCGGCGGCCGCGGCCCCGGCGCGGCCTGGCTTCGGTCGAGGACCCGGTGGGCGCCGCGTCGTTCCGCCCTGCCGTCAGGTTGCCTGAACCGCGCCCCGCGAAGGGGGGCAACCCCTTCCGGCTCTGAGCCGATGATCCCGTGAGAGCTCGTGCCCGGTCCTGGTGCCTTCCAGGGCCGGGCACGGGCGTTTCGGCGGTCCGGACCACCGGCAGGGCGCCCGCGCCCGGCACCGCCGCGGCGGTCAGCCCGTCGCGCCGGTCGCCGCCCGGGCCCGGAGGGCGTCGACGGCGAGGCGGGCGGTGGTTCCGATCGCGGCGTCGGCGGCGGGCAGTGTGATGGTGGTGGCGGCGGCGCGGGTGAAGACGGCGAGCGCGTAACGGCCGCCGTCGGGGTACTCGACGACACCGACCTCGTGGCGCAGCGTGGGGAGGGTGCCGGTCTTGCCGTGGACGCGGACGTCGTCGAAGGGGAAGCCGGAGGCCAGGCGGTGCGGCCAGACCTGGAGGCCGAGGAGGCGTCGCAGGGCGGCGCCGTATTCGCCGGGGCAGGCGTCGCCGTGCCAGAGGGCGGCGAGCAGGGTGGTCATGTCGCGGGGGGTGCTGTGGTTGGTGAAGGCGGGGTCGAGGACCCTGAGGCGGGCCACGACGGCGGGGTCGACCGGGGAGTCGGGGCCGGTGTCCTCGGCGAGGGCGGCGATGAGGTCGCGGAGCTTGTGGACGGCGACGGTGCGGCTCAGGCCGAGGTCGGCCATGGTGCGGTTGACGGCGTCGAGGCCGATCTCGTCCCACAGGGTGTCGGCGGCGGTGTTGTCGCTGACGGCCACGGTGAGGTAGGCGAGGTCGCGCAGGGAGAGGCGGGCCGGGTCGAGCATCGCGCCGAGGCCGGTCCCCCCGGGGGTGCGGCCGGCGGCGGGGACCTCGACCTGCCGGGTCAGGTCGATCCGTCCGGCGGCGGCCTCGCGGTACAGCGTCACGAGCAGGCAGAGCTTGTGGACGCTGGCGGTGCTGACGGCGGTGTCCGCGCCGAGGGCGATCTCGGCGCCGGTGTCGAGGTCGCGCGCGTGCAGCCAGCCGGTGACGCCCGCGTCGGTGAAGGCCGCGGCGATGCGGGTGCGCGCGGCCCGGCTGTGCGGGGTCCGGTCGGCAGCCGTACGGTCGGCTCGGGTCCGGTCGGCTGCCGTGCGGTCGGCTCGGGTCTGGTCGGCTGCGGTGCGGTCGCTGGTCACAGCGGGAACTCCATTGCGGGCCGGGGGTAGAGCGGGCGGTTGGGCGGCTGGGGCAGCAGGCCGCCGGGGCCGGTCAGCGCCTCGTGGGCGGCCTGGGCGAACAGCCGGACGGCGGGCCCGCCCCGCCCGGCCGGCCAGGCCGTGGAGGTCCGCCAGGCCAGCGGGGTACCGGTGAGCGGACGCCACACCGTACCCGGTGATGGTGTGGTGCGCGGCACCAGGGCGATGGCGCTGCCGGTCAGCACGAGCGCGCCCGCGACGTCCGGTCCCGGCGGGTCGACGACGGCCTCGGGGGTGCAGCCGTGCCTGGTCAGTGTGGTGAGGACCTCGTCGTACAGGGCCGGGGCCGCGGCGCGCGGGAAGAGGACCAGGCGCAGGCCGGTCAGTTCGGCCACCGCGAGCTCCGGGCGGTCGGCGTACGGACTACGGGCGGCGAGCAGGACGCCCAGCGGCTGGTGCAGGACGGGCCCGAAGGCCAGTCTGTCGGCCGGGCAGGGGTGACGGACGACCGCGACGTCCACGGTGTGCTGGCCGAGTTCGCGCACCACGGCCGCGACCGGCAGTTCCCGCAGTTCGAGCCGGGTGCCCGGGGAGGCGGCCTCGAAGCCGGTGAGCAGCGCGGCCAGGGCGGCCGGCCCGAGTTCGGGCGGGACGGCCGCGCGCAGGGTGCCGGCCCGTCCGCTGCGCAGGTCGGCGGCGGTGGCGAGGAGACGGGCGGCGCTGTCCAGCGTCTCCTCGGCCTCGGCGAGCAGCAACCGGCCCGCCGGGGTGAGGTCGACGCCGCGCGGGCCGCGGTCGAACAGGGTCACGCCGAGTTCGCGCTCGAGGCGCTGGATCCGCTGGGAGAGCGAGGGCTGGGCGATCCGCAGGCGCTCGGCGGCGCGGCCGAAGTGCCGCTCCTCGGCGACGGCGCGGAAGTGGCGGAGGTGCCCCAGCAGGTCCATGGGCAGCAATCATAGGTGTTTTCTTATCGTCCGCTTCACGATTGCGGTCTTGGACTGGACGGTCGGCGGCCTGTTTAGCTGAGCGCGACGGCGCAACGACGCGAAAGCGCGACAGCGACCTCGACCGCACGGACCAGCTGGGAGACCACCGATGACGCACGCCCTCCACCGCCCCCGCACCGCGCTGCCCGCGGTGGCCCTGCTCGTGGCCGCGCTGATCGGCGGGTGCGGCCGGGCGAGCAGCGCCTCGACGGCGTCGGCCCCCGGCGCGACGGCCCCGAGCGCGGCGGTGGCGAGCGCGGCGGCGACCGGCTCGGCGGACGCCGCCTTCGCGGCACTGGAGCAGCAGTTCGGCGCCCGGCTCGGCGTGTTCGCGGTGGACACCGGCAGCGGCCGGGAGGTCACCCACCGGGCCGACGAGCGGTTCGCGTTCGCGTCCACGATCAAGTCGCTCGCCGCCGGGGCCCTGCTGCGGAAGGCGTCCGACGCGGACCTGGACAAGGTCGTCCCCTACCGTCAGGAGGACGTGCTGACGTGGGCGCCGGTCACCTCGCAGCACGTGGCGACCGGCATGAAGCTGCGTGACCTGGCCGCCGCCTCCATCCAGTACAGCGACAACACCGCGGCCAACCTCGTCATCGCCGAACTCGGCGGCCCGGCGGCCGTCCAGCGGTCCCTGCGCGACCTGGGCGACTCGACCACCAACGTCGACCGCACCGAACCCACCCTCAACGAGGCGGCCCCGGGCGACACCCGCGACACCAGCACGCCGCGTGTCCTCGCCGCCGACCTGCGCCGCTACGTGCTCGGCGACGCCCTCCCGGAGGACCGGCGCGGGCTGCTGACGGACTGGCTGGTCGGCAACACGACCGGCGGCCCGTACGTCCGCGCGGGGGTGCCGGCCGACTGGAGGATCGGCGACAAGACCGGCAACGCGGGCTACGGCACCCGCAACGACGTCGCCGTGGCGTGGCCGTCCGGCGGGCGCAGCCCGATCGTGATCGTCGTCCTGTCCGACCGCGGCAAGGCGGGCGCCACCTCCGACGACGCCCTGATCGCCCAGGCGACGAAGACCGTCGTCAGCACCCTCGGCTGACCTTCCCCGACCGACCAGGAGCCCCGAGCGCGATGATCCGCCCCACCCGCCGGACCGCCACGGAAGCCGACTTCACCCGGCGCCGCCTCGCCCAGCTCGCCCTCCTCGGTCTCACCGACGAAGCCCCGCCGGCCGCCCCACCGGCCGCCCCACCGGGCCCGGCCTCGGCCGCCACGCCCGCTCCCCCGACGGCGCCGTCCACCGCGCGCGCTTCGACGAAGTCGCCGCCCGCCGCCCGCGCGCACTACGACCGCGCGCGCCGCCTCGCCGCCGACGACCCCGTACTGCGGGCCCTGGTGACAGCGCTGACACCCGGCTCCGGCCCTCCCCCGCCGCCCGTGCCCACGCCCGAACCCGTCAAGCCGTTCGACAACCTCGTGCTGCTGAGCGCGGGCCGGGTCTCGGCGACGGCGGTGCTGACGGACGACGGCATCGTGCTGGTCGACGCGCTCACCTCACCCGCCGACGCCGAGGACGTGATCATCCCCGGGCTGCGGGCGGTCGGCGCCGACCCTGCGGCGATCCGGCACGTCGTCGTGACCCACGGCCACGCGGACCACTTCGGCGGCGCACAGACCCTCGCCGACCGCTACGGCGCCCGCGTGCACATGGCCCCGGCCGACTGGGACCTGCTCACCCGCACCCGCCCCTCCGACGCCCCCGTCCGCGACCTCGACATCGCGGACGGCGCCCAGCTCACCCTCGGCGGTACGACGATCGAGCTGCACCACACCCCGGGCCACACCCCCGGCACCGTGTCCCCGGTCATCCCGGTCCTGGCGGGACGCCGGCACCACAGCGCGATGCTGTGGGGCGGCCTCACCCCGCCCTCGGCGGTGGCGGAACTCCGCACCTTCCTCGCCTCCGTCCACTCCTTCCGGGCCGTCATGCGCCGGACGAACGTGGAGGTCGAGCTCTCCAACCACCCGAACGACCACGACCTCGAACGAGTCGAACACCTGCGGCACCAACCGCCCGGCGCCGCGAACCCCTTCCTCCTCGGCGGCCCCCGCACCCAGCGGTACATGGCCGTCATGGATGCGATGCTGCGCGGCCGCATCGCCGACGCGGAGGCGGTGGAGGCAGCGGAGGCGGCAGGGGCGGCGAAGGCAGCCGGGAGAGGAGCCGGCGCCCGCGTCGCCGGTCCGGGCAGGCCCGCGCGTGACGCCCGCACCGGCGTCGGGCCGTCCGTGACCGAAGCACGAGGAGTCTCGTTGTGGGGGCATGAAACTGGATGACCGGTGACCGAGCGTCCCTCTCGTGCCGGGGGTGCGGCGCGCCGTGTCCGCCGGCCGGCGGCGCGCGCCGGGACCGCCCGCGGTACCGGCGACACCGCGGCCGCCCCCGAACCCGCGGCCAAGCCGCCGGACGACCGGAGCAGGGCGTTCCTGGAGAAGGCCGCCTACGTCGTGGCTCCGGGATCGGTCGTCGTGGGCCTGCTGTACTACGTCGGCAGAACCTACACGACGTCGTACTACGGCCACCTCGGCGTCCCGACGAGCGACCTTGAGCTGTCGCGCGAGAGCTACCTGACCGTCAGCCCCACCGCCCTGTTCCTCCCGCTCTGGGCGCTGCTGTGGTGCGCGCTCCTCGTCCTGGCGCTCTTCGCCCTGGTCGAACACCGGCTGGCGCGTCCGCGGGAGAAGCCGCTGCGGCAGCGAGCCGCGGCCGCGTTCGGACTCGCCGGCGGCCTGCTGCTCCTCACGGGATTCCTCGTCTTCACCCAGCCGCCCTGGTGGACCCACAGCGTCCTGTCACTCCTGGCACCCGGCTGGCCGCGCACGGTCATTCCGCCGCTGGTGGTGGCGCTCGGCGCCACGCTGGCCCTGTTCTCACTGCGCCTCTACCGGGCCGGCCTCCGGGAACGGGGCAGTCCGCTGGCCGGCGGGCGTATCCCGATGCTCGCCGGCGCGGTGCTCATCGGGCTGCTGACCATGAGCATGTTCTTCTCCCTGTCGCACTACGCGGACGAAGTCGGGGACGACCAGGCCAGTCGCGACTCGGAGGCCGGATTCGCGAGACGGGTCAGCGTCCTGATCCTCTCCCGTTCCCTCATCGCCCACGATGCCAGCGGCATCGGCTTCAGGGACCTCGGCGATTCGGGCGGGCCGTTCCGCTACCAGTACATGGGGTTCATGCTGCTCGCCAAGTCCAGCACCCGCTATTACCTCGTCTCGCACGACCGCCGCCAGCCCCGGGACGTGACCGTGGTCCTGCGGGACAACGACGACATCCGCATCGAGACGCTCGGCTGACGCCTCAGCTCACCGTTGCTTCGGCCGAGGGCGACGTGGCCCGGGGCGATGTGGCCTGGGGCGACGTGGCCTGGGGCGACGTGGCGCGGGGCGATGTGGCCGGGGGCGACGCGGCCGAGGATGTGGTCTCGGGCGTGGGCGAGGTCTCCGAAGGTGAAGGTGACAGTGAAGGTGACGGCGACGGTGACGGCGAAGCTGAGCTCGACCCCAGCCCCTCACCGATCAGCTCGACGCGGTAGTCCGCGTCGGCCGCCGAGGTGTCGACGGTGAGTTCGGCGCTCTGCGTGCCGACGGTCGTCGGGGCGAACGCGACCGTCAGGGTGCAGGTGTCCCCGGAGTGAAGAGTCCTTCCGGTGCACGGGTTGTCGGTCACCGAGAAGCTTCCTGCCGACAGGTGCACGGCCCCGATCGTCGTGCCGGTGGCGGAGGCGGCGTCAGCGGCGACGCCGCTTTCGGGGGTGCTGGGACGTCCGGCGAGCACCACGGGTTCGGTGGTCTCCCCGCCGAGCGAGGTGGCGGGGAGTTTCGCCTTGCTCACCGCCGGGTTGCCGTTGCTGCCGGGAAAGAGCGTGGCGATCGCGTTCGGGCTCGGACTCGGATTCGAGCCGGACGGCGCTGCCGTCGCGGGCGTCTGCGCGGTCGACGGGGTCGACGCGGGCGTCGTGCCGGAGGACGAGCCGCCGCCACCGCCGCCGCACCCCGTTGCCAGCGCCAGCAGCACAACCGGCGCGGCCACCCGCACCAGCCGCCCCACACCGACATTCCGTCCAGCAGCCACGATCGCCTCCGCGTCCGCGAGAAAAGGGTCGTCGCCGCACCCTTGCGCACTCGCCCGTCAGGACAGCCTCAGCTCGCTTCCACGCCACGAGTCGTCACTCGCACGAGCGGCGAGGAGGACCCGTTCGGAGCCGCCGGGCATTCGGGGAGCGCCGGGCCTCGGGAGCGACCGACAGCGCGCGTGAATAGGGTGCCGCTGTCATGGGTGGTGATTGGCGGGACGACAGGATCGGCAGCGCCCTGGGAGGCGTGAACCCGGATCTCGTCGGTCACCCGGTGTGGCTGTATCCCGCCGAGAACTGGCACGACCCTGCGAGTGCGCTCGGACCGGAGCATGAGGCCCTGCGCGAGGCGATCGGCCACGAGCTCGATGTGCTGTCCGCGCCGGCCGCCGGGGCGGACGGCGCGGAATGAGACACACCGGGGAGGGGCGACCCGACGGCCGGCGGAGGACAGCCCCGCTCGCCCGGTCCCGTCACAGCCCCGGGATCCCGGCCCTGCGCGCGTGCAGCTCGGAGCGGACGAGTTCGAGGAGACGGCCCGCCCAGTTGCGCCCTTGGCCGGCGTTGTCGCCCCAGAAGGCCGACTGCATGTCGTCGTAGATCATCGTGGCGTCGTCCGTCGCCAACAGGATCTCGGCCAGCTCGGGGTGCTGGTCGTACTTGGCGCGCAGCAGCCGCGTCATGACGGCGGTCCGGGCCTGCTCCCAGCCCTCGCGGCGGGGTGCCTCGGCCGCGAGCCGGCGCGCCGCAGCGGCGGTTTCGGCCGTCGCGATCGCACTACGGACCTCGGGCTCGACGACCGACAGGGCCCAGTAGGCGTGGGCGACAGAGGGGTAGCTGACCTCTCCCACCGTGATCGGGGCGGGGTAGTCGTTGCGCAGGCCGAGCTTGCCGGGATCGTCCACCTGCTTGTTCGGGTCCGACTGGTAGAGCCGGACCGCCGGGGCGTGCGAGGCCACCGGTCCGTCCGCGGGGACGCGCTCGGGCCTCTCGGCCCTCCGGCGGGCCCGCTCCTCGAAGTACGCGAGGGCACTGTCGTAGTCCTTCTGCGTGACCGTTCCGTCGAACGGCAGGTAGGTCCGGCCTCCGGGCCCGGCCACCAGCACCCGCAGCGGCCGGTCCTTGCTGTCCATGTCGCCCAGCGCGTAGCGGCGCTGCGACTCCGGGACGGCCAGGAACGCGGCCCGGGCCGCGGCCCGGTTCTCCTCGGTCCGGTCGGCGAGGAACACGTCGACGGCGGCCAGACAGCGGCCGGTCGAGTCGGGCCGGCCGTTCAACTGGTCGATGGTGTCGCGGACTTCGGCGACCAGCAGGTCGGGAGTCAGCCAGCTCTCCGGCTCGCTGAACTTCCAGGCCGCCAGGTCGTGCGCGGACGCCTCCCCGCCCTCCGGGAAGGTCGTGGCCACCCAGCCGGTGCGCAGCTTCTCCTCGAACTCCTCGACGGTGACCAGTCCCCAGCAGTTGACGAGCCCGTCGGCGTAGATGAAGAGGTCGGTGAGGAAGTAGCGGCCGCCGTTGCGGATGAAGGCGTGCCGCCAGGTTCCGGGTATGCGGACGCCGTCCGCGGTGCGATGGGTGATCCGGTTGCCGATCATCCTGGGATTGTGTCGCAGCGGCCGCCGAGGAGCCCGCGATTTTCTCCCGACGCCTTCGAACGTGACTGGGCTGCGGACGAAGGACAGGAAGGCTCACGTGGTGGTCGGAAGTTCCAGGACCGTGCGCGCGGCCTCACGGACGTCGTTGTCTTCGTCCCCGGCAAGCCGCTCGAGTGCGGTGCGTACCGCCGGGCCGGGCCGGCGGGCCAACGACCACGCGACCCAGAATCGGACCCAGTGGTCGGTGTCCTCGGTGCGGGTCACCAGCAGGTCGGTGACGGTCTGGTCGTGTGCCGGCCCGAGAGCCTGCACGGCGGCTCGCCGTACCTCGGGGTCCGCGTCACAGGCGCCAGCCATCAGAAGGACCCGGGCGCGCGGAGGGTCCCCCACGCCGAAGATGCTTCCGAGGGTGCTCATCACGTCGGCACGCACTCCCGAGTCCGGGTCGGACGCCGCATCGGCGACGAGTTCGAAGTACTTGGCCCCACCGAAGTCGGTGACGCTCAGACCCCAGATGCCTACTCGCCTCGTCCCGGGGTCACGCGAGGCGACGCAGCCGAGCAACAGATGATGCGCCGTCTCGGGCCAGGCGGAGAGCAGTTCGAGAAGGTCGAGCTGCAGGGTGTCTCCGTCATCGTTGCGATCACGAACGCTCGCGCGCAGCAAGGCCGGCAGGGCCGCCTCGCCGCAGGCACCTGCCAGGGCATGGGCGATCTGGTCCCGGGCGAACGAGTCGTTCGCCTCGACATGGTCGGCGAGTCGACGCTCCAGCTCAAGCCGGAGGAAGGCGGCTGCTGGTGTCCGCAGCCGCTCGACCAGGGACTCGAACCGGCGGTGTGCACCATGCCCGCGCTCGATGCCGCCAGCCAGCCCGACGTCCAGCTCGCTCAACGCACCCAGCAGCTCCGCACGCCCTGCCGCCACGGATCCATCACTTCCTGACATGCCCGCACTCTACGCACATGTGCTGTCAGCACCGAACGGCAGGCACGGCTTCCCGAAAGCGCCAACGGGTGACCAGGCCTTCGGCAGTGCCGGTGGCGGTCTCGAAGGCGCCGATCGCCGCTTCAGTCCTCTTCGTAGTACCGAGCGGCGTCCATCTCCGCTTCGAAGGCGTCCTGCTGGGCCTGCCGCATCAGGGATACGAGCAACATGATCGCGACGATGCTGTGACCGGTGTTCAGGTGCTCAAGAGGAAGACGGTGCAGCACAGCGTGCCGTGAGAGGGTCTCGGGGATCGGGCTGTTCCTCTCTGGGAAGTACTGGGTGAACAGCGGCTCGATCGGCGCGAGGGCGAGCTGGGTGTCGACCATCCACGGTCGTTTGCGCAGCGGCCGGCCGGCAGCTGCGGTCAAACCCTTGTACTTCTGCGAGCGGTCGACCTTGGCCACCGCGAACATGACGTCTTCTGCTGCCGCCAGAGCCAGGCACGCCGCTGCTTGTCGGTGTCCGTCGTCCCAGGCCGCCAGGACGTGGCGGCCGACTTCCGGACCCGTCTCGGCCCATGAGGACGTGCACTCGTCCATCAGCGTGTGGCAGTGGGCGCGGATCTCGTCCTCGGCTGCTTCCAGGACGGACAGTTTGGCCGCGTGGCCGGACCCGGCATCCACGAGATCGCGTAGCACCCGTGCCGGAGGCGTCCATGCCACCGGGATGCCGTGCGTGATGGCAAGGTGGTGGAGCTGCTCCGCCGTGGCCCCTGTTCCCCACCAATTCTCGTAGCGCAGCGCCGTGTAGAAGAACGGCATGTGCGCAGGTCCGTCCTTGCGCTCGTCGTAGGCATCCCAGATCAGCGCAGCGGCGTGGAGCTCTGCCATGGAGGCCGTGTTCCTGCCGGCAAGTGGGTCGGTGAAAGTCACCCTCATATCCTGCCTGACCGTTCGTAGGGAGCCTCCGTGAAGCGCGTCGTTCCGACAGCAGCCGTGAACCGGCCGTACGTGCCTTCACCGCGCTTCGGGGAACCGGGCTGTGGTGGCCGCCCGGCCCCGGCGGTCGGGCCGCCGGGACCGGGGGTACGTCACGCGGGAGGAGCCCCGTCGCGGGTGGTGGCCGCACGTCGGGCGGGCCGGCCGACGGTCACTCCCGGTGGATGACGGCCGAGAGGGCGCGCTCGCGGACGTCCGCCGAGGGGTGGCCGCGCAGTTCGCGCAGCAGGGCCCGCCATTCCCGGGGCCAGCCGAGGCGGTCCCCGAACACCTCGGTCAGCGCCGTTGCGAACAGTCCGGCGGCCGGGTCGGTGTCGTCGCGGCGGGCGGTGTGCGCCAGCGCGTCGAGTGTCCCGGGCGGCGGCAGCGGGCCGGAGGCGTGCTCCTGCAGCAGCGTCAGCGCGGTGAGCGCGGCCGCCGCCGGGCGGCCTCGGTGGGCGTCGGCGAGGGCGCCGAGCGCGTCCGCCAGTGCCCGGGGGCCGGCCGTCGGGTCCACCAGGCGGCACAGCGCGGCCGCCCGGACGCCCGCCAGGTCGGGTTCGGCCGCGAGCAGGTCGGCGGTGCCGGCGAGCAGTGGCCGGTGGCGGTCGTCGGCGGGGAGGTCGGCGAGGTGGGTGAGCCTCCGTCGGGCCGGGAGGTCCCGGTCGTCGTCGGCGTGGAGGTCGTCCGTCCGCGTGGCGGCGGCGAGTTCGGTGAGGGTGCGGTGCAGCAGGCTGCCGGGGGCGGCGCCGCCGAGCGGGTGCGGCAGGCCGGAGGCAGCGAGCGCGCGGACGGCGCCCGCGGCCTGCTGCCAGCCGCCGCGGTTCGCCGGGTCGGTGACGGCCCGTCGGGCCACGTCGGCGGTCTCCGGGGCCCAGACGGCCCACCGCGGCAGTGCGGCGAGGGCCGGTGCCGCGACCTCCGGGTCGGCCGCGGCGGCGACGGAGGCCACCAGGCGGGCGTAGCGGGCGCGGTGGGCCTCGGGCAGGTGCGCCGGGTCGGCCCGCAGGACGGCGCGGCGCACGGGCGGCGGGGCCTGTTCGGCGGCTTCGGCGAGCAGTTCCCAGACCGGTTCGGCGTCCAGCAGGCCGGCTGTGAAGGCGACCGCCGCGGCGCGCACGTCGTGGTGCTGGCCCTCGACGCGGCACGCGGCCACCAGCAGGTCGGCGGCGGTCGGCGGCGGCAGGTGCTCGGCGGCCAGCCGCACCGCCTCCTTGCGGCTGGTCACCTTGCTGCCCCGGGTTCCGGACAGCAGGGCGCCGAGCTGCTCGGCGAGCTCGTGGGGCGGGGCGAACCTGGCGGCCCGGGTGGCCGCGTACAGCGCGACCCGGGCGCGGTCGCCGCCCGCGTGGGCGAGCAGGTCGCGCAGCGCGTCGGCGGGCCGGTCCGTCCAGACCAGTGCGGCGAGCGCCGCCTCGGCGAGCACCACCTCGGCGGAGTCCAGCTGGGCGCGGACGACCGCCTCGCCGTACTCGGGTATCGCGGCGGCGGCGCGGACGGCCGCGGCCCGTGCGTGCAGCGGCAGGGTCGGATCGCCGGCCGCCGCGGCGGCGAGCCGGGCGGCGGCCCGCCACTGGCGCGGGGTCCAGCGGCTCGCCGACCAGGTGGGGGGCAGGACCGCCCGCTGCGGGCGCTTCAGGAACCTCCCGTACGGCGGCTCGGGGGCGAGGAGCGGGTCGAGGAGGTCCGTGCGGTGTTCGACCAGCACCTCGCACACCGGCGACAGGACGGCGGCGGAGGGCTCGAGTTCGAGGATCTCGGCGACCCGGGCACCGCGGGTGCGCGGGTCGTCCAGCCACAGGCCGGCGGCCTTCGTGAAGGCGGCGTCCGACCCGAACTGGAGGGCGTGCAGGAGGAGTTCCTGCAGCTCGGGGATGCCCCGGGCCCGTCGGCCGAGCGAGCGGGTCAGGGTGAACAGCAGCCAGTACTCCGCGGTGTCGGCCATGGTGTCCAGCCACGGCCGCAGGGTCGCGAACACGGAGTGTTCCTGGCCCCGGCGCAGCCGGTGCTCCAGCGGGCCGAGTTCGACCGTGCCGCTCTGCCCGGCGATCCGCCGCAGGCTCCGCAGCGCCCAGTCGACCAGTTCGGCCCCGTCGGCGAGGGCGTGCTCGCGCAGCACCTCGGCGACCAGCCGCTGCAGAGCGGCCCTGGTGGCGTACGAGCAGTCGCGGGCGTCGACCGCGTCCTGAACGGCGGCGTCCAGGTGGGGCACCGCCGCCGGGGTCAGCAACCGGGCGGGCACCTGGACCAGTGCGGTCAGCGCCGCACAGCGCACCGGGTCCTGCTCGTTGCGCAGCCGCGGGAGCAGCGCGAGCGCGTCCTGGACGGCGGCCCGGTCGTCGGAGGCGGCCGCGTTGGCGAGCAGGCCCGTCCAGGCGGCGGCGCGGTCGTCGGCGTCCGGTCGGGACAGGGCCGCCCGCAGCTGCGGCTGGGCCTCCTCGGTGGGCAGGTAGGCCAGGACGGGGGCGATCCGGGCCCAGGGGCGGCCCTCGGCGCGGCGCGCGGCGGCCTGCCGCCGCGCTTCGGCATGGCGGCGGGCGTGCGGGAACAGCGGTAGCAGAGCGGGCAGTTCGCCCTCCCGCGGGAGGGCGCCGGCGTACACGAGGTCGAGGAACGCGTCGCGTCGGCCCGGCGGAAGGGTGCGCAGCAGGGCGACGAAGCAGCGGGGCGCGGCCAGCCAGTGGCGGCCCAGGGCGGGCAGCGAGGGCGGGTCGGCGCGCACCAGTCGGCGCAGGGTGCCGCTCGTGGGCGGCGTGGTGTACGGCCCGAGCGCGCCGCGCCGCGGGTCGGCGAGGATGCGGACGGTGCGTTCGGCGTCCGCGGCGGCCAGTGCCGGCAGGTGGTCGCGGCGCAGCGGGAGGTCCGGGCCGAACCGCTCCAGCAGGCCGAGGAGCCGTTCGGGGCGGGTTCGCGCGACCGTGCCGAGGACGTCGGCGAGCGCGGGCCACTGACCGAGCCGCAGCGTCTCGGGGCGCTCCGCGAGCACCTGTTCCAGGTGGTCGACGACCTCGTCCGGGAAGCGTGCGGCCAGCGGCGCGAGGTGTGCGGCGTGCGCGAGGTCGGGCAGCGTCCGGGCGACGAACGCGGGGCTGCAGGCGGAGAGCAGCCGGGCGGCCTCGGCGTCGCCCCACTCGGCGCGCAGCCGGCCCACCAGCCGCTCGGCGAGCCGGTGCCGGCGGCCCTGCCGCACGACCCGGGCCAGCTGCCGGCGCAGGGCGCAGGAGGCTCCGGTGAAGGCCGCCTCGATCGCCTCGTCCGGGATGCCGTGGGTGCGGGCGGCACGCAGGGCGTACCCGCGGACCACCGGGTCGGGGTCGGTCAGCCGCTCGGTGAGGTAGCCGGTGGCGCGGCCGGCCGACGCGGCGAGCGCGGCCAGCCGCCGGCCGTACACGCCGGCGCGGTCCAGGTCGGACAGCAGCCCGGGGAGTTCCTTGTCGGGGTCGAGCTCCCGGGCCGTGCGGGCGACGAGCTGTTGGCGCTCCGCGTGGGAGAGCGGGTCGAGGTCGGCGAGGAACTGATCGGCTTCGTACGGCATGCGGTCAGTGTGGCGGGTCGGATCGGGTGTCTCCCAATGGATT
The DNA here is from genome assembly GCF_044763205.1 of Kitasatospora sp. NPDC096204. Taxonomy (NCBI): domain Bacteria; kingdom Bacillati; phylum Actinomycetota; class Actinomycetes; order Kitasatosporales; family Streptomycetaceae; genus Kitasatospora; species Kitasatospora sp. NPDC096204. The sequence continues at coordinate 59,560 of NZ_JBIWFT010000043.1, forward strand.
TCCGCTGCCGTGGTCGGACGTGGCCGCGGGGCCGGTTCGCCCGGCGGCCCGGCGGCTCGACGACTTGACGGCTCGACGGCTGAGCTGCCCGGCGGCTCGACGACTCGGCGACTCGGCGACTCGGCGGCTGAGCTGCCCGGCGGCGGCCCGGCGGCCCTTGGATAGGGTGCGGGGATGGTCCCCGACGCTCCCCGGCTGCTGCGCGCCGACGCCGCCCGCAACGCTGAGAAGATCATCCGGGCTGCCCGGGAGGTCTTCACCGAACAGGGCCCCGACGCCCACCTCGACGAGGTGGCGCGCCGGGCCGGTGTCGGGGCGGCGACGCTCTTCCGACGCTTCCCCGACAAGGCCGCGCTCCTGCGGGCCGTGCTGGACCAGCGCTTCGGCGAGAACGTCCGGCCCGTCATCCAGGCCGCCGCCCGCGACCCCGACCCGGCCTCCGGGCTGGCCCGCGTGCTGGCGGCGGCCCTGGAATCGGTGGCCGGCGACTTCAACGTCCTGGCCGCCGCCCGCGCCGCCGGCGTCCTGACCCCGGCGACCGGCGAGGAGTTCTTCGCCGCCCTCGACGACCTGCTGGCGCGTGGTCAGGGCGCGGGCGTGATCCGCGCCGACCTCGTGCCCGACGACCTGCACCGCATCGTCGTCATGCTGGTCTCGGTGCTGTGGACGATGGACCCGGGCGAGGACGGCTGGCGCCGGTACCTGGCCCTGGTCCTCGACGGCCTCTCCCCCGCCGGGGCCCGTCCGCTGCCCTGTCCCGCCCCCGCGCTGCGCCCCCGCACGCCCTGACGCCGAGGCAGGTGCCGGCCGCCCCGCCGGGAGGCCGGCACCGTCGAGAGGCCTGCACCGTGGAGAGGCCGGCACCGCCGTCGGTCAGCCCGTCGGATGCCACCGGAGCGCGGCGACCGGGCACCTGGCGGCCGCCTCGCGGGCCTGTTCCGCCGCCCGCCCGACGGGCTCGGCGGCCGGCACGACGACCTGCCCGGCCTCGTCCTGGTCGAACACCGACGGCGCGGTCACCGCGCACTGCCCCGACGACACGCACCGCGAGGCGTCCGCCGTCACCCGCGCGGCGGGCCGCTCGCGCAGCCGTTCCCCGTTCACCACCGGACCGGCACCTCTCCGATGCCGCCCGCCAGCCGTTCGGAGTGGTCGCGCAGGCTGCGCGCGTCCACCGCGAGCCGCAGGCCGGGGAAGCGCCGGAACAGCGCGGTCAGCGCGATCTGCATCTCGGTACGGGCCAGCGCGTTGCCGATGCAGTAGTGGCCGCCGTGCCCGAAGGCGAGGTGCGCGTTGGGGGAACGCGACGGGTCGAAGGTGTCCGGCTCCTCGAACGCCCGCCCGTCCCGGTTCGCGGCGTTGATCGACACCAGCACCGCCTCGCCCCGCGCGATCGCCGCCCCGCCGACGGTGACGTCCTCGCGGGCGTAGCGGGTCAGGCCCAGGGCGCCGGGCGCGGCCATCCGCAGGACCTCCTCCACCGTGGCGCGGGCCGACCCGTCGGGGTCGGCGGCGAAGCGGTCGCGGCGGCCGGTGTCGCTGAGCAGGAACAGGACCCCCAGGTCGATCCGGGTCGACGTGGTCTCGTGGCCCGCGAACAGCAGCCCCACCGCCAGGCGGGTGCCTGGAAGAGCCGCTCGGACGCCGCGTTCGGGTTCGTGCGCTCCATGCGGGCCGCCGACGGCCACCTGTGGACCGGCACCGGACTCGACGGAGTCAGCGTGAACACCGACGTCGTCCCCGCCGACGTCCAGGTCTGGAGCTACCTCGCCACGCTCAGCCCCGACGACGCCCCGGCGGTGGACTGGCTCGTGCGCAACCAGCTCACCCAGGACGGCCCCTACCGGGGCGTCCCCTTCGGCAGCGCCGACCGGAGCAAGGTCTGGTTCGAGGGCACCGCCCAACTGCTGAGCGCGCTCTACGCCCGCGGCCGCGCCGAGGACACCGCCACCGCCGCCGCCCTGGTCTCCACCCTCGCCACCGCCCAGGAGCAGGCCCCCAACCACGACGGCTTCGGCATCGTCGCCGCGTCCCGGGACGGCCTCGACACCGGCATGGGCGACCAGTACTACGCCTCCCTCCACACCGGCGCCACCGCCTGGCACCTCCTCGCGGCCCGCAACGCCAACCCGTTCCGCCTCTGACCACCTCCCTCCCCCCGCTCGAAGGGCCGGCCCCCGCCGGCCCTTCGACGTGTACGGGGCGGGGCGGAACGTCGCGGGCCGGTCAGCAGCCGCCGTCGGCGACCACGTAGTAGCCGTCGGACGTCTCCTTCAGGGTGTGGGTGGTGAGGATGTTGTAGAGGCCCATGTTCTGGTCGGAGCCGTTGGCGTAGGTGTAGCCGCCGCTGGTGTGGGCGCGCCCGGCGGTGACCTGGCTGTAGTTGCTCGCGGTGAAGCACTGGGCGACGTAGCCGGTAGTGGTGGCGGTCACCGCGGCGGAGGAGGTACCGGCGGCCCCGGCGGAGTCGACGGCGGCCACGGTGTAGGTGTAGGTCGTCCCCTCGGCCAGGCCGGTGTCGGTGTATCCGGTGCCGGTGGCGGAGCCGACCTTGGTGGTGTTGCGGTAGACGTCGTACGAGGCCGCACCGCTGACGGCGGACCAGCCGAGCGACACGGTGGTGTCCGTGGTGCCGGTGACGGTCAGACCACTCGGCGCCGGGAGGGTGCCGCTGCCGCCGTTCCCACCGCTGCCGGAGCCGTCGAGCCCCCAGAACGCGGCCGTGTAGTAGCTGGAGCAGATCGTGTTGAGGTAGTACGCACCGGTCGCACCGCACTGGCCCGTGCCGGAGCCGGGATCGACGGCCAGACCGTGACTCATGCCGGCGATCGAGTAGAGCTGCACGGCGGGCTTGCCGTTCGGGTCGTTGTAGGAGGTGAGCGTGGTGCCACCGGTGAGGGTCCGGGTGCTGGAAGGAGTCTGGGAGACGCCCCAGACGCCGGTCCACTGGTCGCGCAGCTCCGTCCCGTTGACGGGCTTCACCACCGTGTCGCCGGTGCCCTGCCAGATCGCCACCCGCGGGTAGGAGCCGGTCCAGCCGGGGTAGGAGTTGCGGACCCTGGCAGCCCACTGGGCCGGGGTGAGGCGCTGATCGTTGTTCTGGCAGCCGGAGGCGGCGCTCTGCACGGTGGCGCACTGCGCCGGCAGGCCGGAGTCGACGGCACCGCCGGCGAAGACGTCGGGGTAGTCGGCGAGCAGGTTGGCGGCCTGGCCGCCGCCCGCGGACAGACCCGTCACGTAGATCCGGCTGCGATCGGTCCCGTACTGGGCGACGGCCTTGTCGACCATCTGCTTGACGGAGAGGGCCTCCCCCCTGTCACGGGTGCTCTGCGAGGAGTCGAACCAGCGGAAGCAGGAGAGGGCGTTGTTGGTCGAGCCGGTCTGCGGGTACACGACCGCGAAGCCGTACTTGTCGGCGAACTGCGCCCAGCCGGAGTGACTGTGGTAGTCCGCGGCGCTCTGCAGGCACCCGTGCAGGGCGACGACCAGCGGACGACCGGCGGCCAGGCCGTCCGGCGCGTACTCGTACATGGCCAGGTTTCCGGGGTTGGAGCCGAAGCCGCTGACCTGGGTGAGGCTCGCCGCGGAAGCCCACGGCGCGCCGGCCGTGAGCAGGCCCGCCGCGAGGGCGAGCGCACCGGTCGTGGCGGAGATCCAGCGGCGGAGGCCGTGCCTCGTACGGACCGCACCGGGCGAACGTGACATGGAGGGGCTCCTGGGTGGGGGAGGTGGGGATGGCCGTCGACCTCGCCGGGCCGGCCCGCGGGGTGGATCCGGCTCGGCGGGGACTGTGACGTGAAGCATGCGGCTGTGACGTGAAGCATGCGACTCACCAGGAGCAGCGGTAATGGCTGGGAAGTCCATCCTCGACGCAGCCGTCATGTGCCGGTGCGACATGCACTCGGAAGCGTGAACAGAGGACGTGTCCGCACGGCGGCCTGACAGGTGTCGCAGGTCCTGATCGAGCTGCTGCCCTCGGACGCCGCCATGGCCGCAGAGGTACCCGCGTCGGCGCGGAGGCGCAGGGAAGCCGGGAAACGCCGCGAGGCGGGAGCCGGTGATCCAGCCCCTGCCTCGTGGTTCGCGCCGAGTGTCAAACCGTGGTGGCGGCGGCCTCCTGGTCGTCGTTCGTCGCGGTGTTCTGTTCCAGGTTCGCGAGATCCCGCCCACGGGTCTCACGGGCACACACCACGGCGACCACCGTGAGCACGCCCGCCATCGTGACGTAGAGCGAGATCGGGGTGGAGGCGCCGTAGTCCTTGAGGAGCGCGGTGGCGAGCAGGGGCGCGGGGGCGCCGGCCGCGACCGAGGCGAACTGGGCGGGAGGCCCTCGTGGGCGGCGGGCTGACCCGCTCCGGTGCGTCGGACGCGGTGAGGTCGGCGGCGACAACGGCGCTCCCGTGGGAGCGCGTCAGCCTGCGGCGTCGCTCGCGTCGTGGAAGCGCACCGGCAGGCTCGTCAGTCCCCTCAGCATGGTGCTCGGCCGCCGGACGAGGTCTGCCGGGTCGGCGTCGAGGGCGAGGCGAGGGCGACGCCCGATCAGGGTGCGCAGGGCGATGGCGGCTTCGACCCGGGCGAGGGGGGCGCCGAGACAGTGGTGGATGCCGTGGCCGAACGCGAGGTGGCCGGCGGGCCTGCGGTGGATGTCGAACCTGTCCGGGTCGGGGAAGTGGCGCGGGTCGCGTGAGGCCGCGGCCGGGGAGACGAGGACGCTGTCGCCTGCCGGGATGGTGGTGTCGCCGATCCGGACCGGTTCGGTGGCGTAGCGGAAGGCCGCGGACTCCACCGGGCCGTCGTACCGGAGGGTCTCCTCGATCGCGCTGTCGACGAGGCCGGGATCGGCGCGCAGGGCGGCGAGTTGCTCGGGGTGTGCGAGCAGGGAGAGGACCGCCCCCGAGATGAGGTTCACGGTGGTCTCGTGCCCTGCGACGAGGAGGAGGAAGGCCATTCCGAGCAGTTCCTCGGCGGAGAGCCCGTCGGTGGTCGGGGTGACGAGCGCGCTGAGCAGGTCCTGGCGCGGGCTGGTCCGGCGTTCCTCGATGAGGGCCGTGAGGTGGCCGGTCATGGCGCCGGCCGCCGCGCCGGCGGCCTGGGGGGAGCTGGGCGCGACCAGTTCGGTGGACCACGCGTGGAAGCCGGCGCGGTCCGCCGCCGGTACGCCGAGCAGTTCGCAGATGACGGTCATCGGCAGCGGCAGCGCGTAGGAGGCGACGAGGTCGACGGAACCCGCCTCGGGCAGGGCGTCGAGCAGGCTGTCGGCGATCTCCTGAATGCGGGGGCGCAGCGCCCGGATCCGGCCGGCCGTGAACTTGTCGGCGACCAGCTCGCGAAGCCGGGTGTGCTGGGGTGGGTCGCTCTGGAGCATGTTGACCCCGAGGGCGTGGCCACCGTCGTCGGTCCATGCGGAGGAGTGCCTGATGTCGTTGCTCAGCCGGGGATCGGTGAGGGCGGCGCGGGCCTCGTCACGGGTGACGACGAGCCATGCTTCGCCGGATCCCGGGACGAGCACCCGGTGGACCGGCCCCTTCTCGCGCAGTGCCGCGTAGGCGGGGTACGGGTCGATGGTGACATCGAGGCCCGCGGGAGACAGTTCCTGAAGCGTCGGAGCCGGCACGTTCTTTCCCCCCTGGAAAACGGGGAGCAGTCCCCGGTGATGGCCCGACCCTACCAAACCGGGGGCGCTTCCCCACTTCGGCCGCGGGGCCGGTACGGCCGGAGCAGCGGGCACCTGGGAGAGGAACCTCGGAGAGGACACCTTGTCGTTCCAGGACCGGCGAGGCTTCCGGAGCCCTGCGACCGGACCGACAACTGGCCGCCCCCGTAGTCCACGTTCTCGTGGAGCACCACCGGCCGGCTGGTGATGTCGTAGGAGGAACTGGCCTTGTCGCTGAATCCATAGCTGCCCAGCGAGGACACGCTCGCAGTAGCACCAGCCCCGGCAGCGTCATGAAGATGAGAAACCCCATCCGGCCGGTATCGTCGGCCGATCCACGGTCGCGCAGGGGCCGGCGCGCGCGGCCTCCGAGCGGAGCGGGATCCGGGCGGAGCGGCCTCCGGGCGGAGCGGGATCCCCCGCACGCCGCGATCATGACAGTCCGTCAATCCGACCTCCTGGTGGGGCCCGGGCGAGGCAGGCGTAGGGTGCGACGTGTGAACGAACCGATCTTCCGGGGGGAAAGACAGGTTCAGCCCCGACGCGGCCGATGTCGCGCTCCCGCTCGTGGCCGTCACGGCCGAACTCCTCGCCGGCCGCGTGAAGTTCCACTTCGGCCCCGGCTCCGTGATCCTGCTCGTCGGCGGGACGGTGCCGCCGGTCGCCGCGAGTCGCCTCATCGCCATGCGGTACCTGGTCCGGGTCGACGCCGACGGAGTCACCATCAGCTGGGGGCCCGGCCGTGGCCGCACGTACTTCCGGCAAGACAGCCGTGCTCGGCACGCGTCCGTCGCCGGCGCCCGAGGATGTTGTTTCGAGAGGATGTACCAGTGGCGAACCTGCCCCGGATCTGGACGATGACCCGCACCAACTTCCGCGCGGCCGACCCGGTCGAGCGGTGGACCGCGCGCGCGGCCTGGGCGGTGTTGACCGCGACGGCCTGGCTGGCGGTGATGTTCACGACCGTCTGGGGCGCCATGGTCGCCGGGGTTCCCACCGGCATCGTCGGGTGGCTGGCGATCGTCCTCTCGCTCGCGGTCCCCGCCGTCTCGTTCGTCGCCGTCACCTCCGAACCCGGTGGGCGCCCCGGTGCGCCGGCGCTGACGGTTCTCCTCCTGGCGGCAGCCGCCGTGCTGGTCATCGCCCTCATCTGAGCCGAGACGCGAGGCGACGGCGGTCCGCTTGCACACCGACCTCGGCGACGGACGGACGGTGTTCACCGCGGGGCGGCCTGGCCGGTACGAAGTCGCCGTCGCGGCAGTGCTGTTGGAGGCGTCGCACGATTCGGACCGGGGGTGCCCTCGGGTCCGGGCGGGTGCGCCGCGCGCCGTAACGGTCCGCGGGCCGCCGTCGGCCGGGGGCCGGCCACCGGATCCGAACGGGGGTCACCCCCCGGGAAAGACGGCGGTCCGCCCCAGCGCGCCGCGGCCCCGTCGACGCGAGGATCGACTCACCGAACGCCGAGGTCATCGGCGTTCCGTCGAGGTGAGGAGTGATCGGAACGATGGCAGGCAACGAGCGGATCGGGCGGCGGGGGCTGCTGACGGCGGCGGTGGCCACCGCGGCCGTGCTGGTCCCGGTGGCGGCGGTCGCCGCGCCGGTGGGCCTCAACGCCACCGGCGCGGCCACGGACCCGGCGACGGCGCAGCGCTCCCCCGTGGTGAGCGCGCTGGAGAGCGTCGCCCGGCCGCTGTGGACGACGGAACCCGGCGGCCGTACCGCCGACCTGCGTGCCCTGGGCGCGATGATCGGCGACGCCAGGGTGGTCGGCCTCGGCGAGGCCACCCACGGCTCGCACGAGTTCTTCGCGATGAAGCAGCGGGTGTTCCGCTACCTCGTCGAGGAGAAGGGCTTCACCACCTTCGCCCTGGAGACGAGTTGGAGCAGCGGCCTGCAGATCGACGAGTACGTCCAGGGCGGTCCGGGCGACGCCCGGCAGATCGTCAAGGACGCCCTGGGCGGCAGCCCGTGGGACCGTGAGGAGTTCGCCGACCTGATCGCCTGGATGCGGGCCCACAACCGGAGCCACCCGCAGCACCCGGTCCACTTCGTGGGTGACGACCTCGGCCTCCCGAGGCTCGGCGACCGGATGTTCGAACGGGTCACCACCTATGTGCGCGGGGCCCGCCCCGACGTCCTCCCGCAACTCGACGAGCTCTACGCCGGCCTGCGGCCGTTCGACGACGCGTTCGCCTACCTGCGGAAGCCGCCCGCCGAGCGCCGCGACAACGCCGCCAAGGCACAACGCGCACTCGACCTGGTCACCGCGAGCGGTACCGGCGCCTCCGACGGCGACGCCCACGCATGGGCGGTGCAGCACGCCCGGAACATCGCCGAGACCTTCGCCTTCGCCGCCCTCGACCTCGCCGACCCGGCCTCCGTCTCCGCCTCGGAGCAGCTGCGCGACCGGGCGATGGCGGACAACACCGCGTGGTGGCAGCGCCGCACCGGCGGCAAGGTGCTGCTGTCGGCGCACAACGGGCACACGGGCTACCTGGCCACCGACACCTTCCTGTACCCCCGGCCGCAGGGCTCCCGGCTGCGCGACACCTACGGCCGTGACTACGTGGCCGTCGGCTTCACCTTCGACAGCGGCTCCTTCCTCACCAACGACGAAGTGCTGACCGGTGACTGGAAGACCGTCACCGTCCCGGCGGCCACGCCGGACATGAACGAGTACACCCTCGACCAGGTCCGCTACCGGGACTACTACGTCGACCTGCGCACCGCGCCCCGGGCGGCCCGCGACTGGCTGGACGTCAGCCGCCCCACCTACGACGCGGGCTCGGTCTATGTCAGCGATCCGATGCCTCGGCTCGCGATCGGCCGGGCCTACGACGTCCTCATCCACCTGAACCAGGTCACCCAGGCGCGCAAGTTCTGATCGCGCGCCCGCGCCACCCGCGCCGCCCTCGCCGCCGTCGGCCCCGGCGGCCCCGGTGGCAGAGACGGAAAACCGGAGTTCGGCGCGGCGATGAGTCTTTCGGCCCCTGCGGGTCTACAACCTCGACGGGAACGACCGACTCATCGGGAGACAGACATGGGCCTCATCCACATCGAACTGTTCGCGACCCTCGACCTCGTCGGGCAGGCGCCCGGCGGGCCCGACGAGGACCCGGTGGGGTTCCCGTTCGGCGGCTGGCAGGCGCCCCTGCTGAGCGAGGTCACCGGGGCGCAGATCCTTGCCGCGTACGAGGGGACGGACGCCCTGCTGCTGGGCCGGCGGACGTACGACATCTTCGCCTCCTACTGGCCGCACCAGAAGGACGGCGAGATCGCCGAGCTCTTCAACCGCGTCCCGAAGTACGTGGCCTCCCGCGGCACGCCCGACCTCCCGTGGGCGGGATCCACGCTGCTGGGCCCGGACCTGGCCACCGCGGTGCGCGAGGTCCGTGACCGGCACGAGCACGTGAAGGTCGTCGGGAGCCTGGACCTGGTGCAGACCCTCCTGCGGGAGAAGCTGTTCGACCGGCTCGACCTGTGGGTGCACCCGATCGTGCTCGGCGTCGGGAAGAAGGTGTTCGACAGCGGCGCGGTGCCCACGAACCTCACGCTCCTCGAACCGCCGGTGGCCGCTCCGCAGGGCACCGTCTTCCTGCGCTACGGGCTCGCCGACGGCACGCCCAGGACGGGCGACATGAGCGCACCCGACCGCGGTCTCGGGCACGAGGACGGCCGCTGATCCACTGATCGCCGTCGCCGGCCGCCGGGGTCGCCGGGGTCTCCGAGGTCTCCGAGGGCCTTTCCGGCCGGGTCGCAGGGTTGCACGCCGGCGCGGATTCACCTGGATGTCGGGCGGCGGACGGGGCGCCCCGGGCGGCGGCGGACGACGGCCCCCACGGCGGCGCCGTTCGACGCGGGACGGACCTGCGCCGAACAGAACGGCGCGGAACGGAACAGCGCGGAACAGCGCGGAACAGAACGGCGCAGCCGGGCGGATCAGGTGATCAGGCGATGACCGGACAGCCGGTGGAGTGGACGCGGCCGAAGTCGATGTGACGACGGCGGACGAGCACGGTCATGCGGGCACCGTACCGCCCGACGGAGCCGCCCCGCCGGGGAATCACCCGTTCTCCACTCCGCCGGGTGACCGCACCCACCCGTGGGCTGCCGACAGCCGGCCGGCGGTCCCTCCACCCTGAGAGGTGGATGACGGGGCATGGGACTTCGGCAGGACGTCAGCACGGCGGCGTACGCCGCAGGTTGGATCTTGAGCCCCTCCCCGCGCCGTACGTGGTGCGGGTGCGGCGGAACGGAGACTGGAGCAATTCCGAGGTACCGATTCTGCCCAGAGGACTGACATGGTTCTGCGAGACGGACGGACGATTTCCGTGCTGACGGTCGGCGCGGTGACGACCGTGCTGACGGCGCTCACCCCCATGACGGCGTTCGCCGCGAGCGATCCGCTCCAGCGCTACGCACGGCAGCAACTCCGTTGGGAGCGTTGCGATGTGGACCACCCGGCGACGTTCGAGTGCGCGAAGGTCAAGGTGCCGCTGGACTACCGCGACCCCGGCGGCCGGACGATCGACATCGCGATCTCGCGGGTCAGGGCGGGCAGCGCGGAGCAGCGGCACGGCGTGCTGCTGATGAACCCCGGCGGCCCGGGCGGCCCGGGGCTGACCCTGCCCGTCGAGATGGAGCCGCTGCTGTCGGCGGAGGTACGGGACCGGTTCGACCTGATCGGGTTCGACCCGCGCGGGGTCGGGCAGAGCACGCCGATCGGCTGCGACCTGCCGGCCGACCAGCGGACCTTCCAACACCCTTACGCCCCTGGGACGTTCGCGAAGGACGTAGCCTGGGCCCGGACGGTGGCCGACAAGTGCTGGGCCAAGGCGGGGGACGTGCTGCCGCACATCACCACCCGTAACACGGCGCGGGACATGGACGTCGTCCGGGCGGCACTGGGCGAGCGGAGGATCTCCTACTTCGGGCACTCGTACGGCACCTACCTGGGCGCCGTCTACACGCAGATGTTCCCCCAGCGTTCGGACCGGTTCGTGCTCGACAGCGCGCTCGATCCGTCGCTCGCGTGGCGGGGGATGCTCCGGGAGGCGGCGCCGGGGGCCGAACTCGCCTTCACCCGATGGACCGAGTGGGCCGCCGCCCGCAACGCGACGTACGGGCTGGGCTCCACGGCGGCGGAGGTCCGCAGGACGTACTGGGACCTGGTCGCCCACGCCGACCGCACGCCCGTCCCGACGGAGAACGGGACGCTCGACGGCGACGCGATCCGTGCCGGGTACGCCGCGTTCGTCCACGTCGAGGCCGTCACCCGCTGGATCGTCGCGCTGAAGGCCGCCGCCGCGGGCGGGCCCGCCGCACCGGCGGTGCCGTCGGTCGTCCCGACGGACAACACGACCGCCGCCGTCTGGGCCGTCCTCTGCGGCGACTCCCGCAGCTGGCCGCGCGACCCCGAGCAGTACCGCCGGGACGCGGTCCGCGACCGGGCCGCGTACCCGCTGGCCGGGGACCTGGGGGCCAACATCCAGCCGTGCGCGTTCTGGAAGTCGGCGGCCGCCGAGTCGGCCACCGTGGTGAACAACGACGTCAACGCGCTGATCGTGCAGAACGAGTGGGACCCCCAGGCGACGCCGGCCATGGCCCGGGGCATGCGGCGGGCCCTGCACGGCGCGCGGATGGTCACGGTGGCCGGTGGCGAGGGCCACGGCGTGGTGGTGGCCGGCCCGTCCTGCGCGGACGGCAGCGTCACCCGCTACCTGACCACGGGCCGACTGCCCGCGAAGGACCTGACCTGCGGCGGTTAGGGCTTGTCTGTTGGACGCTTGCCGGGCGCGGGAACCGGGAGGCCGACCGCCCGGGCCGGTGCGCTCAGCTCATCCGGAAGACCGGTCCGCGCGGGGTGAACGGCAGCGCGGCGCCGCGCGGGACGAGGAAGGCGTGCTCGCGGCGCACCCGCAGCACGTCGCACTCGCCGTCGGTGATCACCAGGACGGGTGCCCCGGGCGGGAAGTCCTCGGCCCGTTCCAGCAGGTCGATGCCCGGCTGGAGGACGGTGCCGCCGCGTCCGTGCACCCGCAGGCGCCCGGCGATCTCCTCGACCGGGAGGTAGCCGGCGTCGTGCGGGGCGGCGTCGCAGTGCACCACCCGGGCGGCCGGGACGTCCCGGGCGGCCGCGTAGGAGGCGATCGCGCCGAGCGCCTTGCCGAGCAGTGTCCGGTCCATCGAGCCCGAGGTGTCCAGGACGACCCCGAAGGTGCAGCGCGGCACCTCCTCCTCGGGGTGGTGGCGGCCGGCCCGGGGGATGTCCGGGGTGGCGGACTGCCGACGGGCGGGGCGGGCGTAACTGCGCACCGGTTCCGGCCTCGGCACGAACTCGTCGAACCAGCGGGCCAGTCGGGCGTCCCAGGGCAGCGGCGGGTGGGCGAGCGCCCGGATCTCCTCGACCAGCCCGGCCGGGAGCAGGCCGCGTCCGCGCCGGTGCAGTTCAAAGCCCTGCTGGAGGCCGCGCCGGTAGAAGTCGTCGAGGTCCACGTAGTCCCGGGGCGGCCCGAGCGGCTCACCGAGGACGTCCGGGCGGTTCTTCCCGGCCAGGGTGGCGAGCCGGCGGATCCGGCGCTGGTCGCGGGCGATCCGGTCGTACACCTCCTCGGCCGACAGGCCCTTCAGCCGCGGGTCGTGCAGCAGCCCGTCGGGCATCTCGCCGACACCCATCTCCAGCAGCCAGCCGTTGATGACGTAGTCGGCGGCGACGTTGAACAGGAACGGGTCCCGTCCACCGCGGCGCTCGCCGTGCCGCAGGGCGGCGTGCAGGATCTCGTGGCCGAGGATGAACCGCCACTCCTCGTCGGTGTGGTGGCGCAGCGGGTTGACGTAGATCTCGGCGGCCTCGGCGTTGACGGCGGCGACGGCGATGTCGTGGGCGCGGGCGAGTTCGGCGTCGGCGACGACGGTGAGGCCGGCCGCGATGCCGCCGAGCAGGGGGTACGAGGAGACGAACCAGTTGAGTGCCCGGTTCCAGGGCCGCTCGGGCAGGCGTTCGCCGGTCTCGGTGTCGATCCGGCCGCCGGCCCGGTCCATCGCGGCGGACATGGTGCGGGTGAGCGCGGCCGCGAAGGCCGTCGGCCAGTCCTCGCGGGCCTGGCCGTGGCCGCGCCACTCGACGAGCAGCTGGTCGCGTTCGGCGGTGCCGGCCGTGCCGGCGGTGGTGGGCGGCAGGCCGTCGCGGCGCCAGCGGGCGGCCAGTTCCTCCTCGTCGCCGCCCGGGTACTCCTGCGGGAGGGCGACCGGGGCGCGGCCGACCGGGAAGGTGACGAGGAAGCGGTTGACCACCGCGCAGCGGGCGGCGGCGTGGTGCGCGTCGGGCTGGGTCCGGGTGCCGCGGGCACCCGGGAGGTGGCCGAAGCCCAGGTGCAGCAGGCAGTGCGCCAGCACCCAGGCCCACTCGTCGGGTTCGGCCCGGCGGCGCGGATTGACGTGCAGGGTGCCGTTGGAGTCGGCCACCGCCCAGCCGTCCGGCGGGGCCACGGTGCAGTCCTCACTGCGGCAGACGTCGGCGCGCAGGGCGGCGAGGGCCGGGTTGCGGCGGAGCACGTGAAGGCCCTCGGCGAAGGCCTCCGCGCCCGGGTCCGGCTTCTTCCGCTCGGCCGGGGCGTGCTTCACCGACGGGCCTCGACCAGGCGGGGCATGTCCCGGGCGGCCTCGATCAGGAACCAGGAGGGCAGCACCGGGTTGCCGTCCTGGCCGTCGGCTATCACCGTCTGGGCGACCTCCACCGAGATCTCGGCCAGCTGCACCAGCAGCGACTTGGCCCGGAAGGCGGTCTGCCGCTGCGCCCCGGAGGCGTGCTCCTTGCGGGCGGGCAGTTCCTTGACGAGCCGGCCGCGGAAGGCGTCGGCCAGGTAGTAGAGCAGGTCGCGGTCCTCCAGCCGGTGCGGCCAGCGGGCGTCGCCCTTGAGGATCGCCTCCAGGCCGTAGGAGTTGCGGACGATCTTCGCGTAGCCGCAGAAGGCGACCGCGTGCTGTGCGGTGAGCAGCCCGTGGGCGACGACCTTGAGGGTCCCCTCGTCCAGGGTGGGGCCGAAGGAGTGCAGCGCGTCGGAGAGCATGTGCCAGGCCCGCGGGGTGGAGAACGGCTCCTCGGTCTTGGGCGGGGCGGACCACAGGTGGTCGGGCCGGTCGGTGAGGTGGTCGACGATCCAGGGGTGGATGCCGGCACCGGCCGCCCAGCGCAGCCAGTCCTCGGCGCTGGCCCGGAGATGAACGTGGACCATGCGGTTGACCAGCGCGGATGCCATCGGGCGGGCGAGCGCGCCGTCGGTGGCGCGGTTCCCGGCGCCGATCACGATCGAGCCGGGCGGCAGCTCGTACGAGCCGATCCGGCGGTCCAGGATCAGCGAGTAGAAGGCCTTCTGGACGTCCGGCGAGGCCGCGTTGAGTTCGTCCAGGAACAGGCAGTACGGCTCGTCGCGGGCGATCTGCTCGGGCGGGCAGAACCGGGAACGGCCCTCGGGAGTGAGCTGCGGGACGCCGATCAGGTCCTCCGGGGCGAGCTGGGTGCCGACCAGGCTCACGCACTCCAGGCCGAGCGACTCGGCGAACGCCCTGACCAGGGAGGACTTCCCGATCCCGGGGGCGCCCCAGAGGAACACCGGGCGGACGGTGGCCAGGCCGAGCAGCAGCTCGGGGATCTGGGCGGGTGAGACGCTGACTGCTCCCTGCACGGGGCTCCTTCGCGGCGACGGTGCGTGACCGGCCCAGTGTGCGGCGCGACTTGGCCGGACGCACCCGGTTTTCCGGCGGGCCGAGGGGCCCGGGGCCGGGATCGGGGCAAGCCGGCCCCCGCCGCCACACACGACCCCTGCCGCCAACAGGGCAACACCACAAGCCCGTTGCCATCAGCGCGGCACCGCACGACGCAGCACGGCAGGACCGGGCAGGGATGCCCGGAGTACCACGGTGTCCGGATCCACGGCCGTCCCCTCGCGGGAACAGGGACGGGCAGTAGGATCGGCGCGTTGCATCCCGCATACCGCTGCTAGGAGACTTTTCATGGCTCAGGTCACG